>DATMXU010000255.1:0-7601 GCA_035562355.1 Pseudoflavonifractor sp.
TAGGGGGGCTGGGTATAGGAAAATTGTAGTTTTTTTAGGGGACATGTTTCCTGCCCCGCCGGCGTATAGATGGAGGGTAAAAAGCGGAAGGGATGTGGCGCGGTGGCAATGTCGATCGTATGGACATCCATGGTGGTCCTGTCCATCTTGTGTGGACTGCTGACGGGACGGGGCCCCCAGGTGGCGGCGGCGGCCATGGAGGGGGCGGCGGCGGCTGTGCAGCTCTGCCTCACCATGGCGGGGATGCTCTGCCTGTGGATGGGGGTCATGGAGATCATGAAACGCTCGGGCCTGTCCCGGGCTTTGTCCAGGCTCCTGCGGCCCATACTCGGGCGGCTGTATCCGGCCTTCGCAGGGGACGGGGACGTAATGGACAATATATCGGCCAACGTGTCGGCAAACCTTCTGGGGCTGGGAAACGCGGCCACCCCGCTGGGCATCCAGGCCGCCCGGCTGATGAGCCGCCGCACGCCGGGGGTGGCCTCCGACGCGCTGTGCATGCTCATCGTGTGCAACAGCTCCTCCATCCAGCTCATCCCCACCACGGTGGCCAGCGTTCGGGCGGCGGCGGGGTGCGCCGCTCCCTTTGACATTCTGCCCGCCGTGTGGCTTGCGTCGGCCATCTCGGTGAGCGTAGGCATCTGCGCCGCAAAGCTGTGCGCCAGGGTGTGGCCCGACCGGGCGCGCGCCCCGGCAAGGAGGAGGAAGAGATGACCGACCTCTTCCTCACCATGCTCATGCCCGGCATCATCGCCATCGTTGCCCTCTGGGGGGTAGTGCGCCGGGTAGACGTGTATGACGCCCTCATTACGGGCGCGGGGGAGGGGCTGGGGGTGCTCATCCGCATCCTCCCTCCCATGATCGGCCTGCTCACCGCTGTGCATATGCTCCGTGCGTCGGGTGCTCTGGAGCTGGCGGCCGGCGCCCTGGAGCCTCTCCTCCTGCGGCTGGGCATCCCGCCGGAGACAGTGGCCCTCCTGCTGGTGCGGCCTATCTCGGGCTCGGCCGCGCTGGGGGTGGGCGCCGAGCTCATCTCCACCTACGGGCCCGACTCCCTCATCGGGCGCACCGCCGCCGTCATGCTTGGCTCCACCGAGACTACCTTTTATACCATTGCCGTCTACTTCGGCGCGGCGGGCATCGTAAAGACCCGGTACGCCGTGCCCGCCGCCCTGTGCGCGGACCTGGCGGGCTTTATGGCCGCTGCCTGGGCGGTTCGCATTCTTTTTTACGGTTAGGGCTTAAAATTTTTTTATTTGTGTGGTATACTTCCTGTCGAGACATGACGGGAGGGCGTTCGTATGGAGACAATGGTCATCGGCATCGCGGGAGGCACCGGCTCAGGCAAGACCACCCTGACTCAGCACTTGGTCGATCATTTCGGGGACGACGTGAGCGTGGTGTACCACGACAACTACTACAAGGCCCACCCCAACATGACCTACGAAGCCCGCGCAGCCCTGAACTACGACCACCCCGACGCCTTCGATACCGACCTGATGGTGGAGGACATGAAGGCCCTCTGCTCGGGCAAGACCATCCACTGTCCGGTATATGACTACACCATCCACAACCGCTCGGACAGGACAGTGGAGGTGAGCCCCACCAAAGTGGTCATCGTGGAGGGAATTCTCATCTTCCACCCCAGGGAGCTGCGGGAGTTGATGGATATCAAGATCTTTGTAGACACCGACGCCGACGTGCGCATCCTGCGGCGTATCCTGCGGGACGTGAAGGAGCGGGGCCGGAGCCTGGACGGGGTCATCAGCCAATACCTCAACACGGTAAAGCCCATGCACGAGCAGTACGTCCAGCCCTCCCGGCAGTACGCCGACATCGTGGTGCTGGACGGGGGACACAACCTGGTCGCACTGGATATGATTACCCAGCGCATTAAAAGCCACATCGAGACATAGCCTGTTTCCGCCGCCGGGATTTCGGCGGCGGAAATTTTTTTGCGGCGCACCGCCAAATGCCTGATTCCCAGAAAAGTCCAGTTCAGCGAACACATTTCACGGCTATACAAAACAGGGAAAAGCAGATATAATGTCTTTTGTTGACTAGGAAATCCGGCGAAGGGGGCACTCCCCCGCCGTTCTCTTGTTAGGAGGGAGTCGCTTGGTCTTTTCCAGCGTTCTTTTTTTATTCGTCTACCTGCCTGCGGTACTGGTGATCCATTACCTCTCCCCTCCCCAATGGCGCAATGCGGTCCTTCTGGCCGTCAGCCTCCTCTTTTACGGCTGGGGCGAGCCCAGGTACATCCTCCTCATGGTGGTCACCATTGTGCTGGACTACTTCGCCGGGCTGCTGGTGGCCCGCTATCAGTCCGGGGGAAACGACAGGGCGGCCCGCATTACCGTCGCGGTGGCCCTGGTGCTCAACCTCTCCTTTCTGGTGTTCTTCAAGTATTGGGATCTTATCGCCGCCACCCTCTCCGGTTTCGGCCTAGGCTTTATGCCCGTGCTGGGGCTGCGCCTGCCCATCGGCATCTCGTTCTACACCTTCCAGGCCATGACCTACCCGGTGGACGTGTACCGGGGGGACGCAAAACCCCAGCGAAACCTCGTAAACTTTGGTACCTTCGCCACCCTCTTCCCCCTGCTCCTCGCCGGACCCATCCACAAGTACAAGGAGCTGGGCAGGCAGGTGGACGAGCGGACCTGGGGCGTAGAGCGGTTCGCCTCCGGCGTCAGCCTCTTTATCGTGGGGCTTGCCAAAAAGGTCCTACTCGCCAACAACGTCCGCATGCTGTGGGACGCGGTGAAGGCCCTGCCCGCCGAGAACCTCACGGTGGCCGGAGCCTGGCTGGGCGTTCTGGCCTTTTCCCTTCATATCTACTTCGACTTCTCCGGCTACTCGGACATGGCGGTGGGCCTGGGGCGGATGCTGGGCTTCGAGCTCACACGCAATTTCAACTACCCATACGTCGCCAAGTCCCTCACCGAGTTCTGGCGGCGGTGGCACATCTCCCTGGGCTCCTGGTTTCGGGAATACCTCTACATCCCACTGGGGGGCAACCGGGTCTCCAAGCCCCGGATGTTCTTCAACCTCCTGGTGGTCTGGGCGGCCACCGGCATCTGGCACGGAGCGAGCTGGAATTTTCTCATCTGGGGCCTCTACTTCGCTTTCCTCCTTATCCTGGAGAAGGGCTTTCTCGGCAGGTGGCTGGAGCGGTTGCCCAGTCTCCTGCAGCACCTCTACGCGCTCTTTTTCATCCTCCTCAGCTGGGCCATCTTCGCGATGGAGGATTTTAGCCAGATGGGGATCCTCCTCAAGGCCATGTTCGGCTCCGCCCAAGGGGGGCTATTCAGTCCCGAGGTGGGGTACTGGCTGCGCTCTTACCTACCCGTGCTGGCCGTCGCCGTGGCCGCCTGCACCCCGCTGGCCGCCAGCCTGTGGAACAGGCTGAAGGAGCGGCCCAAACAGCTCGTCCTGCCCGCGCTCATTCTGGCGGGGCTGGTGGTATGCACGGCATACCTGGTGGACGCCAGCTACAGTCCGTTCCTCTACTTTCGATTTTGAAGGAGGGCGTCATGTCAAAAAAATATGCCGTCTTCATCACGGCCCTCTTCTGCATTTTTATCGGGGGCTTTCTGGCCGCAGGGGCCATCTCCCCTGACAGGGCGCAGTCCGGGCGGGAGGTGCTCCAGCAGCTGCCTAAACCTACGGTGGAATCTGTATTTAACGGCGAATTCATGACCGCCTTTGAGGACTACTGCAGCGACCAGTTCTTTGGCCGGGACGCTTGGGTGGGCATGAAAGCTGCTGCCGAGCAGGCGGCAGGCAAGCGGGAGAACAACAACATCTACTTCTGCAAGCAGGACACCCTCATCACCCGCTTTGACGCCCCCGACCAGAGCCGGGTGGACGGCAACACGGGCTATGTCAACCAGTTTGTGGCCAACGCCGGTGTGCCCGTCTATTTCTCCCTCGTCCCCGGCCAGGCTGCCATCTGGGCCGACAGGCTCCCCGCCGGGGCCCCCAACGCCGATCAGAAGGCCATCATCGACGCGGTCTACGGCGCCTCCGACGCCCTGTGCTATGACAGCTACCAGGCACTCTGGGACCACCGGGACGAGTACCTCTACTACCGCACAGACCACCACTGGACCAGTCTGGGCGCGTACTATGGGTACGTTTCCCTGATGGAGGCCCTGGACATGGAGCCGGTACCCCTGGAGCGGTATGAGAAGACCGTGGTATCCGAGGACTTTTACGGCACCACCTTCTCCACCTCCGGCCTGGGCAGTATCCAGCCCGACTCCATCTGGACCTATGTGCCCGACGACGGCCTCCAGGTGACCAGCCACTTCTCTACCGAGGCCCAGGAGGGCAGCCTCTATAACCCCTCCGCGCTGGAGGGCATCGACCAGTACACCTACTTCATGGGCGGCAACCAGGTCCTGTCCGTCATCAAGAACCCCAACGTGGACGGCCCCAAGCTCCTGATCCTCCGGGACTCCTATGCCGACAGCATGGTCCCCTTCCTCACCCAGCACTTTTCGGAGATCCATATGGTGGACCTGCGCTACAACCGGGGCAGCGTGCCGGCCTATATCAAGGAGGCGGGCATCGACATGGCCCTGGTGCTATACAGCGTGCCCAACTATGTCACCGACACGAATTTCTTCACTCTGAGGCAGAAATAGCTTTTCCAAAGGCGCCAACGGTGAAGGTTGGCGCCTTTCTTCGTCAAACTTTCTTGCGCTCCGCCGGGCCTTATGCTAAAATATGTATGATCATCATGTGCTTTGATGGAGGGAGCTTGCTGTGACGCAGGATGAGGCATTTGAATTTCTGGACCGGACGGCCAGGGGAATCGCGGAGATGTTCGGCTCCTCCTGCGAGACGCTGGTGCACGACATGGGAAACCCCACCCACCCCATCCTGTCCATCTATAACGGCCATATCTCCGGCCGGAGCGTGGGCTCCACCATGGACATTTTGGGTACCGACCTCGCCCTGGACGAGGCTGCGCTGGTGACCGACTTTGTAAATCTCTATGCCACCACCCCGGCGGGCCAGCAGATCAAGAGCAGCACCTTCCACCTCATTGGGGAAGACTACAACCTGGCGCTGGGCATCAATTTTGACTACAGCTCCCTGGTGTACGCCAACCGCATTTTGGTGGACCTGATGAGCGCCGACGCCGACCTGCAAAGCGCCATGTGGAGGGGCGGAGACAGCCAGCTCGCCGCCATCTATGACGAGTGCGTGGCCGCCGTGGGCAAGCCTGTCAGCGCACTCACCAAGAAGGACCGGATGAAGATCATCGCTCTCCTGGACCAGAAGAACGCGTTTTCCTTCCGCAAGTCGGTGCCCTATGTGGCAAAGCACCTTCAGGTCTCCCGGTACACGGTGTACAAGTACCTGGGCGAGCTGGCCGAGGGCGGCGGAGCAGCGAATGATTAGGGCGCGCCATCCCTGACGCACCGTTTAATGGAGGAATACCATCATGTATAAAAAAGAGATAGACGCCTACTTCGATGATCCCGCCCGCCAGCGCGCGCTGGTGGAGGCGGTGTGCCGCCTGGTCCGCGTCCGCAGCGTCCGGGAAGAGGCAAAGCCCGGCATGCCCTACGGGGAAGGCCCCGCCAGTGCCCTGGCCGAGGGACTGGCACTCTGCGCAGAGCTGGGCTTTTCCACCGGTAATGTAGAGAACTACGTAGGCACCGCCGACCTAAACGATAAAGAGACGCTCCTACACATCCTGGGTCATCTGGACGTGGTAGGCGAGGGCACGGGTTGGAGCAGCGACCCCTACGAAGTCGTGGAGCGCGGCGGCATGCTCTTCGGCCGCGGCGTGGCCGATGACAAGGGGCCCGTGGTGGCCGCCCTTTTCGCTATGAAGTGCGTTAAGGACCTGGGTCTTCCGCTCAAGTATAATGCGAGGCTCATCATGGGTACCGACGAGGAATCCGGCTCCTCCGACATCGCCTACTACTACTCCAAGCACCCCTTCGCCCCCCACGCCTTCACCCCCGACGCGGACTTTCCCCTCATCCACATTGAGAAGGGGCACTACCACCCGGACTTTGGCAGCACCTGGGCGGCATCCGACGCCCTGCCCCGGGTAAGTGGGCTGAAGGGCGGTTTCCGCACCAACGTGGTGCCTCCTGAGGCCCGGGCCACCGTGCTGGGTCTGGGCCGCAGCCAGGTAGAGGCCCTGTCCGCCGAGGTGGCCGCCGCCACCGGGGCAGCCTTTACCCTGACCGAAGAGGGTGAGGACCTGACCATCCTCTGCGCGGGCAAAAACGCCCACGCCGCCAGCCCGGACGACGGACTGAACGCCATCTCCGCACTCCTGACTCTCCTGGCCCGGCTGCCCCTGGCCGACTGCGGCAGTACGGCGGCCATTGCCGCCATGCACACCCTATTCCCCCATGGGGACACCCGCGGCGAGGCCCTGGGCATCGCCCAGGCCGATGAGGAGAGCGGAGCGCTGACTCTGAACCTGGCCCTCATGACCCTGACCGAGACCGGCTTTACCGCCAAATTTGATGTGCGTTTCCCCATCGTCTCCAACGAGGCGAATTGCAGGCGGGTGGCCGAGGCCTCCTTCGCGCCCCACGGCATCTCAGTCACCGGAGACGGCGAGATGACCTCCGTCCACTGCGTCAGCGCCAACTCCCCCTTTGTCAGGACCCTCCTCAAGTGCTACGAGACCTACACCGGCGAGACCGGTGCCCAGCCAATCGCCATTGGCGGCGGCACTTACGTCCACGACATCCCCGGCGGCGTGGCCTTCGGGTGCGTCATGCCCGGTTTTGACCCCCAGATGCACGGCCCGGACGAGCGTGTGCGCATCGCCGACCTGATCACCTCCGGCAAGATATTTGCGCAGGCCATCATAGACCTGTGCGGATGACCTATGACACAGACATGGAAGGAAGAACCCATTTTATGAAAAAGCACCGCCGAACCCTGGCCGCTCTGGCCTTCGCGCTGGCGATGTCCCTGGCTCTGACCGCCTGCGACACGCTGAACGCCAGCCTGGGCGACCTGCTGGGAAACAAGCTAGACGCCACCGCTTACATACAGGGCCAGCTGGACGAACTCTATCTGGGCAAGTTCGATCCCGCTTATCTGGAGATGGTGGGTATTACCGAGCATGAGGCCCAGGCGGTTTATGACGACGGCATGGACGTGGAGGCAGGTACCTTTATCCAGGCTTTCTCCATCGAGTATCCCACCGACGACTTCAAGGCCCGGATGGCCGAGCTCTACAAATCTCTCTATGCCTTTTCGGATTACACCGTAATCTCCTCCGCTCAGCAGAGCGACGGGTCGTACAGCGTGAAGGTCACGGTCCGCCCGCTGGACACCATTCAGCTCATGTACGACGCCTTCCCCGATTTCCGTGAGGAGTTCGAGGCAAAATACGCCGATACGGACACCGACGCCATGAGTGACGCGGAGTTCCAGGACTGGTACGAAAACGTCTACGACTTGGAATATCAAAACGGCCTGGCCGACCTCTTTGAGACTCTGATCCCGGAGACCGGCACGCTGGAGGAGAAATCCATCGCCGTCCAGATCGAGAAGGGCGCCGACGGTTACTACGCGATCAACGACGAGAGCTTTTCCAATCTGGATGCGCT
>DATMXU010000256.1:0-8627 GCA_035562355.1 Pseudoflavonifractor sp.
GCACATAGGCCATCACACTGCGAGGGTCCCTATCATTCAGGGTGGGATGGGGATCGGCGTTTCGCTGTCAGGGCTCGCTTCGGCGGTTGCAAATCAAGGCGGAATCGGGGTCATTTCGGCGGCCTGCATTGGGTTTCGGGAGCCTGATTTCTATACGAATTTTTTAGAGGCAAACGTGAGAGCACTGAGGAAAGAGATCAGGAGAGCGAGAGCGCTGTCCAAGGGCGTTATCGGCGTGAACATCATGGTTGCTATGACGAACTTTGCCGACATGGTGAAAACATCCGTTGAAGAGGGAATCGACATTATTTTTTCCGGAGCAGGACTTCCGCTCAGTCTGCCGGAATTTTTGCATGACAAAAGCAATACAAAGCTGGTCCCCATTGTATCATCGGCGAGAGCCGCCAAAGTAATCGCAAAAAAGTGGATCGAAAAATATCGTTATGTCCCCGATGCAATCGTTGTGGAGGGGCCCCTGGCGGGCGGACACCTCGGTTTCCTGCCGGAGCAGATCAAAGACCCGCAATACTCGCTGGAGCAGATTGTGGAAGACGTGATAAATGAGGTCAAGCCGCTGGAAACAGCCTGTCAAAAGCAAATTCCTGTGATTGCCGCCGGCGGAATTTATCATGGAGGGGATATCCACCGCATCCTTTCCCTGGGCGCCGCCGGTGTGCAAATGGCAACCAGGTTCGTAGCAACGGAGGAATGCGACGCCTCGCCCGCGTTCAAGAATCAATATATCCATGCGGACAATGAAACGATCAAGATTGTAAAAAGCCCTGTGGGTATGCCGGGAAGGGCCATCGGCAATTCCTTCCTCAACGACGTGGAGGCCGGGAAAACCAGACCTAGGCAATGCCCGTTTCACTGTATCAAAACCTGCAACTATCAGGAGAGCCCCTATTGCATTTCCCTCGCCCTAATCCATGCGCAAAAGGGCCAGGTGGAGAGGGGTCTCGTGTTTGCAGGGGCACATGCATCAAGAATTCATGAAATCACGACGGTGGAGCAGCTCTTCGGCCTTCTGAAAAAGGAATATTCTGATTGTGCGGCGCCGCCATGAGACGACGACGCCCGGCGCGCAATTTCATAAAGCTCTTCTTTCCGCTTTTTACAGCAGGAGTCTGCCCGCTTAACCCCGCGTACGAAGTTTGGGGGGCAGACGAAAAGGACGCCGGCCCAATAAATGGGCCGGCGTCCTCACGCGTATGCGGTTAAAACCGCGCAATGCACGCCCGGTTCAGCCGTTCCAGAATTGCGGCCGCCAGTACCCCCGCGTGCTCCACGTCGGCGCGGGCGGCAAAGCAGTAGTGCGTGTGAATATACCGCACCGGGATTCCGATGACGATCACGGGGACACCCTGATTGGAGAGATGGATGGGCGCGCCATTGGTAGAGCCCCCGGAGCGGACGCTCTCCTGCACCGGAATGCCCAGCTCCGCCGCCAGGTCCAGGGCGAAGCGCTGGTACCTCGGATTGGTGATCATCCTGGCGTCGATGTGCCGGAGCATGGGTCCCTTATGGATGGCGGTCTGGATAGCATAGGGCTCCATCACCGTATCGTCGGCGGGACAGCCCTCAAAGACAATGGCAATGTCCGGTTTCACCGTGGCGGAGGTAACCGCAGCCCCTCGGGTCCCCACCTCTTCCTGCACGGCAAAGGCGGCGACGACGTCCACCTCAAGCTCTTTCCCCCGCAGCCTGTCCAGCGTATGCAGAATAGAGGCGCAGCCCAGCCGGCAGTCAAACGCTTTCCCCAGCATCAGGTCATGCTGCTCGTCGTAGGAGAAGGCCACATCGGGCACGACCGGCGCGCCGATACGGATATGGAACTCCCGAATCGCCTCCTCCCGGCTGGAGGCCCCGACGTCGATGGACATCTGATCGATGGAGGGCGGCAGCTTTTTTTCCGCCTCAGACATGAAATGGGGGGGCCTGCTGGTGATGACTCCGGGAATATAAATACCCTGGTCCGTCATCACCCGGACCATGTGGGCGGGCACGTTGCAGGGGACCCAGCCCCCCAGCGTGATAAACTGCAGCGTGCCGTTGGGCCGGATCGCCTGCACCATAAAGGCGACCTCGTCGGAGTGCGCGTCCAGCTGGACCACCGGTCTGCCGCCTTTGTTTTCCTTCCTGCTCAGGTAGAGGTTGCGAAGGCTGTCCTCCCGAAAGTCCCCGTAGGGAGCGCCGTGCCGGCGTAGCGCCAGAAGCACCTGATCTTCAAATCCGGGAGCGCCGTTGGCGTTGGACAGGTCCGCGATCAGTTCCAGAGAATGCTTTTTATCCATTCCGATTAAAACTCCTTACATGCTTTGGCGATATCGACCTTTTTGAATTCCTCCAGAAAATCCACAATATAGTCCGCCGTGGTCTGGAGCATTTCCTGCCCCCAGCCTGGGGTGGCCGTCTCGGGGTGATCGGGGCCAATCCAGCCGTTGTGGGTCACGCTGGGCGTGAGGCGGGGGATATTGACGGTGACGCCCTTGTACTCCACCGAGGTAAAGCCGGTAGCCTTCAGCGTATCCGACACATCCCGGAGCACCATGGGCCCAGGGACCTCGCTCTGGTCCACCAGCTCGGGCCGGATGCCCAGAATGGCGGCCGTCTCCTCCCCTCCGCCATGGCCGCCCTTCCACGCCGGGTTCATATCCCAGGCCATCAGCCACCAGTTGAGCTCCGCCAAAATCCCCCCCTTGCGCTGAAGGTCATAGCCCACCCGGTCAATGCTCTTCATATTGCCGCCATGGCCGTTGAGAATGGCAAAGCGGCGCGCTCCGTGCTGGAAGAGGCTCTCGCACACCCGGCTGAGTACCTGGTAGGTGAGCTCGGTTCCCAGATTGATGGTGCCGGGAAAATCACTCAGAGACTCGGTGGCGCCATAGGGCAGGGTGGGACAGATCAGAACATCGCTCTTCTTCTCAATTTGATCCAAAAGGTGCTCCGGTATCATCGTATCGGTACCCAGCGGCATGTGGCGGCCGTGGGACTCGATGGAGCCGATCCCGAGCAGGACGGTATCATGGCTCCTGAAGTACTCCTCCGCCTTGGGCCACGTAAGATCGGAAAGACGCATGGTAAATTACCTCCTCGTAATGTAATCATAAGCGGGATAGAGCAGCCCGCTCACTGCAGCGGATAATGGCAGGCGCAAAACCGGCCGGGCCCGAGCTCCCGGTGCTCCGGCTCCCGGGTGCGGCAGATTTCCTGACAGCGGGGACATCTCGGATGGAACTTGCAGCCCGCCGGTACGTGGATGGGGCTGGGTGGCTCGCCCTCAATGGCGTACTCCCGCTTTCGGTCTGTGGGGTCCAGGCGGGGAGCGGCCTGGGTCAGTACCTGGGTGTAGGGATGGTAAGGCCGATCAAAAACAGCCTCTGTATTCCCCACCTCCACAAGGCTGCCCAGGTACATCACCATGACCCGGTGGGTGATGTGCCGCACCACCCGCAGGTCGTGGGAGATGAAGAGCACGGTGAGGCCAAGCTCTCTTTGAAGACGGGAGAGCAGGTTGATGATCTGGGCCTGGATGGAGACATCCAGGGCGGAAACAGGCTCATCGGCAATGATAAAGCCGGGCTCCAGGGCCAGTGCGCGGGCAATACCGATGCGCTGGCGCTGCCCACCGGAGAACTCCCCGGGAAAACGGTCGGCAATGTCCATGCCCAGCCCGCTCATCTCCAGCAGCTCCTTCACACGCGCCCGGATGTGGCTGTCGGGGACCATATGGTGCACCTTCAAAACCTCGGCCAGGGTATCATATACCGACATGCGGGGATTCAGGGAGGAATAGGGATCCTGAAAGATCATCTGCATCCGCGGGCGCTGTCTGCGGAGGACCTCCCCCCTCAGGTGTGTGATATCCACCCCGCCCAGCAGGATCTTCCCCTCCGACGGCTCGTAGAGGCGGATCAGACTCCGGGCCAGCGTGGATTTCCCACAGCCCGACTCTCCCACCAGCCCCAGATTTTCACCCTTTCGGATATGAAAGGAAACTCCGTCCACCGCTTTCAGGTACTGGCGCTGCCGCCGCAGCACGATGTCGACAGGCCCCTGCCTCTGGGGGAACCATTTGCACAGTCCCTCTACCTCCAACAGGTTCTCTTGCTGACCGCTCATGCCGTACCCCCTCCCTTCTCGGCCCCGATGATTCCTCGAAAGCCCTCCACAACATCCAGCCTGTGGCACCGGGTCAGGTGTCCGGGCGCAATTTCCCGCAGCTCGGGCAGCTCTCTTCGGCACAGGTCTCCGGCGTATCTGCAGCGGGGCGCGAAAGCGCAGCCCTGCGGAAGCTGGGCCAAATTGGGCGGAGACCCGGAGATGGCCTCCAGCTCTCCCCCGCTGCTGTCCACGTCGGGAAGGGAGGCCATCAGCGCATGGGTGTACGGGTGGCGCGGCCGCTTGAAAAGAGTGACGGTATCGGTCATCTCCACGATCAGCCCCGCGTACATGACGGCTACCCGGTCGCACATCTGCGCGATGACCCCCAGGTCGTGCGTAACCAGAATGACGCTCATGCCAAGCTCCTCCTTGAGCTGATTGATGAGTTTCATGATCTGGTCCTGAATGGTCACGTCCAGGGCGGTGGTGGGCTCGTCGGCCAGCAGCAGTCTGGGCTTTGCCCCCAGCGCAATGGCGATCATCGCCCGCTGGCGCATCCCGCCAGAGAACTGGTGCGGATATTCCTTCAGGCGGGACTCCGGAGCGGGTATCCCCACCAGGCGGAGCAGCTCGGTCGCCCGCGCCAGCTTTTCCTGCCTGGTCATGCCCGGCTCCCTGACCGCCTCATAGAGCTGGTCCCTGATGCGCAGCACCGGATTGAGCGAGGTCATGGGTTCCTGAAAAATGACGGCGATCTCCTTGCCGCGAACCTTCCGCTGAAACTCCTTCTGGCTCAGCTTTACAAGGTCCCGGCCCTTATAGAGGATCTGCCCTCCGCTGATTTTCCCCGGGCGCTTGAGCAAACCCAGGATGGAGCGCATGGTCTGGCTCTTCCCGCAGCCGGACTCCCCGACCAGTCCAAAGGTCTCCCCCTCCAGCACGTCAAAGGAAACCCCGTCCACCGCCTTCACCGTCTCGTCTTTTCCATAGAAATAGGTCTTCAGGTCACGGACCTCCAGCAGCTTTTTCTGTTCGTCCACGCTCCTCACCGTCCCTTCGTCCTTAGAAAATCGGTCAGTCCGTCCCCCAGCAGGGAAAAGCCCACTCCGGTCACTGCCATAAAGAGGCCGGGGAAAAGCGTGATCCACCAGGCATAGCTGATATAGCCCCTTCCCCCGTTGAGGATGGCCCCCCACTCCGGGGTGGGCAGCTGGACGCCCAGCCCGAGAAAGCTCATGGATGCCCCGGTAATCATGCACAGCACCACGTCCGAGGCGGCAAACACCACCGCAGGCGAGATCACATTGGGAAGGAGGTGCCGCAGCAAAATCCGAAGGCTGGTAAAGCCCTCCACCTGAGCGGCCTGGACGTACTCCGCCTCCTTGAGGACCAGGACCTCCCCGCGCACCAGGCGGGTATAGCTCATCCATCCCACCAGCCACAGGGCGATGAATACGTTCTGCAGGCCGGGCCCCAGAATGGCCATTATGACAATGACCAAAATGGTAAAGGGAAAGGCCATCAGCACGTCGATGATCCGCATGACGACGTTGTCCAGCCAGCCGCCGAAATACCCGGAGAGCAGACCCAGCAGGCTGCCCACCACCAGCGGGATGACGACGCCCAGCACGCCCATGGCCAGGTCCAGCCGGGCCCCCCAGAGCACCCGGGAAAAGACGTCCCGTCCGTACTCATCCGTACCGAAATAGTGTACTGGGGCGCCCGGGACAAAGCTGGGACTCCCTGGCGGTTTCAGCACATCCATAATGTTAACCTCCAGGGGGTCGTAGGTGGCAAGGGTCTGCGGAAAGGCGGAAATATAGAAAAACGCCAGGACAATGATCACTCCCACCACAAAGGCGGGGCGGGTCAGCCAGGCCGGAAGGCTCCGCCTGCGGGGGGTATCCGGAAGTCTTTTCATTGGCTTGAACCCCCTTTCAGTATTTGACCCGTGGGTCCAGGAAGGAATAGATGACGTCGGTAATTAGATTAATTACCATCACCAGCGCGGCAAAGAGGAGGACCAGAGACTGCACCACGGCATAATCCCGGTTGAAAATAGAGTCCACCATCAGTTTTCCGATACCGGGCAGCGCAAAAACAGACTCGATGATGACCGAGCCGCCCAGCATATAGGCCATTCTCATGGCCAGCAGCGTTACGTAGGAGACGAGGGCGTTGCGCAGCACATGGCGGCTGCGCACCTCCCGGTCGGAGAGGCCCTTGCTCCGGGCGAAATCCACATAGTCCATGGAGGAAATATCCACCACCGAGTTGCGCAGGTCCCGGATCAGGAGGGCGGTGGTCATCAGGCACTGGGTGAATGCGGGAAGGACCAGACACCGGAGCTGGTTTCCCAAAGAAGACGGGTCCCAGCCGCCGGCGGGCAGCCAACCCAGCCTTACCCCGAACAGCAGCATAAGCAGCAGGCCCACCCAGAACGAGGGCATGGAGATAAACACCAAGGCCGTGGTGCGGATGACCTGATCCCCAAACCGGTCCTTATACTTCCCCGCCAAATATCCAAGCGGCAGGCTGATCAGCAGGGAGAGCAGCGTGGAGAAAACCGTCAGTTTCAGCGTGACGGGCATCCGCTCCGCCAACAGCTGGGCCACCGGGCGCTGAAGGGAGAGGGACGTACCCAGGTCCCCCGTAAAGATCCCCTTTAAAAAAATCCCATACTGCACCGGCAGAGGACGGTTCAGGCCCAGCTTAATCTGGAGGGCGGACACAGCTTCATTGGTGGCCTTGTCCCCTAAGATAAGCCGGGCGGGGTCCCCCCCTATCATCCGCAGCATAAAAAAAATCAGTACCGATACCACAAAGAGCACCGGAATGATCTGTAGGACGCGCTTGACGATATAGTTGAGCCTGCTCACACTGTGTTCACCTGCTTTTTGTTTGTATTGCAAGAGGCACGACAGCAGCGTCGTGCCTCTTGCGGCCACCGAACTTACTCGCTCTTGGTCCAGTTCATCGCCTGGTACACATAGAAGGGGCTTACGTACAGGCCCTCTACTTTTTTGGAGGAGGCATAGGCAAACCCGTTGGAGAAGAGAGGGATCACATTGGCGTTGTCGTAAATACGCTGCTGAATCTCCTGATACATCTCTGCCCGCTTGGCCTCGTCCATCTCCATGGAGGCGTTGGTGTTCAGCTGGTCCAGCTCGGTATCGTTGAGGCCGGTATACCAGGCGTCGCACTGGTCATAGTCCACCGTCCAGCCGGTGATGCCGGAGGGGTCCTCAATATCGTCCACCCACTGGAGGATGGTGGCCTGATGGCTCAGCGAGGTATACTTATCGCTGATAGCGGCCTTTTCCAGCATCTCGATCTGGCAGTCGAAACCGGCCTTGTCCACCTGAGACTTGATGAGCGTGGCGATCTGTTCATAGACGGTGGAGCCGGATCGGATGGACAGGGTAAACTGTACCGGCTGCGTATATCCGGCGTCAGACAGCATCTGCTTAGCGGTATCGGGGGCGTAGTCGGTAACCTTCAGGCTGCCGTTGGACCACTTCCCCTGCGTGGACGAGACCAGAGCGGCCACGCTCTCGCCATACTGCCCGGCCACGGCGGTAGCCATCTCCTGCTTATTGAGGGCATAGTATAGCGCCTGGCGGACCTTGACATCATCAAAGGGGGGCTTGGTGGTATTCAGGATCAAATACCGGATCTGAGTGGAGGGGAAAACATCCAGATTCAGGCTGGGGTCGGCCTCCACCATGGGGGCCACGCTGAAGGGCAGGTCCCCCACCACATCAATTTGCCCGGACTGGAGCTGCATCAGGCGGGTATTGTCGTCGGATACCACCGTATACTTGATCTCGGGCGTTTTGGGATAGCCCGCCTCGTGGTAGTAGGGGTTCGCCTCCAGGATCAGGCTCTGTCCCCGGTTCCACTCCTTCACCATGTAGGGGCCGGTCCCCAGGGGATCGTTGAGATAGGCCTCATCCCCAACGGCGTCCCAGTGCGCCTTGGAGCCGACCACCATATTGAAGTTGGCAAGGTCGGCCAGGAAGGGCGCCCAGGGATATTTCAGCGTGATGACCACTTGGGAATCGGTGGCCTCCACCGTGTCGATGGCCTCGGCAATGAAACGGTAGTTGGACGTCTCGTAGTCCCGCGCCCGGTAGAGGGACCAGACCCAATCGTCCCCCGTGACGGCCGTTCCGTCGGAGAACTTGATGCCGGGTTTCAGGCTGAAGGTATAAGTAAGCGCGTCCTCGCTGATGCCCCAGTCCTCCGCAAGAAGGGGCTGAATGGAGCCGTCCTCCGCGGTGCGCACCAGCCCCTCATAGATCTGCTGTGTGACGTTGATCTCCGAGGGTCCCACGCCGGGAGCGTTGGGGTCGATGTAGGTGGGGTCCGACAGGGTTCCGATTACAATCTGGCTGGCATACCCTCCCGTTCCAGCCGGGGTCGCGCTCACCGCCGGAGCGGCGGAGGGGGGAGCAGGCGTGGCGGCGTTCCTCTCGCCACCGCAGGCAGCCAGGCTCAGAGCCAGGACACCTGCCAGAGCC
>DATMXU010000257.1:0-4596 GCA_035562355.1 Pseudoflavonifractor sp.
CTCCTGAACACCCCCAATTCACCCCATTGTATCTTTTTTTTGAATCCGACGCAAGACGGTAGAAAAAAATAAGAAAGTATGGTATGCTAAAAAGAAATCTGCAATTGGATGTGGTTTTGTGATTGAGGTTCTTTTGATTGCGCTGAGCCTGGCGCTGGACGCTTTTGCGGTGTCGGTCTCCAGCGGCATTTCGGTGAAAGGGTTCTGCTGGAGACATGCGGTCAAGATGGGCCTTTATTTTGGGTTCTTTCAGTTTGCCATGCCCCTCGTCGGCTGGCTTTTGGGCAGCGGACTGAGCACCTATATTGAGGCGGTGGACCACTGGGTGGCCTTCTTCCTCCTGGCCCTCATCGGTGGGCGTATGGTGTGGGAGGCGGCCCACAGGGACTGCAGCGTGCCCGACAGCGGCGGTCCCTCCGACCTGACCGCCAAACGCCTGGTGATGCTGGCGGTGGCCACCAGCATCGACGCCCTGGCGGTGGGCGTGTCCATGGCCTTTATGGACGTGAACATTCTTCTCTCGGCCGGAATAATCGGCGTGGTGGCCTTTGCCCTCTCTGTGGTGGGCGGACTGCTGGGCAAGCGGCTGGGCTGCCTTTTTCAAAAACGGGCCGAGATCGTGGGTGGGCTGGTGCTCATCGCAATTGGCGGGAATATCCTGTTTGAGCACCTGACGGGGGGTTAGGCCATGGGGCTCTGGAACACCCTAAGGCTGGACATGGAGCGCCACCGCCTCATTGCTCTGGTGGGGGGCGGGGGAAAGACCACCAGTCTCTACGCCCTGGCCCACGAGGCCCGGCAGGCGGGAAAGACGGTCATCGTCACCACGAGCACCCATATGGTGCCCCATCCGGGCCTCTTCCTCACCGGCGCGTCGGGGCGGCCTGTCCTCCGGGATCTGCTGGCGCAGTATGGCATCGTCACCGTGGGCACCCTGACCCGGGAGGATAAGATGACCGGGGCCGAGGACCTGTCCGCCTGTAAGGCGGAGGCCGACGTGGTACTGGTGGAGGCCGACGGCGCCCGGCTCCGCCCCCTCAAGGCCCCGGCCGACCACGAGCCGGTCATTCCGCCCGAGGCCGACGCGGTGATCGCCCTGTGCGGCATGGACTGCCTGGGGCAGAGCATCCAGGCGGCGAGTCACCGGCCCGAGCGGGTCGCCGCTCTGTTGGACAAGCCCCCGGACGCCGTTGTCACCCCTGCCGACGCCGCGAGGGTGCTGCTCAGTCCCCGAGGGGGCCGGAAGAACGTCGGGGAGAAACCCTTTCGCTGTATCCTCAATAAGGCGGACACGCCGAAACGCCGTACGGGAGCGGAGGAGATGGCAAGCATACTGGCGGCCCAGGGCGTAATTACCGCCATTACCTTTTATACCGAAGAGGAGCAGGGAGGACTATGCTGGTTTTGATCAAAGGGGCCGGGGACCTGGCAACAGGCAGCGCCATCCGGCTTCACCGGGCGGGGATGAAGGTGGTCATGACCGACATTGAAAAGCCCACTGCCGTGCGCCGCACGGTGGCGTTCTGCCAGTGTATGTACGACGGTTCCGCCGTGGTAGAGGGGGTCACCGCCCGCCGTGCCGCGGGTAGGGAAGAGGCCCTGGCGGCCCTGGTGCGGAGAGAGATTCCCGTCCTGGCCGATCCGGGGGCCCATATTTTGAGGGAATTGCCCTTTGATGCGGTGGTGGACGCCATCCTGGCCAAGCAGAATCTGGGCACTTGCATCACCGACGCGCCCATCGTTCTCGCTCTGGGGCCCGGGTTCACCGCCGGGGTGGACTGCCATGGAGTGGTAGAGACCATGCGGGGGCACGACCTGGGGCGACTTCTCACCGAGGGGAGCGCGGAGCCCAATACCGGCGTCCCCGGCAACATCGGGGGCTATACCACCCAGAGGCTGATCCGAGCCACCGCCGACGGGATTTTTGAGCCGGTGGCCCAGATTGGGGACACGGTGGCTGAGGGAGAGCTGGTGGCCCGGGTGAGCGGTACGCCGGTCTATGCCCAGATGTCGGGTCTGGTGCGGGGGATGCTCCCCGCCGGGCTGGAGGTCAAAAAGGGTATGAAATCGGGGGATATCGACCCCCGGTGTGAGGTCAGACACTGTTTCACGGTGTCCGACAAGGCCCGCGCCATCGCCGGCGGCGTGCTGGAGGGCCTGCTGCACTTCTCCGCTCAGCGGGGCCGCTGCCGCGGAGACACAAATGTAAATGGTTTATCCTGATCGACACAAAGATTGAAAGGAGACGACCTATGGAACGGCTGATCATCTGCGGCGCAGGGCATGTGTCCTTGGCGCTGGCGCAAATCGGGGCCCTTTTGGAGTTTGACGTGGTGGTCATCGACGACCGCGCGGAGTTTGCGAACAAGGAGCGCTTTCCCATGGCGGAGACGCTGGCCATGCCGCTCCCGGAGGCGCTGGACGCCCTGGGCAGCCGGGCAGACGACTACTACGCCATCGTCACCCGGGGCCACGCTTTCGACCGGGACTGCCTCGCCCACGTGCTGAGGGGCAAATACGCCTACGTGGGCATGATCGGCAGCCGGACGAAGATCGCCCTCGTCATGGACTATCTGCGCAGCGAGGGGTTTGCTCAGGAGGTGCTCAGCGGCGTCCACTCGCCCATCGGCCTGAACATCGGCGGGCAGACTCCGGCGGAGGTGGCGGTGTCCATCGCCGCCGAGCTGGTTCAGGTCCGCGCCGCGCTCGGCCCCAAGGATGCCCCCGCCCCTCAGGGAGAGCCGGGGGTACTTTGCACCATTGTGCGCAAGACGGGTTCCGCCCCTCGGGGTGTGGGCGCCTGGATGCTGGTGCGGCCCGACGGCAGCACCGAGGGCACCATCGGCGGCGGCGCGGTCGAGTTCCGGGCCATTCAGGATGCGCTGGCCCTCCTGGCGGATGGCGGACCCCTCCTGCGGAAAACCTATGATTTGACCCCCGACGCCGCCGAGCTGGGCATGGTGTGCGGGGGAAAGGTCGACGTGGAATTTACCATAAGAAAGTAGGGAGAAACATGAAAGAAATTTTGTTATTTATGATGGAGTCCTGCCCCCACTGCAAGCTGGCACGCCGCTTTCAGGACGAGCTGCTGGCCGAACACCCGGAGTGGAGGGAGATCCCCTTCAAAATGGTGGACGAGCGGGTGGAAAAGGCCCTGGCCGACAGCTACGACTACTACTATGTGCCCACCTACTACGTGGACGGCGTGAAGGTCCACGAGGGGCACGCCGAGCGGGAGGACGTGGAGAAGGTCTTTCGTACCGCCATGGGTGAACTGATTCCCGTATGAATCCCCAATGAAAAAGCTCCCTGCCACGCGGCAGGGAGCTTTTTATTGTAAGTCCTGCGGACTGTCCACATCACAGAGCTCCCGCTCCGCGCATGCCTCTACCAGGAGGAGGGCCTCCGGATGGGCCCGGATGACGGCGCCGCCTCCCCGATCTCCCGTGAGGGCGGAGAGCTCCTCATAATAGGCGGGCGGAAAGAGGCAGGGGTTGCCCTTGCGGCCCCGCCAGGAGAGGGCGGCGATCTTATCGGGCTGGGACTCAAAGGCGGCGAGCAGGCGCGTTACGCTCTCGGCGGTGAGCCAGGGCTGGTCGCACACGGCGAACAGGACGCCGTCGGCCTCCGCCATCTCCGCCATCCCCAAGCGGATGCTGGCTGAGATACCTTCGTCTGCTCCCTGGTTGAGGATGGTGCGGTAGCCCCTGGCCGCGGCCAGAGTCAGCAGGGCGGGGTAGCAGCTCACCACCACCGCCCGGTAGAAGAGAACGGGGGGATAGGCGTCCATGGCCCGGTCAACCAGGGGCCTGCCCCCCACGTCGGCAAAGAGCTTGTTGCCTCCAAAGCGGCTGCCCGCGCCCGAGGCCATGAGAATAAGGCCGATGCTGTTCATCCGCGCCAGAACTGAGCGGGGCCCCGGTGGACGAAACGACCGGCCTTTACCTTTACCAGAGCGCCGCCCTCCACCACCACCTCGCCGTTCAGGAGCACAGTGTCGGTCTTACCGGTGACGTTCCAGCCCTCGTAGGGGTTGTAGTCCACAGCCTGGGTCTGGTTGGCCGCTGAGATCGTCCAATGAGCCTCAGGGTCCCAGAGCACCAGATCGGCATCGCTCCCCACGGCCAGCACCCCCTTCCGGGGGTACATGCCAAAGAGCCTGGCCGGCTGCTCGGAGAGGACCCGGGCCATGTCCGCCGCGCTCATATGGCCCTTGACGACCCCCTCGCTGTACATGAGTACGGCCCGGTCCTCCACTCCCGGCATGCCGTTGGGGATCTTGGAGAAGTCATCCCGCCCCAGGGTCTTCACGCCGTTAAAGTGGAAGGAGCAGTGGTCGGTGCCCATGGTATCGATCTCCCCGCTCTCCAGTGCCGCCCACAGGGCGGCGCTGTTCTCAGGGGAGCGCAGGGGAGGGGAGAGCATATACTTGGCTGATTCAAATCCAGGGAGTAGATATTTATCATCATTCAACAAAAAGTATTGGAGACAGCTCTCTACATAGAGCTCCTGTCCCCGGCGCCGGGCGGACCGCACCACTTCCAGCCCCCGCAGCGTGGACAGGTGGACGATGTTCACCGGGTAGCCGGCCACCTC
>DATMXU010000258.1:0-14012 GCA_035562355.1 Pseudoflavonifractor sp.
GCCTGCCATGTTAAGCCTGAACGATTTTATGAACAATGGAATCAGGAACATCTTCGATACCGCCGGAAGGTTCTATCTCGGCAACCGCGCAGGGCAGCGTTTCCTGCTGCGCACGGCGTCCGCGCTGCGCAAAAGCGCGCGGCTCAGGGCGCGGCAGGAGCGCGGCGGCACGCATATCCCGCCCTTCCTGATCGCGAGCGTCGCGGCCGAGTGCAACCTGCGGTGCGCGGGCTGCTACGCGCGGGCGAACGGCGGCTGCGGCGACAGGCAGGCGGGGGAACAGCTGACTGCCAGCGATTGGCGGCGTGTCTTTCAGGAGGCGTCGGACCTCGGGATCTCCTTTATTCTCCTCGCCGGCGGCGAACCGCTTTTGCGGCGCGACGTGATCCAGGCGGCGGCGGAGCTTGACGATATCATCTTCCCCGTCTTCACCAACGGGACCATGATGGACGGGGATTATCTCGACCTCTTTGACGCCCACCGCAACCTTATCCCGGTGCTCAGCCTGGAGGGGGACGCGGAGAAGACGGACGCCCGGCGCGGGGACGGCGTGTCGGAGAAGATCGCCCGGGCGGCGGAGCGCCTCAGCGCGCGCGGCATCCTCTTCGGCGTCTCCATCACAGTGACGGCTGAGAATCAAAACGACGTGACGGAGCTGAGCTTTGCCGAAGCCCTGCGGGAAAACGGGTGCGGCCTTGTCTTCTACGTGGAATATGTCCCTGTGGAAGAGGGCACGGACCATCTGATCCTGGACGAAGAGCATCTGCGCACGCTCGCGGCGCGGATCGGCGTGCTGCGCGAAAGTCAGAGAAAGAGGGGCATGATCCTCCTGTCCTTCCCCGGCGACGAGGAGGCGATGGGCGGGTGTCTGGCCGCTGGGCGCGGGTTCTTTCACATCAACGCCGCGGGCGGGGCCGAGCCCTGTCCCTTCTCCCCCCATTCGGAGATGAACCTGAAGGAGCAGCCGCTCCTGACCGTACTGCAATCGCGGTTTTTTGAGCGGGTGCGCGAGATCAGCGCGGTGGAGGCCCCGCACCACAGGGGCGGCTGCACTTTGTTTCAATACGAAAACGAGGTGAAACAGGCCGTCCTATAGGGCCTGTTTCTGGAAAGGCGGGTTTCATATGCAAAATCAATTGAGCTCATCCACATATCGGCGTATCCTGCAGTTCCAGCGCGATGAGATCAGCGGCAGCATCCTGTATCGGCACATCGCCCTGCGCCAAAAGGACGAGAACAATAAAACCGCCCTGCTTGAGATCGCGAAGGCGGAGCACAATCACTATGAGGTGTGGAAAAAATACACGGGCAGGGACGTCGGCCCCAACCGGCTCAAGGTCATGTTTGGAACGCTCATCAGCCGCCTCTTGGGGGATACGTTTACCATCAAGTTCTTAGAGCAGCGGGAGGACTTCGGGATCAGGGACCTTCAGGCCATCGAGAGCGAAATCCCCGAGGCGCGCGCCCTCATCGGCGAGGAGGAGGAGCATGAAACCCGCCTGATCGCCATGGTGGACGAGGAGCGGCTCCACTATATCGGCGCGATGGTGCTGGGGCTCAACGACGCGCTGGTGGAGTTGACCGGGACCCTCGCCGGGCTGACCTTCGCGCTCGCGAATACGCGCCTTGTCGCCCTCTCGGCCATCATCACCGGCGTCTCGGCCACGCTCTCCATGGCGGCGTCCAACTATCTGGCCGAGCGGGCCAGCGGCAGCGCGAAGGCCCTGAAGTCAAGCCTCTACACCGGTATGGCCTATCTGGTCACGGTCGCCCTGATGGCGCTGCCCTACCTGCTCCTGCCAAACCGCCTCTATCTCCTGGCCTTTGGGATCATGCTGGCCATCGTGGTGCTCATCATTCTGCTCTTTAACTACTATATCTCGGTGGCGCGAGACGAGCCGTTTTTACGGCATTTTGCAGAGATGGCGGCCATCAGCCTGGGCGTCGCGGCGATTTCCTTTGTCATCGGGCTCCTCGCGAAGGCCCTGCTCGGCATCGACGTATAGTCGAAAAAGACTTTTTCAAACAGGCTGAAAGCCCCCGGAGCCAAATGGCTCCGGGGGCTTTGACTATCCACT
Source organism: Pseudoflavonifractor sp. (assembly GCA_035562355.1). Classification (GTDB taxonomy): domain Bacteria; phylum Bacillota; class Clostridia; order Oscillospirales; family Oscillospiraceae; genus Pseudoflavonifractor. Next base: position 2,079 of record DATMXU010000258.1, read on the forward strand.
AAAATAGTATCAGCCGGTTTGGGAAACGATATCTTCCAGGAGGGTCGAAACATGAATATGCGCTTTGATGCGGTCTACTACGAACCGGCCGCCCTTGACTATGAGCTGGGGCAAATGCTCCGGGTCAAATACGCGGCCTTGCCCTGGATAGAAATAGAGAGCCATAATCATATACCCGAGCTGGCGGCGGCGGAAAATCGTGATTTCCCAAAGCTGAAGAGCCACCTCATCCTGGGTCTGAGAAAAACGCACAAGTATGTCCCCAACCACAAGGTTTCCGACTGGCTGGTCCCGTACACCTCCTCAGGCTGCCGGGCAATGTGCCTGTACTGCTATCTGGTCTGCAATTATAACAAATGTGCCTATCTCCGCCTGTTTGTCAACCGCGAGCAGATGCTTGGCAGGCTTTTAAAGAAAGCTGCCGCCGCACCCGCGCCGCAGACCTTCGAGATCGGCAGCAACAGTGACTTGCTGCTGGAAAACACAGTGACGGACAATCTTGTCTATACCATCGGGCGTTTTGCGCAGGAAGGCCGCGGGCACCTGACCTTCCCGACAAAATTTGATATGGTAGATCCACTGCTCGGCCTCGATCACAGGGGGAAGACCATATTCCGTATGAGCGTAAACCCGGAAGAGATTATAGGCCGCGTGGAATTGGGGACCTCCCCGCTGCACGCGCGCATCCGTGCGCTCAATGCCATGGCGGAGGCAGGATACCCCGTGGGCATGCTGCTGGCGCCCGTTATTCTGCTCCCGGACTGGAAACGCCTGTACAGCCGGCTGATCGAGCAGCTGGCCGATGAACTGAGCCAAAAGGTCAGGCAAACCGGGTTTATCGAGATCATCTTGATGACTTACAGTTTCGTGCAAAATGCCATAAACACCGACGCGTTCCCCAATGCGGTAAAGCTCCTAAACCGGGAAACCATGACTGGACGCGGGCGCGGCAAATATTGCTACCGAAACGACGTGCGGTCAGAGGCGGAATCCTTTTTGCGGCAGAGGCTGTCTGAACGGCTGCCAGATATGCCGATCCTGTATATCTCATAATGATCCGGCCGGCAGCCCTTTCCTTTCGTGTGCGGAGAAACCGCTGACGAAAAGTGTCACAGCCTGTCGAAAAAACTTTCCGCACAGGCTGAACGGAGCCGTCAAGCTTGACGGCTCCGTTTTGTAAAGTATTGCTTTTTGTGCTGGAAAAAGAAAATTACCACAATATATGTGCTAAAAATGTGTTTTGACTTTTTTCGCGCGGATAGGATATGCTAGGGACAAGGCTATGCCTTGCGCGGAAGGGGGCGGTACCATGTTTGAGCGGCAGCTCTTCGAGATATTCAAGCACATGTCGGCCACCGAGTATGTCTCGGCGGATCACCTGGCTAAGGCGGTGGGCGTCAGCACAAAAACCGTGAGGACGCGGCTGTGCGCGCTGGATGAGTGGCTGCAGAAACACCAGGCGGCCCTCCTCTCCAAGCCGCGGTATGGCTACCGCATTCTCTCCGAGCAGTATGACGCGCTCTACGACGCGCTGCTGCAAAAGCAGGAGGGCGTCGGGCGGCTCCCCAACAGTCCGCAGGAGCGGGTGCAGTATGTGCTGCTCTACCTCACCTGCCAGACCGACTATATCCGGTCGGAGGATCTGGCCCAGTTCCTCTACGTCTCCAAGGGGACGCTGTCCGGGGTGCTCAAGCAGGTGGAGGGGATTTTGGGCAATTACCGCCTGCGCCTGGACCGGCGGCCCAACTACGGCATCAAGCTCATGGGGCGGGAGTTCGACATCCGCACCTGCATGCTGGACTATTTCGTCAAGCGAAACCTGATCGGCATGGACCAGAAAAAGCAGCGGGCGGACATCGAGAAGATCGCCGCGCTGACCGAGACGCTCCTGCGCAAGCACGGGGTGCATCTCTCCGAGATCGCCCACGAAAACATCGTGCTGGTACTCTACATCACGGTAGAGCGCATCAAGCGCGGCCGCCCGGTGGAGCCCCTGGAGGTCCCGGAGCAGGCGGACAGGGCGGCGGCGGAATTCATGCTGCTGGAGGAGCTCATGGAGGCCATCGGCGCGGAGTTCTCCGTCTCCTTCGCGCCTGAAGAGCGCGACTATCTGCTGCTCCATCTGATGAGCAAGCAGACCACCAGAACTCCCGCCCTCCGGCCAGAGGAGGCGGGGGGAGAAAACCTGGTCATCAGCGAGGAGATCAGCGGCTTGGTGGACGGCATGCTGCAGTTCATCCGAAACGAGATGGCCTTTGATTTCTACAGCGATTTTGAGGTGCAGCTCCTCCTCAAGCAGCATATGGTCAAGCTGGACATCCGGCTGCGTTACCATATCTTTCTGGAAAATCCCCTCCTGGAGGAGATACAGGCCCACCACCCCATCGCCTACGCCATCGCCACGCTGGCCGCCAGCGTGCTGCAGGAGTATTACAAGACCCATATCCCCGAGCAGGAGATCGCCTATCTGGCCCTCCTCTTCCAGCTGGGCCTGGAGCGCAAGCAGATGAAGGAGCGGCGGAAGCTGAACATTCTGCTGGTCTGCGTCTCGGGGCGGAGCAGCTCTCAGCTCTTAAAATATAAATATATCCGCCGATTCCACAACTACATTCAGACGGTCTATACCTGCGATCTGATGGAGCTGCGGAGCTTTGACCTGGAGAAAGTCCATTTTGTCTTCACCACCGTACCCATCCCCTTTGAGCTGTCCAAGCCCATTGTGGAGGTCGGGCTCTTCCTCTGCGAGAACGAGGTCCCCGGCATTCTGCGGATTTTGGAGGGGCAGCCCTTCCTCTGGGGCGGCTATTTCTCTGAGGATTGGTTTTTCGGCTCCCTGCAGGCGGAAAGCAAGGAAGAGGCCCTGCGCGCCCTCTGTGCCCGCGCGAAACAGCAGGAGGGGATCGAAGCCGACCTCTTTGCCTCTGTGCTGGAGCGGGAGGGCTACGGCTCCACCGACTTTGGAAATCTCATCGCCATCCCCCACCCCAACCAGGCCATGGTGGAGGACACCAAAATCTATGTGGCCATTCTGGACAAGCCCGTCAGCTGGGAGCGCCGGGAGGTTCAGGTCATCTTTCTGGCGCTGATCAGCGGAAAGACGGACCCGAACCTGCCCAAGTTCTACGAGAAGTTTTTGAGCTTTGTCATGGACATGGACAAGGTGGCGCAGCTCATCGAGACGCGGCGCTACGAGACGCTGATGGAGCTGTTGGAACAATAAGTGCCAGATTGAATCTGGCACTTTCCTGGCTGGAGTTCCGCCGGAGGATTTGCTAAGCTGGTATTACAAAAGGAGGTGGAACTATGGATTTGGAAGAGATTATCATGGGCATCATCGTCAATGGCGGCGGCGCGAAGAGCAAGGCCCTGGAGGCCATCCAGGCCGCCAGAGCAGGTGACTTTCCCGGTGCCGAGGCGCTGATGTGCGAATGCGAGGCGGCGCTGGCCCAGGCGCACAAGGTACACACACACCTTTTGACCCTGGAGACCGGCGGCGAGCGGGACGTCACGGTGACCCTTCTGATGGTCCACGCGCAGGATCACCTGATGAGCGCCGTCACCACCAGGGATCTGGCGCTGGAGCTGGTTGAGGTCTATCGAAGGATACCGTGAGAAAGGAGGAGGCAGAATGAGAATCATTTTGGTATGCGCGTACGGCATGTCCACCAGCCTGCTGATGAAAAAAATGAAGGCGGCGGCCGAGGCGGAGGGAATCGCGCTGGAGGTGAGCGCCCATGCGCCGCTGGAGGTGCAGGAAGCCCCCCTCGCGGCCGACATCATCATGCTGGGCCCCCAGGTGGCCTACCACCGGGCTGCCATACAGAAATGCTATCCAAACATCCCGGTGGAGACCATCGACATGCTGTCCTACGGCATGATGGACGGAAAAAAGGTGCTGCATGACGCGATGAAGCTTGTGGATGCAGCCGGCCAGTAGAGGAGGTGGGTGAGATGAACGGGAAATTTCTTTGGGGCTCGGCCACAGCGTCCTATCAATGCGAGGGCGCGTGGGACGAGGACGGCAAGGGGCTGTCCATGTGGGATGTGTTCTCCCATGAGTCGCAGCTGAACATCAACCAGGTCACCGGGGACATCGCCAGCGACCACTATCACCGCTATGAGGAAGACTTCAAACTGATGGCCGAGGGGGGCCAGAACAGCTACCGGTTCTCCCTCTCCTGGCCCCGGCTGATTCCGGACGGCACCGGGGCGGTCAACCCCAAGGGCGTGGCCTTCTACCACAAGATGATCGACTCCATGCTCGCCCACGGGCTGGAGCCCAACGTCACCCTCTACCACTGGGACCTGCCCGAGGCGCTGCAGCAAAAGGGCGGATGGGAGAACCGGGAGACGGCCTACGCCTTTGCGGAGTACGCCAAGCTCTGCTTTGCCGAGTATGGCGGCAAGGTGAAGCTCTGGGTGACCATCAATGAGCCCAAGTACTCAACCTTTTCCATGTACGCGGCCGGCAACTATCCGCCCAACGTCAAGGACGGCCAGCGCCTCCTGACCGCGGCCTACAACACCATGCTGGCATCGGCCCTGGCCTGTGCCGAGTTCAGGAAGCTGAAGGACATCGGCCATATTGGCGTCGTGGCCGACTACGACCCGGTGTACGGCGTCGACGACAGCCCGGAGACCAGGCGGGCCATGCGGATGGCCGACAATGTCTTCAATAACTGGGTGACTGACGCCGCCATAAAAGGCGAGTTCCCCGCCGACCTGCTGGAGGAGCTGGCCAAGTACTACGACCTCTCCTTCATGAAGGACAGCGACAAGCCCATTTTCAAGGCGGGCACCCTGGATTTCCTGGGGATCAATTACTACTGCCGCGCCCTTGTGCGGCCCTATACCGGCGGAGCATCCATGCGCGCTTCCAACAATGTGGGGAAAAAGGACCAGAACCTCAGCGAGACCGACGGCGTGAAACGGCTGATGGTGGTCAAGGGGCTCTTTGAGCAGATCAAGCCGCCCAAGGGGGATTTCACCGACTGGGACTTTGAAGTATACCCCGAGGGAATGCACCTCACGCTGCAGGAGCTGCGGCGCAAGTATGGCCACATACCTGTCTACATCACCGAGAACGGCCTCGGCATCCGCGAGCGGCCCGAAAACGGCGTACTGAACGACGAGCAGCGCATCCGTTTCCTGGAGGAGCATATCGCCCAGCTGCTGCGCGCCAAGGCCGAGGGCTGCAATGTGAAAGGCTACTACATCTGGTCCACCTTCGATCTCTACAGCTGGGTCAACGGGTATGAAAAGCGCTACGGTCTGGTCTATGTGGATTTCGACGATGACTGCAAGCGTCTGCCCAAGCAGAGCTATTACTGGTATCGGGACTTTATCCGAAACTACGAAAGGGGAATTGATTGAGATGAGCGCGGAGAAAAAAACTTCTTTGGTCGAACGCTATCTGATGCCCTTCGCCGAAAAGCTCACTAAGCAGCGCCACCTCTCTGCCATTCAAAAAGCCTTCCTGTCCGCTATGCCCATCATGATGATCGGCAGCTTTGCCTTGATTCTGATCTCGCCGCCGGTGGACTATACGACGCTGGAGCCGGGCACCTTCTTCTACGGGATGTTCCAGGGCTGGGCGGCTTTTGCCGACTGGTCGGGCGGCGTTCTGGGCGGCATGTTCGATGCCACACTGGCCTGTCTCTCTCTATTTGTCTGCATCGGCATCGCCTATTTCCTGTCCCAGCACTATAAGCTCAGCCCGCTGATGCCGGTGATTACCGCGGTCTCCTCCTTCCTGATTCTCAACAGCGACTGGGTGGACGGCGCGTGGGTGGCCCGTTTCTTTGAGGGCGCGGGCCTCTTTGCCGCCATTCTGGTGGGCATTTTGGCCACCGAGCTCTATCGGCTGCTGATAGAGCACAATATTGGACGCATCAAGCTGCCCGACTCGGTGCCCGACGCCCTATCCTCCTCCTTCGAGGCGCTGGTCCCCATAGCCATCATTACCTTCGCGGCCGCTCTCCTCGACGTCCTGCTCAAAGCCTTCTTCCAAGTGACCTTGCCCGAGCTGGTGGCCATGATCATCCGTCCCCTGATCTCGGTGGTGGACAACCTGCTCGGCGTGACTTTGGCCGGCCTCCTGCAGCAGGTGCTGTGGTGGTTTGGCATCCATGATACGGCAATCGGCACCGTTCTAGAGCCCATCCGCGTCGCCAACACGGCCACCAACGCTGCCGCCTATGCCGCCGGCACCGCCGCCGCAAATCTGCCCCATATCATGACCAACCCCTTCTGGTTCGTCTTTGGGTCCATCGGCGGCTCGGGCGCCACCTTCGGCCTGGCCTTCCTCCTGCTCCGCGCCCGCTCCAAGCAGCTGCGCACCGTGGGCAAGATGGGTTTCATCCCGGCCCTCTTCAACATCAACGAGCCCCTGCTCTTCGGCATTCCCATCGTACTCAACCCCATCTTCCTGGTGCCCTTCATCGGCGCCCAGGTGATAAACTTCATCATCACCTATACCTGCATGTCGGTCGGGGTGGTCGCCAAAACCTTCATCGAGCCGGGCTGGAACCTCTTCGCCCCCATCGGGGCGCTGCTTTCCACCCTGGACGTCAGGGCCGTCGTCCTTGTCGTAGTGCTCATTGTGCTCGACACCCTCATTTACCTCCCCTTCTTCCTCGCCTATGATAGGGCGCTCTACAAACAGGAAACCGCCGAGGCTTAACATTGAAATAAGGCAGGGGGCCGCAGCAAACCGATATGCTGCGGCCCCTTATTATGTTCCAGCGGCTCCGCTGCCGGTATCCACGGGGCCGCTCCGGTACTCTTGCACAGCCGCGGGCATCAGTAAGCATATAAACTGGGCATACTACAAAATAGCGGTTCTTCAAGCCCCCCGGCAGGCGGAAACCCGGACAGGCGACGCGCCCGCCTGCCCCATTACGCAGGATATAAGGGACGGTACTTTGGAAAACGGGATTACGAACAGGCAGCTTTTCTTCATCATCATCACCTCGGCGATCGGTTTCAGCTCCACGACGTTACCCCAGGGCATTCTCAGGGAGGCCGGAACAGGAACGTGGGTCACCCTGTGTATCGGCGCGCTTTTTTTCTCCCTTGACATCCTTATCATCGCGTATCTGGGGAACGTCTACCGGGGAAAGTCCCTGTTCGAATACAGCGAGGTGTTGGTCGGCAATTTTGTCGCCCGCTGTTTCGCCGCGCTGTATGCCGTCTATTTCATCGTCTTGCTGTCCCTGACGATCCGGGTATCGGCCGATATTATCAAGGCGGAGATCCTCTACAAAACTCCCATCGCGGCGACCATGCTTTTGATTACCGCCATTTCTCTCTATGCGGCCTTAAAGGGACTCACAAATATCGGCCGCCTCGTCGAGTTTTTGGGCACGATCATTCTGGGCATCGGCATCGTGCTCTACCTGACGGCATTCAAGCAGGGCAACATTCTTAACATTATGCCTCTCTTTGAATCCTCGCAGATCGGGACGTATTTCAAAGCGGTTCCATCCACCATTTTTGTGTTTCTGGGGTTTGAGGTCATCACGATGATGCCCTTTACCAAAGCAAACGGAAAAAAAGCGCTCCGGACCGCCGTGCTGGGCATATGGGTTTTGTGCTTTTTTATGATTTTGATCATCGAGGCCTGCTGCGCCGTGCTGGGCATTGACGATATCGTCAATTACAATTATCCCCTTATCGTAACGATCCGCAGGCTGGACATAATAAACCTGGAATTTGCCAAGAGGCTGGATCTGTTTTTTATCCTGATATGGCTCTTATCCATATTCTGCGCGATTACGATGCTGATCTTCGTGGCAAAGGAATATACCCGCCGCCTGATCAAAAAGGCCGGCAACCCGATCCCCTCAGCCATCATCTGCGGCGTGGCCTGCATCGCGGGGCTGTCGGTTCAAAACTCCGCAAAGGTATCCGACTTCTTCATCGCATTTGCAACCTACGGGGGGCTTATCGCGGCATTTTTGATCCCGTTTTTCCTCTTTATCGTCCACTGTGTGAGAAAGGCCCTTAATAAGCGCTAAAGCCGGAGGTGTCGACCATCAAAAGGAGCAATCGGTTCAAGGCCGGTTTACTGTGCGCATGCATGATCCTGCTCACAGGCTGCTGGGACTCTCTGGACATCGAGCAAAAGGACATTCATATCACCGAAGCGATCGACTTCAAAGACAATGAGTATTACTTTTACAGCGAGGTTGCCAATCTCACCGGGCAGTCGCAAAGCGGCAATAAATCCGATCCAAACAGCAAAAGCAAATCTGTGGAAATTATCTCCGCGCATGGCGACTCCTTCGTACAGGCGCGAAATAATCTGGAGCGCAAAAGCAGCAAAACCGTCTATCTGGGTGCCAGCAGGCTTTTGATTTTTACGCACAGGCTCGCGGATAAGAGCTTTGAGGAGTATTTAAACAGGTCGAGGCTCCAAAATGACACGCGAAAGTCCCTGAAGGTCGTCACGACCTCCACAGAGCCTGAGACGCTGCTAAAATCCACACCCGATAACTCCTTCAGCGTGGGCTTTGCCATCGACGCGATTTTGGATGAACTGATCAAGGACGGTACCACCGTGAGCGTGGATATCGGCAACGTCCTGGAGATACTCGCCGTTAAAAAAGCAGGGTTCCTGATTCCCGAGGTCAACCTGGAGGAGGGCAAGGCGACGGTCGCCGGCTATGCCGTGTTCAAGGATGCCAAGATCCTCGGCGTTATACCGGTCAAGGAAAGCCGGGGCATCCTCTGGTTTTTGAACCCCAAGGCCAGCTCCGTGTGCGAAGTCAGCGTCGACGGGGAAAAATATATTCTGGATGTCTATCTAAAGCATAAAAAAATACAGCCGATCTATGAGGACGGCAAGCTGACGCTGCAAATTTCAATGGAGTTTACAGCGGAGGTCTCCTATTCGGATAAGGCCTTCCTTTTAAGCGCCGAGCAGGCGCAGAACATACAGGCCGCGCTGGAGGAGGAGACAAAGCGGGATATCCTGCAAACGCTTGCCACCTCCCAAAAAGAGTATGAAAACGACTATTTAGGCATTTACAGATACTTCAGGACAAGGTATAACAGCGCCTTTCAAACAATGGACTGGCAGAAACTCTATGCGCAGGCCGATGTAACGGCGGAAACCAAAGTGAACATCGTAAGCAGTAAGCTGCCGCAGAAGTGACGCCGCAGAGGTGACGGGATGATAAAAAAATCGAACGGGCCGGACGTATTTAACGCGTTTAACGAGAGAATCCAGGCGCTTTCCAATCGTGTAAGCGATCTTTCAAAGAGGATGATCGACACCCAAACCGGAAAGATCGGAATCTTTTTTATCAAACAGCTTACAGACCGGACCATGCTTTCGGAGTATATTATCAAGCCGCTCACCGAGTCCCCGGCCCAGGAAAAAAATATACCGGCAAGCGAAATCGCAAGCCGGATTCTCTATGTGGATGACTGCGCCATTGACAGGGAGTCTGACAAAATCGCCGCATACCTGTTAAAGGGCTGTACGGTTATTCTGCTGTCGTGGGATGAGGATTATCTCGCGGTCAATATCCGGAAAATCGAGTCGGAAAACAGCGAAGGTCCGGAGCTGACCTATACCCTGCGGGGTCCAAAGGACGCTTTCACGGAAAATCTGGACACGAACCTGTCGCTGATCCGCTATCGCATCAAGGATGAAAAGCTGAAAATAGAGATGCTGCGGGCCGGGTCACGCACAAAGACCCAGATCGCGGTGACGTATATCGAGGGCGTCTGCGACGAAGAGGTTGCCGGAGAGATCATCAAAAGAATCCGGGCGCTGGACGTAGACGGCATCGTGGAATCGGGCAAGCTCCAATCGCTGATCCTGAATAATAAGTACAACCTGTTTCCCCAAATGGGTCTTATAGAGCGCTCGGATACCGCGTGCAGCGCCATGCTTGAGGGCAAGGTCGTGGTCATCGTGGAGGGCAGCGGCATCGCGCTGATGGCCCCGAAGACCTTTTTCGAATTTTTCTGCTCGGATGACGACCGGTATGATAATCCCTATCTCGCCACCTTCCTTAAAATCGTGCGGGCCATCGCGCTTTTTATTTCATTTACCCTCGGCGCCCTCTATATCGCGGTCGTATCCTTTCATAACGACACGCTGCCCTCGGACTATATCCTGCGGCTGGCCGAGCTGAGGGCCGACGTACCCTTTAACCCGATCACAGGCGTTTTTATATTGGAAATCATCTTAGAGATATTACGGGAGGCGCTGCTGCGGATCCCCCAGAAGATCGGGCCGGCAATCGGCATCGCCGGCGCCATCATCATCGGGCAGGCCGCCATTGCCTCCGGTATCTTCAGCCCCCTCCTGCTCATCATTGTGTCCACTTCCCTGCTGTCCTCCTTTGCCGCGCCCGATTATACGATCATTACGCCCTTTCGCATCTTCAAGTTTTTAATGATGCTCCTGTCCGGGATATTTGGCCTGATTGGCTTTACGATGGGCCTGTGCTTTATTTTGACGACCGTGATTTCCGTCAACAGCTTTGGTACGGCATATGCCTACCCCTTTGCGCCCTTTCAAGGCAAGGCTCTTTTAAAGCGCTTTTTCGGCAGCAGCTCCGACAAGGAGTAGGTATGCCGGGAGCAGCCGGCAAAAGAACAGGAGGGTTTTTATGAAGGTCGCCATCATGGGCGCCGGGATCTCCGGGTTGTCCTGCGCAATCGCGCTTGAAAAGCAGGGCGTTACCCCATATATATTTGAAAAAAGGGCCTGTGTGGGCGACCGCTTTGTCAATGCCGAAAGCATGTTTCACATCTTGAACCGCCCTATCCGGGACTGCCTGTCCCACCTGAGGGATGAATACGGCATCGTTTTGAAACCTACGGCGCGTGTGCGGCAAATCGTACTGCACTCCAAAAACGAATCCGGGCGCATCCGGGGCAGCATCGGCTACACAAACACCAGGGGCAGGCGTGAGGACTCCTATGAAATGCAGCTTAAAAACCATGTAAAGGCGCCCATTGAATACAATTCGGACTATGAATATCCGCAATTGTGCAAGGAATTTGACCGGGTCGTACTGGCCACCGGAGACGCGGATTACGCATGCCAGCTCGGCAATTACAGGAGCGACTTATGCTGTACCGTGCGCGGCGCCACGGTGGAGGGGCGCTTTGACAAAAATACCCCGCATGTATGGTTTGAATATGACATTATGCCAAAAGGTTACGGATGGGTCATCCCCTTTTCTGACCGGGAGGCCAATCTGGTCATGCTCTATCCCGATTTTCCAAGCGCCATACGGATGGACATTGACCTTATGTGGGAACAGTTCCGGGAAAAAGTCGAAACAGATATGAAACAGAACTTCACAATCACAGATAAATTTGAAGTCACCAAATATATGGTCGGCATCTGCAACAGGCCAAAAATAGAGACCACATATTTTGTCGGGAACTGCTTTGGAGCTATATCGCCGGGACTGGGCTTTGGGCAGTTCACCTCCATCTTGACGGGGGTATACAGCGCATATGATATCTGCGGGCTTGCCGATTACGAGGAGCTTGTAAAACCGCTTTATAAAAACTATGAGCGCTCACTGGTGCTCAGGCGTTTCCTGGAGGGCTTAAACAATGATGAGCTGGACCTGGCCATCAAAAGCTCGAATATCAAATTGATCCAAATGCTCATGGACAGGCTTTGCGACGTCGAAAGCGGTTCGCAGCTTTTAAGAAACACGACGCCGCTTTTGAAACTGATCAATACGCTGAAAGAAAACGAATAATCAACTCACGCTTTTACCTTTATAATTTATCTGGGGATAAAATGAAAAGGGCACCGATTGGGGGAGGCTGTCATGGCCATTAAAATCGGCGCCCTTTGAGTTTGCCTAAGTCACCGCTATATTTGAGTGCTCAAAAATAGCTCTCCCCGAAATTGGGAAACTATGAATGCTATGGTCAAAGTATCTGCATTAT
>DATMXU010000259.1:0-11067 GCA_035562355.1 Pseudoflavonifractor sp.
TGGGCGAATGCCGCGGGGCTCATCACCGGGCGCACAGAGACGGCGCTTGTCCCCGGCGGCACGGCCAGCCGTGCGGAGGTGGCGACCATGCTCATGAGGCTTGCCGCTCTTATTGTCCAATAAAATATGCGATAAATTCTCGAAACCCGGCTCTCGCCTGCGCATCAAGCCGTAGGCGGGAGCCGGGTAGCATAGCCGCGCAGCGGCTATGCTGTGTTTCTTGGAGTCGTTTTTCGGTCGCCCGTTTACGCGGCGACCGAAAAACATGCCCTACTATACCATTTGCTCGCGCTCATGGCATAATAGGGGAAAAATCATTCGGCGAGGAGCATGGCGCATGAAGATCAGCAGCTGCGGCGGAGTGATCGCGGCCGCCAATGAAAAATTTGCGTTCCCTTTGAGCAAGGTGGGGAACACGACGGCGGTCAAGCGGCTTGTGACCTGCTTTCAGGACGCGGGTATTTTCCCTATCGTGGTGATCTCCGGCGCGGAGGAGGCCGAGGTGCGCTATCAATTGTCTTCAAGCGGGGTGGTTTTTCTGCACCCCGAGAAGAGTGAGCCGGAGCTTTTTGATTCGGTAAAGACGGGCTTTGCCTTTTTACAGGACGTCTGCGATAAAATCATGTTTACCCCGGTCAACGTACCTCTGTTTTCTCCTCTCACCCTGCGCCTCCTGAGACAGGCGGAGGGCGAGATCATCTCCCCGTCTTATGGCGGGAAGGGCGGGCACCCCATGCTTGTCTCCACGGCCTGTGTCCCTGAAATTTTAGCCTATCAGGGCGGCAACGGCCTGCGCGGCGCGGTGGGCGTGCTGAAAAGCCGCAGGGTGTGGGTGGACGTGGACGACCCCGGTATCCTCTACACCGTCCGGGACGGGGACACTGCAGGGCAATCTGTAGGGCAGCATGGCGGGGAGGTGCTCCGCCTCACGGTGGAGATGAGTTTAAAAAAAGACGTGACTCTTTTTGACGCAAGAGCCAAGCTGCTCTTGCTGCTTATCTGGAAGACCCACTCCGTAAAGGCGGCATGTGAGCAGATGGCGCTTTCACGCAGCAAGGCCTGGGAGATGCTCAATGCGCTGGAGGTCTCCCTGGAGGCAGAGCTGATCGAGCGCAGGCACGGCGGAGCAAAAGGCGGCCGGACGACGCTCTCCCACCAGGGGCTCACTTTTCTGCGGGAATACCAGAGGCTGGAGGATGACCTCCACCGCTATACCCAGGGGAAACTGGATGCGCTGAAATCTTTTTTGCAGCTATAGTCCCCCCCGTTCAAGTTCCGCCGAGGAAGTATTTGACCAATCAGGCTCCCGGTCGTTATACTTTTTTATGAAAGATAACGGCTGGGCCTTTTTGTGCTTTGATGCGGTCAGGTACACAGGAGAAATGATGAAAAAGGGGAGCTTGTCAGTGGAAATGAAACAAGAAGTCAGTGTCCTTAAGGTAAAAACTGATGCGGAGGAGCTGTTCCGAGGGGGCTTTTTTTGCTCGGAGGCCGTGATGTCTTCCGTCCGCAGCAATTTTGAACTGGACGTCCCGGAGCTGGTGATCTCCATGGCCTCGGGCTTTCCCGTGGGCATCGGCCGCTCAAAATGCGTGTGCGGCGCGGTGTCGGGCGGGGTGATGGCCCTGGGTATGCTCTTTGGCCGCACTCAGCCGGGGGACCCCAAGGTGGAAAAGAATCTGGCTCTCGCCGGTGAGCTGCACGACTACTTTAAAGAGGCCAACGGCAAGAACTCTCTCTGCTGCCGTGTACTGACCAGAGAATTCGATATGAGCAAGGGCGAGCACAAGGCGCAGTGTATTGCCTTTACCGGACTGGTGGCCGAGAAGGTAGCCCAAATCATCATCCGTGAGTTTGGCCTTGTCAACACGGACGAGCCTGTATTTGTGGGGTGAGGAAGTGAAAGCAGTCATTCAAAAAGTCCCCGTCCCCCTGTCCGGCGTCATGCTTGGCTGCGCGGCGCTGGGGAATCTGCTGCAAAGCTATTCGGAGGGGGCCCGGCTCCTGTTCGGCGGTATTTCTCTCCTGCTGCTGCTTGTACTCTTGCTCAAACTGGCGCTCTTCCCCGCCGCTGTGGGAGCGGATTTGAAAAATTCCATCATAATGGGGGTCTCGGCTACCTTCCCTATGGGCCTTATGCTGTTGTCAGTCTATACAAAGCCGTTTCTCGGTCCCGCGGCGGCCGCCATCTGGTTTGCGGCCATCGGGCTGCATCTCGTCCTGATCTGCGCCTTTACTTACCGTTTCTTTAAAAAGCTGGATATCACAAAGGTATTCGCCAGCTATTTTGTGGTTTACGTCGGAATTGCCACAGCCGGGGTAAGTGCTCCCGCCTTTGGGATGACCAGTCTGGGTACGGCCGCGTTCTGGTTCGGCTTTGTCTGCCTGCTCGGTCTGCTGGTCCTGGTGGGCTACCGGTATATAAAGTACCCTGCTATACCCGAGCCCGCCCAGCCCGTATTCTGCATCTTCGCCGCCCCTGCAAGCCTGTGCCTGGCGGCCTATCTCCAGTCGGTGGATGAGAAACGCCTTGAAATTGTCCTGGTCCTGGCCGTCCTGGCTACGGCACTGTACCTGCTCTCCCTGGGAAAGCTCTTTACACTCCTGCGCCGCCCCTTCTACCCCAGCCATGCCTCTTTTACGTTCCCGTTTGTCATCAGCGCCATCGCAATGAAACAGCTTGGGGGGTACCTCGGTAAAGTAGGGGTGGCGGCGCCGTTCTTGCCCGCTGTGGTCATGATCGAGACAGTCATCGCCACTGTTCTTGTATGTCTCACGTTAGCGCGTTTCATCGTATTTGTACTGCGGGCTGCGGCGGAGGCAAAACAGGCCCCGGTCATATGACAGTAGTGATGTGGTACCTATCAAAACAGGCTCCCTTTTTGAATTTCAAAAAGGGAGCCTGTTTTGATAGGGGAGACCTGTGCCTTGGCCGGGGTTTCTGAGTTTATTGAGCGGAATGTACCGAGCTATGCTTTCTGAGCACTGTAAAAAGATATATGCCGAAAGCAATGAGAATGACGGTCTGTATAGCCGCTCCGGCAATGAGAAACGTTTTTGAGCCCTCGTTTGTTGTGTATGCAAGAAAATCATGCAGAGCGTGCCAGATCATGACCGGCAAAATGCTGCCTGTAATCATCAGGACTTCCGCACAGACGAAACCAAAGAAAAACGCAAAAAAGATTTGCAAAATCGTTTCGGCCACCCCGGCCCCGCCTGCAATATTAATAAGATGGGTGAGCCCAAATATCACGGAGGATACGATAATGGAAAATTGCGTACCCTTTATCTTCAGCGCGTTGAGAACAAATCCCCTGAAGTAAAGCTCCTCCGCAAAGCCAACGCAAAGCGTGCATGCCAGAACGGCCAAAATATACTTAAAATCATTGTCGGCCCCGAATCCCGCGAAAAGTGGCACTGCCTCGATTGCAATGACCGGCAAAAAGAAAAGGACCTTTTCCAATCCTGCCTTAGTCAGCCCATGGAAACCGAACGCTGAAAAGCTGCGTTTAGACCGTTTTATGTGAATAACCGCCAGCATACAGGCGGCAAAAACGCAGACAGCCCTAATGAGCATGGCGTTTGTCGCGGACGCTTTTGTTACGGCAACCGCAAAGCCGCCCACGAAGTAAAATACAAAGATCAGCAGCGCCCAGAGAAGAGCCGCTAAGATGGGACGCTTTTGAGAAAGCTTACCGTTCATACGAAACCCTCCTATGCATTAATTTAGTAAGCACCCGAGTAATTGAATTCTCCCTGCCCTTTCAGGTAACAATCGAAGAAACTGAGTATCATTTGATTCGTGGTTTCAATACAGGCATATTTGTCCACCGTGGCTCTCCGGCCGGAGTTGAGGAGGTCCGCAAGCGGCGGCGAAAACAGCACAAGGTCTGTAAGGCTCATGTGCTGCGAACCACGGAAATAAACTTCGTAAGAGGCCGGGGCGGTGGCGGAGACGATGCGGTTTTCAAAATACTCCGGGTCGTTTTTTTCTATGCCGTTTTCGTATAGATATTGGGAGTAGATATTGAGCAGAGGAACAGGATAAGGGGTTTGGTTCAGCGTATATCGGCCGTTTTCCACACCGGTGAATTCGCAAAACATCGGTGCATCCAAGTTGATAACGGCGCGAATGTCCTGCCGTACACGGGGCACCCCCATAGCGGCGGCGCCGCCCAGCGAGTGGCCAAACACTCCGATTGCGCTGTGGTCGACCTCATCATAAATACCGCCAGTTTTACTTAGAATGGTGTCAATGGTAAAGCTGATATCTGTTACCCGGATGTCCATCCATTTTTGAAACAGCTTTAGGTTTTCAGCAAGATCATCGCCAAGAGAGGCGTATTCCTTCATATAGCCGGAGTCAACCGTAGTCACCTTACCGGTGTCATCCACCGTGTAAAACGACTGGTACGGATGGTCAATCGAACATACCACATATCCGTGACTTGCGAGCTCGGTATAGGTGGACTCGTTGCTGTCTTGTATACCGCAAAACCCATGTGAAAACACGGCCAGCGGATATGTTCCGGCACCGCTTGCGGGGTACCAGAATTTCACGTTGACCTTGCGGTACTCGCCGGTATTGGTGTAGGGTTCAATCCGGCCGGTATCGGTGTAGGTGTAACGGGCGGTTGCCACGTTATAGCTGCCGGTCACCTCGGGATGACGGTATTGGGGGAAAATAATAGCGGGCAAAAGAGATCCGGTGAGCAGCACGGCCATACAAAACCAAGCGAGGATCGCCCAACCGCGGCGAAACGGTTTCACTGTACGGTGGCGCAGCATCTGAAAAAGGCTGATGAGTGCTAAAATGCACAGGACGACCAGAAATAATACCCATCGAAACCCCCACCAGAGCACGCCCCGCGCAAGCAGCAGCACGAGTACACCAAGCGACACAAAGCGCAGCAAAGCAAGTAGGTTCGGGTGTTTTGCACCGGTACGCACGCAATAAACCGTATAGCCTGAAAGCAGACAGAGCGCCAGAACGAACGCAATGATCCCAGCCATAAAAAACCTCCGTTTTTTGTCTGGTACCAGCATAAAAAAATGACCGGTGCCTGTCAAGAAAACGGAGGGTAAGTTGCGGTATTCTGAGGTAAGCTGCATTATTTTTGGTTCTGCAGCGCCTTGAGTCCTTCGTTGATTTGCTTGGCATCCTTGCTTTGCAGCCACAGGCTAATCAGTACCACTGCAATATAGATTACAAGAACCATCGCCATAAACAGCAGTGTTTCAACAAGTGTGCTGACGTTTTGGAACAGCCAGGCTACGACTGTGAGCAAAGCCTCAAGCATCAGCAGATGCAGGACCTTACGCGCGATTGTCTGCTTGAGTGTGAGCTCTTTTCTCGAATAGAGAACAAACGAGGGCAGCGTACTCAGAAGGGCTGCGATTGGCGGTGAAAAAAATGCGGAAAAATCCAAGACCTTACCAGGCATCAGCACCGGTCCGACCAGCGCGCTCGCAATGCCAACGCACGTTGCGATAATAAAAAACCGCATGACACATTCTTTTAGGAAACTGCGAAAGCTCATATTACACTCCCGGAAAGGTACTCTTTCAACGCCGGCACATACTGTCGGGAAATAATTATCTCTTCACCGTTAAACAGCTTTGCTGAAAAACGCCCGTTGAAGATTGGATATACGCTGCTGATCTGCATCAGGTTGATCACCATGGATTTGGAGCAGCGAAAAAAGCGCTCGCGGCGGTAGAGCTCTTCAAATTCATAAAGCTTGCATTTGAGCTCGTATACCTTGCCCCGCGTGTAGGCAAACACACGGCTGTCTACCGTTTCTACATAAAAAATATCCGACAGAGGTACTTGGGTTATTTGCTCGTCTTGGTAGCCGGCCAGCGTCGTACCGGAAGAGCTGATGAAATGGACGATGCTGTTGACCCGGTCAGTCACCTTATAACATCTGATTGTTACCTGTTCATCGGCGCCCCGGTCGATCTGTTCGATCACTACCTTCACAAATTCACCCCGCCCCATTCCTTTCAGCATGGCAAATATGTTTTTATTATACGCAAAAATGGCGGGGGTGTCTATACCTGGAACAGTTTAAAGAAAAAATGGGAACGTATCCTGTACCAGGAGATATTTATGCTGTTTTGAGGCGAATGGTGAGAAATACGGTTACGAAAACCGCGCCAATTGCTGAGAAGATTAACGTTACACCGGCGGGGATCGGGGTGTTCAGCGCCGCACCGTAGACGATCTGCCCGGCGGGGACTGCAAGCGTGGCGACGGCAGTGCTCAGCGCGCTGACCCGGCCAAGCATGCCCTGCGGCGCGACCTTTTGCATGTGTGAGAGAGTTACCACGTTTGACACGCCGATGGCAAACATCATCACGAGGCAGCAAAGGGCGAAGATGACGCCCTTTTGCAGGGGCGGAGCGTCGAGAAATGCGGAAAAGCCGGCAACCAGTAAAATTGCAGACATCGGCAGCATAACGACGCGTAAATTGTCTGTTCGGAACCGGCGCGGGAACAGTGCGAGCAGAAATCCGCTCAGCACCATGCCTGAAACGGCGGCGCCTTCGATGATTCCGTAAAGCTCCGTGGAGAGCCCTAGGTAGATCTTGATATAGTAGGGGGCGTACACCGAGAGGATGGGCGTTATGAGAATGTTATACATGCCGTAGGCAGCTATAATGGAGAGGACGACGGGGTGGTTTTGATAGAGATAGGCAGCGGTGCCTTTCATCTCCAAAGCAGCTGCTTTGAAGGAGATACGGCGTGCCTCCGGCTTTTTCGGCGCAGGAATGCGAAGAAAAAGCTCCATTATGGCCGAGAGAAAAAAGGTCGCAGCATTTATGAAGATGACCGCCCGGATACCGAACAGACCGTAAATCACGCCTGCAATAACGGGCCCAATCATGTTTGAAAGCGAACCAACCTGCTGTATCACTGCGTTTGCCGATACCAGCCGCGCCGGCGGCACGATTTGCGGTATGGACGCGGTCACGGCAGGGGAGTAGAGGCAGGCGCTGCATGCGAGCAAAACCATTGCGACGGTGGTGATGGGCACCTGGCTCATGCCGAGGGACATGGACAGGGCGTGCAGGGCGGTAATACCGGCGCTGCAAAAGTCCAAAACGACCATGATCTTCTTGTGGCTTACCCGGTCAGAAAGACTTCCGGCCACAGGAGCAAGCAGGACGTAAGGCACGGCTGAAACTGCGAGGATCAGCGCGTACAGGGCTGTATTGCCCGTCAGCTCAAGGATGTACAGCGAGAGGCAGATCCTCTGCACGGCGCTTCCGAGTATGGAGGCAACCTGACCGAGAACGACGATGGTAAAATTTTTGTTCCACATCAACCAATCAGCTCATAATCGGTGCAGACGGGATAGCTGCCGCTGGAGTCCATCTGGAGGGTCGCGTCAATGTCGTAGAGGATTTTCAGGCTCTCTTTTGTAACGACCTCTGACGGCGCCCCGGAAAAGACTACGCCGCCGTCCTTCATGCCGATGATATTGTCCGCAAACTTAATGGCGTTATTGAGTTCGTGCATGACGATCAGCACGGTCACGCCCATTGTGCGGTTGAGTTGCTGAAGGAGGGTGAGCACCTCCAGCTGATGGGCCATATCCAGGTAGGTCGTGGGCTCGTCAAGGACGAGAATATCGGTTTTCTGGGCAAGCGCCATGGCGATCCAAACACGCTGACGCTGTCCGCCCGACAGCTCACCCACGAAACGGTCGGCAAGGTCGAACACAGCGGTGGACTTCATTGCCCAGTTGACAATCTCGGTGTCCTCCCGGCTCATGCTGCCGAAGGGGGGCTGATAGGGATAGCGGCCATAGGAGACCAGCTCGCGCACGAGAAGGCCCGAGGGGACCGTCGGCGACTGGGGCAGCACAGCCATGCGCCGCGCCACCTCGCGGGGGGACTGCCTCCGCACCGACGCGCCGTCGAGCAGAACGTCGCCCTTTTTGGGTGTGAGAATTCGCCCGATGGCTTTTAGCAGCGTCGATTTCCCGCAGCCGTTTGAGCCGATGATGATGGTGATTTTACCTTCCGGTATGATGAGATCCAGGCTGGGGATGACAATGTCGCTGTCATAGGCAACCTGGAGCCCGCTTATTTCGATTATTTTAGACATGGCGTCATTTCTCCTTGAGCATAAGGTAAATGAAGTAGGGAACACCGATGAGGGAGATCACGATACCCACGGGGATTTCCAGCGGGGAGAATAAATTTCTCGCCAGTGTATCGGCCAGAACGATCAGGCAGGCGCTGATCACCGCCGCAACAGGCAGCTTTCTCTTGTGGGAGGGGCCGACGAGCCTCTGGGCGATGTGGGGCCCGACGAGACCGACAAAGGTGATATTTCCCGCGACGGCGGTGGCCCCCGCCGCCAGGAGCACAGCGAGCGCCAAAAACACCTTGCGCTCTTTTTCGACGTTTACGCCGAGGCCAACGGCGATGTCGTCGCCCAGGCCGATGACATCGAGGGTTTTGCTCTTGTAGATAAGCACCGCGAAGATCGTTATGGTGAGGGGGGCGATCATGACAAGGTAAAGAAAGCCGGTGCCCCAGAGGCTGCCGTTTGTCCAGGTGAGGGCCTGATTATAGTTGCCTTTGCTCATGGAGAGCTGCATCAGCGTCGTGACGGCGCTGATGGCGATACCGACGCCCACGCCCACCAGCACAAGACGATTGGGCGCGGCCTTCCCGGCCCTGCGCGACAGCAGAAAAATGACAAGGGCCGCAGTGAACGCGCCGAAGATGGAGACCAGCGGCGTGAGCAGCAAAGTGCCCGTTCCCAGGGCGCTGTAATAGGCCTCGCTGCTCAGTGAAATAAAGGTGACCACCGCAAACGTCGCACCGGCGTTGATACCGATAATACCCGGCTCGGCGAGCGGGTTATGCGTCACGCCCTGCATGATGCAGCCCGAGGCGGAGAGCGCCGCCCCCACGAAAATTGCCACCAGCGTCCTCGGCAGGCGGATGCCCCAGATGGCGAGGCGTTCACTCTTGTTTCCGCCAAATATAAGGGTGTTCAACACGTCTTGAACGCCCATGGAATAGGAGCCGTACATCAGCGCAAAGAGACAGATACCGAGCAGAAGTACCGACGAGGCGATTACGACGATTCGGATCCTTCTTACCATGCTCATCCCTTTTCCCTCCTTACCAGCGAGATAAAGATGGGAATGCCGATCAGAGAGCTGAACAGGCCGATCGGCGTCTCATAGGGCTGGTTTACCAGCTTTGCCGCCACGTCCGCCCAAGTAAGCAGCGCCGCGCCGCCGAGGAAGGAGACGGGAATGAGCCTCCTGAAGTCATTGCCCAGCGTTTTTCTTACGATATGCGGGATGATAAGACCGACAAAGGCGATGTTTCCCGCGGCAGCGACGCATACGGCGCAGATTGGAATGATGAGCGCGACGGTTTGGATGCGTACCCGTGTGGGTTTTACGCCAAGGCCGACCGCAACATCGTCTCCCAAGCTGACGATATTGATCTTATGGGACATAATCAGCGCAAAAAGTGTGCATATTCCGCCGATGGCGGCGAGGAGCCAGACGTACTTCCATGTGGCCGTGCGAAACCCGCCCGAGATCCAGAAGGCAAGCTCCTGGGAGCGGTTGCCGATGAGCGCGACAAGCGAAGCCATGGAGAGGAAAAAGGTGCTCATAGCCGTACCCGCCATCAGCAGGCGGGACAGGCGCATGTTGGACGCGCTTTGCATGCTGAAAAGCAGCACCAGAACGCCTCCGAGCATTGCGCCCGTGAAGGCGGAGATGCTGTAACCAAGGATGCCGTACACAGACGAGCTGACGGAGGCGATGGCCACGGCGAGCACCGCGCCCTGCGTGACACCCATGATAGATGGCTCGGCAATTGAATTTCTCGTAATACCCTGCATCATCGCTCCCGCCATTGCAAGCAGGCCCCCAACCAGAGCGGAGCAGAGCGCCCTGGGCAGCCGAGAGTCCCGCACCAGCATCATGTCGAGCTCCTCCCGGTAATGAAAGAGGCTCTCAATGACGGTCTTAATGGGAATATTCTTCGCTCCAAGGCAAGTGGCAGCCAGTAAACCGGCTGCCATTGCGATCATTGCCGCGGCCACAATTATGACCGTGCGCTTTTTCATTTTGCAGTCTGCCCTATGAGCCCGGCCACCTCATCGAGGAAGAGCAGGCGGCCGATGGGGCTGTATACCTGGTTGAAATAGGGGCTTGCGGGCAGCTCGATAATGTTGCCGTTTTGTACCGCGGGAAGGCTGTTCCAGATGGCGCTCTCCTTCAGGGCAGCCATATCGGCGTCGGTGGCGAGCACGAATATGTAGTCTGCGTCAATGGCGGAGAGGCCCTCATAGGTCACGACGGGCAAGCTGACGTTCTCCTGCTGCGGCATGCCCTCGGGCTTTGCCAGTCCCATGTCGCTATAGAACATGCTGCCCATGCCCGCCGCGTCGAAGATGAAAAGCTGCCCGCCGCTGGCAAGGAAGGAGAGGTAGCTGGAATCCTCGCCGTACTCGGCGCGGATCTGCTCACCGAGCTTAGCCGCCTTGGCAAGGTAATCGTCAAGCCAGACCTGAGCCGCGTCGACCTTGTCAAAGATCTTTGCCATGGCCATGAGGTCGTCCTGCCAGTTGATCTGAGCGAGCTCAATCATGACGGTGGGGGCGACCTGGCTGAGCTGGCTGTACATCTTCTCCTGAATGGTGGAGATGATGATAAGATCGGGCTCGAGGGCGAGGATGTTTTCCACGTCCATGGTGTCCTGGTAGCTGTAGCCTAGGATGGTCGCGCCCGCGAGCACGTCCTCAAGGAAGGTGGGGAACTTTGTGTAGTCATACGCGTCGGAGTTTGCCGTTCCAACGACTGAGTAGCCGAGAATGTGGAGGATGTCGCTGCTCCCGCTCAGGTCCACGACCCGCTGCGGATTTGCAGGAATCTCGACCTCGCCTTTTACATCCGAGATGGTCATGGTGCCGCCTGAGGGCGCGGCGGAATTGCTCTGGGTGGGCGCGGCGGAATTTTCCGCCGAGGGGGTTTGGGACGGGGTGCCGGCAGGGCCCGGCGCGCATCCGGCGAGCATTGC
>DATMXU010000260.1:0-6166 GCA_035562355.1 Pseudoflavonifractor sp.
AATGCGAGGTGAGCGGGTGGAACAGAATATAGGGCAGTATGAGGAGAAAGCGGCGCTGTTGAAGGCGCTGGCCCACCCCTTGCGGCTGCAAATCGTCCGCGGCTTGTTGAAGGACGGGTGTCACAACGTGAGCTGTATGGAGGCGGGCCTGGGGCAGTCCCAGCCCTGTATCTCCCAGCATCTGATGCGGCTCAAGGCCGCCGGGGTGGTCAAGGCCTCCCGCAGCGGCAACGAGGTCTATTATGATCTCAGCGACAGGGAAGGGGTCTCCGCCGTGGTGGCGGCCCTCTTCGGGGACAGAGAGGGGGACTACGTCCAGGATGTATGACATCGCAGTGATCGGCGGCGGTCCGGCAGGGCTGTCGGCCGCGGTCCAGGCCCGCCAGCGCGGGAAGACCGCGCTGGTCATCAGCGGGGCCGACGCCGACGGCCCCCTCTGGAAGACCGAGCGGGTGGACAATTATCTTGGCCTGCCCCAGGTTACCGGTCCCAATCTGGGCGAGCAGTTTCGCACCCACGCCGATGTGATGGGGGTGGAGCGCCTGCGGGGCCGGGCTTTGAATATCATGCCCACCGGTGACAAGTTCTATATCAGCGTCGGGAGCGACGTGGTGGAGGCCCAGGCCGTTGTGTTGGCGCCCGGCGTGGTCCGGGGCGCCAAGTACCCCGGCGAGGCCGAGCACCTGGGCCGGGGCGTGAGCTACTGCGCCACCTGCGACGGGATGCTCTACCGGGGCAAGGACGTGGTGGTGGTGGGCAAATCGGCCGAGGCCCCCGAGGAGGCAAACTATCTCCAGGAGCTGGGCTGCCATGTCACCTATGTCGGCGCACGGGCGCCCGAGGGACTGCGCGAGGACATCCCGTTCGTCAAAGCCCCCAGGGTGGAGATCCTGGGGGGCGAGCGGGTCGCCAAGGTGAAGGCGGGCGGGGAGGAGCTCCCCTGCGACGGGGTATTTATCCTGCGCGCCGCCGTCGCCCCCACGGACCTGCTGCCCGGGCTGGAGCTGCGGGACGGGTACATCTCGGTGGACCGGGATATGGCGACCAATATTTCGGGCGTATTCGCGGCGGGGGACTGCACCGGCCTCCCCCTTCAGATATCCAAGGCGGTGGGGGAGGGGCAGATCGCGGGCCACCGCGCCGCCGAGCTTATCGACAAGAAGAAATCTAACTAATTAACATATTTGAAAGGAAGAAAAAATTATGGCAACCATTCATCTCAACAGCGGCAGCTTTGATAAGGCGATCTCCGATAAGATCACGATGGTGGACTTCTGGGCCTCCTGGTGCGGCCCCTGCAAAATGCTGGGCCCGGTCATCGACGACATCGCCAACCGCTATGAGGGCAAGGCCGTCGTCGGCAAGATCAACGTGGACGACGAACAGGAGCTCGCCGCCCGGTACGGCGTCATGAGCATCCCCACCGTCATCTTCTTCAAAGACGGCAAGGAGATCACCCGGAAGGTGGGCGTCATGCCCCCCGAGTCCTTCACCGACGTACTGGACGCCAATCTCTAAGAGAATAGGGCGGAAGGGAACCGCGGGGGTTCCCGTTCGCGTGAAGGGAAAGCACTTTTTCCACAGGCTGAAAAGGGCTGGTATCGATTGAACCGATACCAGCCTTTTTTTATAATGGTAGGGCGCTTATATCCCGCACTGGGCTGGAAAGCCGCCGATGCCGATCATGCTCTCCACCGGCAGGGTGAAACAGACGCAGTGGGCGGGCGACTGGTGGCCCGTCTTGGCGCTCAGGGCGGCCATGACCTTCTCCGCGACCTCGGCCTCCACCAAAGTGAGGATGACCTCCCGCTCGGAGTCCACGGTGATGCCCATGAACATGTGGTGGGAAGCGCTCTCGCCCCGGGCGTTGATGATGGTGGCGCCCTTGGCCCCCGCCTCCCGGGCGATGTCGATCACGTCGCTGGAAAAGCCCGCGTTCACGATGATGAAGAGGGACTTCATGTTTGTTTTATATTCCATAGTTATGCCTCCCGTTTTGAGAACAACAGCGTTTCGATCGGTATGGTGAATGCGATGCCGGTATTGGGCCTGTCGAAGTGGAACCGCTCGGCCAGCATGTCAAGGACGTCGCAGGACTTCTCCTTGGGGACCAGGCCGGTGAGGATGACCTTGTTCTCCTCCGGGATGAGGCCCAGCGCGTTCTGGAGGTAGGACGCCTTCACGGTCCCCCTGCCGTACATGGTGCTGACCAGCTTTACACCCGATTCGTACAGGGCGGCGATCAGGGCGTCCTTCTGCTTGCGTCCGGCGACCAGAGTGAGGAAGACGGCTTTGCATGTGCGTTCATTGTTCATTTGTGATCACCTCCGTGTATGGGTCGGTGGGAAGGGTCTCTTCTCTTATGGTATGCGCGCTGTCGAAATCAGGCACCTCCGGGCCGGGGCCAAGCTCCTCCAGGCCGGCCAGCTCCTCCAGCTCCTTCTCCTCCAGCTGAGCGCGCAGGGATTTGAGCCGGTGCTGGTAGACGAGGCCCAGGGTCTGCACGGCGATGAGGGGAGTAACCGAGATAAAGGCGATGATGCCGAACCCGTTGGTCAGGATAGACTGGGCGCCCGGCCCCACCTCGGCCGCCACAGCCTGGGCGATGCCCAGGGTGAGGGGGGTCAAAAAGGCCGAGGTCAGCGCGCCGCCGCTCACCCCGCCCGAGTCGAAGGCCAGGCCCACGAAGAGCTGGGGCGTGAACTTCATCATGACGAGGGCGACGGCGTAGAGGGGCGCCAGGAACCAGAGAATGTTGATCTGAGTCAGTATCTTCACGATGGACAAAACCGAGGCGAACCCGATGCCCACCGCCAAGGTGAGGCGGATGGTCATTTTCCCGATGTGGCCGTTGGTGATCTCCTCCAACTGCTCGCCCAGGACGGTGACGGCGGGCTCGGACAGGGTGATGGCCGCGCCCAGCACGAAACCCACCAGCAGCAAGAGCCAACGGAACCACCCGGGCCGCCCCGGAGCCAGAAAGACCTCCCCGATGTATTTCCCGGCGAAGGCAAAGCCGAAGTCGATGCCGGACAGGAAGATGAGCAGGCCGAAGTAGACCGGGACCGTGCCCAGCAGGAGCTTGATGAAGTCCCGTCTTGGCAGCTTGACGAGGAAGAGCTGGAAGGGCAAAAACACCAGCACCACCGGGAAGAGGGCCAGGGCCACGCCGCCGAGATTGGAGCGGAGGATGGTTCCAAAGCGCTCGGCCGCGCCGGGGTCGTACACTCCGGCGGCAGGCAGGGCGCCGCCGTGCAGCGCCTTCAGGAGGATGCCGTAGAGAAACAGGGTCAGGATGGGGCCCGCCGAGGCGATGCCGATGATGCCGAAGGTGTCGTCGTTGGTTTTGTGCCTCGACATGGTGGCCGAGACACCCAGGCCCAACGCCAGAATGAAGGGCACCGACACGTCCCCGGTGGTGGCCCCGCTGCCGTCGAAGGCCAGGGCCACGAATTCCTCCGGGACGAAGGCCACGATGGCGAAAATGAGGAGGTAGAGCACGGCAAAGGTCGCTTTGATATTCAGGTTTTTGATCACCCGGAAGAGGGCAAAGGCCACAAAGAGGCCGATGCCCGCGCTCAGCACCCAGACGAATACGGTCTCGCTCACCACGGGCATGATCATGTTGGTCTGCCGGGCCAGGACGGCCAGGGCGGGCTCTGCCACTGTGGCGAGCAGGCCGAAGAGAAAGCCGAAAAAGAGGATGAAGAGGACCTTTTGAAATTTGACGAGAGACTGGCCCACCAGCTTGCCGATGGGCAGGATGCTCTCATCCAGGCCGACGAGGAACAGCGCCTGGCCGAACAGGACCGAGAGATAGCCGACGGACAGCTTGAAGTAGTCAAACGCGCTCTCCATTGGCGCGATGAAGACGCAGACGATCAGAATCACCGCGGCCAGAGGAAGGGACGACAGAAAGACTTCCCTCAGGACTCGTAATAGTTTCATACGCACCTACCTAGTCAGGGTTGTGTGCCTTATTATACCGTGAGCGTAAGCGAATGGTATAATGAGCAATGCTTTTCGGTTGTCCGCATAGGCGGACGAGAAAAGCGGCTCAATGAAAGGTATAATAACCGCGCTGCGGTTATTATACCTGGAATATACCAAAAATACAAGGCGGGAACATGCCGGGGGAGTGGGGGCGGGGCCGCGGCTAGTGAAAAAGACACCGCAAACCCATGGGCTTGCGGTGTCTTTCAGGGTGGAGATGTTCATTTCAGCGCCCTGCGCCGTTTCAGCTTATAGAGCCGCTTGTACTCGTACATCCGCTCGTCCGCCGTGCCCAGCAGCTCGCTGGCGGCCAGGGGGTTATCCGCCCCCACGGAGATGAGGCCGTAGCTGATGCTGTGCTCGTAGGGCGCGCCGGGTACGCCGCTGTGGGAGGCGATGCGGCCGCGCAGCAGCTCCATCCGCTCCCGGGCGGCCTCCTGCGGCCAGTCCCGGCACAGGAGCATGAACTCGTCCCCTCCGATGCGGCAGACCACCGCGTCGGTGGAGAACCCCCTCAGGGTGTCGGAGACGTAGACGATATACTGGTCGCCCTTCAGATGGCCATGGCGGTCGTTGACCAGCTTTAAGTTGTCGATATCGGCGAAACAGAGGATGAAGTCCCTGCCCTCGTCCAGCCACTCCTGGAGCACCTGCATTCCGTAGCGCCGGTTGTAGAGCTGGGTCAGGGTGTCGTGGTTGGCGATGTTCTGGAGGTTATTCAGCCGTTCCCGCTCACTGCTCACGTCGGTGAGGACGAAGGAGAGGGTGTTTCGCCCGCGCCAGCGTATGGGGTGGATGGTCGCGGAGTAGTACCGGGCGCCGCGCTTGTCCGGCAGCTCCAGCTCCGCCGTCTTGATCTCCGTGTAGCCGGCCTTGGCCTGCTGCTCCAGCCACTGGCGCAGCAGCCGCAGCGCGTCCGGGTCCATAACGTCCCGGTCGATCTCCTGGCTGACGAGGAGCAGCTCCGCCGTGTCCGCGTCGATCACAATGATCCACTGCTCGATCTGGCCGGCCAGGATCTCGTACAGATTCCGGTTCTGGAGGAGCTGCCGGTTTTCCAGCTGGCGGCTCTCGATCTCATTCAGCAGGGCCTCGCGCTGCTGGGAGAGCTGCTCGGTCATCTCGTTGAAGGCCCTGGAGAAGTCGCCCATGAAATCCACCCGCTGCTGGTAGTCCCCCTTGGAGACCTGCTGGGTCTGCCAGGTCAGGTGCTTGAGGGCGGCGTGCAGGCTTTTGATCGGGGCGGCGATCTCGTTGCCGGGCGGGGGCAGCTTTACGTCCAGGTTGCCCCGGGCGATAGATTTTGCCAGGTCTGTCGCCTCGGTCATGTTTTTGACGCAGCAAACCAGGCCCTCGCCAAATTCCCGGAGCTCCTCAGGCAGGGCCTGGAGATCCAGCCCGGCATGGTCTGGGTCGTGTATGGTGGTATGGAGATAGTTCAGCATGAGCTCATGGGCGCAATCCATCATGGATGACCTCGCTATAAGGCTGCGGAGGCTCGTCTACACGACCACGCCCTGAAAGCGGCAGACCCGGTCGCCATTTGCCCAGCAGTCGATTTCGCGGACAGCGTATCGTTTCCCGGTGTAGGCCTCTAAAAGCCCGGAGAGGAAACCCTCGTCGTAGCAGCAGACCGACTCGCCGGTGACGGGGAGCCCACTGCAATCCAGGTCCTCGCCCACGGTGAGGACGATCTCCCCGGTGGCGTCGTTGAAGGATTCCATGCGGAGGATGCCGATCTTCAGCTCCTTCAGGCTCCGCTGCAGGTCGGTCAGAAAGCGGTTGAAGGGGGCGCTCAGATCCAGCACGTTCTTGGCGAACTCCTGGCCCGCCAGGAAACCGGCGCTGCGGAAGTGCTCGTCGGCCTCCCTCTCGCCATATTTTCGGCTCAGGACGTCCAGCATGGTGTACTGCATCAGGCGGTAGACCAGCACGGGCATCTCCTCCCCCAGCTCGCTCCGGCCCTTCCTGATATCGCCCAGGCCGCTCCAGGTAAAGCTGTGGTGCCCCGCGTTTTTTGCCGGCTCATGTTCCAGCATGACGATCACTCCTTAGGAACACCGCCCTCATAGAGGGCGGTTTCAGCAAGCTCGGTGGCAGACCTGACAAAAAGTTCATATACGGTTATGGCTCATCATACCAAGCGTATCCTATAAAATCAAGATAGGACAAC
>DATMXU010000261.1:0-4356 GCA_035562355.1 Pseudoflavonifractor sp.
CCACCGCCGCCCCACAGCCGATGGCCAGGGTGCCCATGGTGAGACCCACCTGATACACCGTCTCCTTGTCCCGGCCCGCGCCGATTTCCCGGCCTACCACGATGCCTGTGGTCGCCGCAATGGCGAAGATGGCTACGGTGCAGATATCCTCGATGCTGCCTGCCAGGGCCCGGGCTGCCAAAATCTCGGTGGAGCCGTCCATGTGGCCCATGATGACCTTGTAGAGGCTTGTGCCCAGACCCCAGAGGCTCTCGTTGAGAACCACGGGGCTTGCATAGCGGATAAATTTCGTCACCAGCACCTTGTCCAGGCGGAAGAGGAGGGAAAAGTTGAGCTTGAACCGACGGTTTAAAAGGGCGTAGGCCGCCATAACGGTGAACTCCACCACCCGGGCCCCAAAGGTGCCCCAGGCCGCGCCCGCCACTCCCAAAGCAGGTGCGCCCAGGTTGCCGAAAATGAAAACCCAGTTGAGAAACACATCGGTGACCATGGACACCGAAAAGATGATAAAGCCCAGCTTGGGGTTTTCCATGCTGCGGTGGGCCCCTACGTATACGCTGGTGATGCTGCCGAGGAGGTAGGAGGGCCCCACGATGCGTGCATAGTCAGCGGCGGGGCCGATGAGAGCGGCGTTGTCGGAGAGCAGTCCCATTAATTGCTCTGGCAGGAAGAGCATCACCGCGGAGAAGACGATGGCAATGGCCTCCGCCACATAGCAGCCGATGCCGATGACGCGGCTGATGGACTCCGTATCCCGCTTACCCCAAAATTGGCTGATGAGCACCGACGAGCCGCTCTGCAGCCCGAAGAGGATGAGCTGGATGACGAAGATAGGGATGTTGGCGAGGTTCACCGCCGCCAGTGGAACCTCCCCCAGTACCCCCACCATGAAGGTATCGATCAGCCCCAAGGAGGTGGTGACCAGATTTTGCAGAATGATGGGAAGGGCCAGGAAGAGTACGTTGCGGTAAAACTGCCTGCCGCGGTTCAGGTAAGAGAACATAAAAAACCATCCTTATTTATTGGGCGGAGACCCGCGCCTCCCGTATCCCGGCCAGCGCGCGGCAGAGTATGTCCACGTCCTCGCGGGTGCTCTCGGGGGAGAAGGAGACGCGCAGTACCCCCATCAGGGTCTGCTTGGGCAGGCCCAGGGCGGAAAAGACGTGGCTGGGCTTGCCCTTGTGGCAGGCCGACCCGGAGGAGACGCATACCCCAGCGTCCCCCAGCGCGCGCACCAGCATCTCGCTGGGGTAGCCGGGCAGGGAGACGGCGCAGATGTGGGGCGCGTCGCCCGGGGAGACCACCTCTACCCCCGGAAGGGCGGCCAGCTGCTCCAGCGCGTAGGCCTTGACGGCCTCCATCCGGGCGCGGTACTCCGGCCTCCAGGCCTGCACGGCGGCAGCCAGCGCGGCGATCTGGGCGGTGGCCTCGGTCCCGGGGCGCAGGCCGTCCTCCTGCCCGCCGCCCAGAAAGACGGGGGGCAGCTTAACGCCCTTTTTTACATACAGCGCCCCCACTCCCTTGGGCGCGCGGAGCTTGTGCCCGCTGATGGCGAGCAGGTCCACCCCCAGCTCCTCCACGGTGAAGGGCACCTTTAAAAAGCCCTGCACCGCGTCCGTGTGCAGCAGGGCAGGGGAGCCCGCGGCCCGGATGGCCCGCGCCGCGCCGGCCACGTCCTGGACCGTGCCCAGCTCGTTGTTCACCAGCATCATGGACACCAGCACCGTGTCGGGTCTGAGGGCGGCGGCCAGCTCCCCGATAGAGACGCGGCCCGTCCTGTCGGGCTTGAGGTAGGTGACGGAATAGCCCTGCCGCTCCAGCTCCCGGATGGGGGAGAGGACGGCCGAGTGCTCGATGGCGGTGGTGATGATGTGTTTCCCCTTCCGGCGGCCCAGCTCCACCGCGCCCCGGACGGCCCAGTTGTCCCCCTCGGTGCCGCAGGAGGTGAAGTAGACCTCCTCGGGAGCGCAGCCCAGAGCGGCGGCCAGGTCGGCCCGGGCGGACCTCACCAGCTCGGCGGCGGACTTCCCCAGGGGATGGCCGGAGGAGGGGTTGCCGTAGCATTCGGTCATGGCAGCCACGGCGGCCTCTGCTGCTTCGGGACAGACCTTGGTGGTGGCGGCGTTATCCAGATAAATCATGTAAAACCCTCCTTCAGCGCGTGTTTTTTTATTCTACTGCCTGGCCATTATAAAGTCAAGCGGCCAGCCTACGTCGGCTGGCCGCTTACTGCATTCAAAGATAAAAACGGGGGCTTATTTCTCCAGCGCGGCGCTCTCGCCTGCGATGCGGCCGAACACCATGATGTCCACCAGGGCGTTGCCGCCCACGCGGTTACCGGCGTGGATGCCGCCGGCAACCTCGCCGGCCGCGTAAAGGCCGGGGATCACGTCGCCGTTGGCGTTGAGCACCTGAGTCTGGGCGTTGACCTCAAGGCCGCCCATGGTGTGGTGGATGGAGGGGGTGCGGATGGTGGCGTAGAAGGGGCCCACGTCGATGGGACCGCCCAGCTTCACCTTGCCGAAGTCCAGATCCTCCCCGGTTGCACAGTAGGAGTTATACTTCTCCATCTCGGCCACAAAGGTGGCGGGGTCGGCCCCCATCTGCTTGGCCAGATCTTCCAGAGTGTCTGCCTTGAGGACGCTGCCCTCGGCGATCAGGGTGTCGATGTCATTGCCCCAGCCGTTCTTGCCGCCGGGCTGGGGATCCCCGGCAGAGGCCTGGTCGCAGATGATGTAGAAGATGGCGTCAGTCTGCTCCAGAGCCGCTTTGGACAGCACGTCGCGGCTCTCATACTCAGAGACGAAACGCTTGCCCTCCTTGTTCACGAAGACCTGCTCCTCGGCGCTGCCCCACAGGCCGCCGCCCAGGCTGCCGGTAACGGGCTGGCTGCTGGGCATGAGCTGGATGTAGCCCATACCCACGAGGTTTGCGCCCACGGCCTGACCCATGATAATGCCGTCGCCGGTGAGCAGGGCGGAGTTGGTGGTGGGCATATCCTCGGTGAGGACGCCCCAGTAATTATCGTAC
Source organism: Pseudoflavonifractor sp. (assembly GCA_035562355.1). GTDB lineage: Bacteria > Bacillota > Clostridia > Oscillospirales > Oscillospiraceae > Pseudoflavonifractor. The sequence continues at coordinate 3,031 of DATMXU010000261.1, forward strand.
TCCATGGCCATTTTGGGGTTGGCTCCGTAACCGCCGGTGGCCATCACCACGCCCTTACTGGCGGTGAGGGTAACGGGGGTGCCGTCGGTCTTCTCGGCCTTGACGCCGGTGACGCGCCCGCCATCGGTGATGAGCTCATTGGCGCAGGTGTTGAGCATGATGGTCACGCCCATCTCGCTGCAGGCTTTCTCCAGGGGGGAGATGAAACCGTGGCCCACGCTGGTGGTCAGGGAGTGCATCCGGGGCCAGAGGCCGCCGAGCACGGTGCCGATGCTGTCGGAAATCTGGGTTTCACTGTCGTGGCTGACCAGCCAGTTCAGTGCGGGGAGGGAGTTTTTGGTCATCAGGCTCACCAGGCTGTAGTTGCCGTGAATCTCGGTGCCGTCCAGACCGGTGCGGGCGCCGCCCTTATAGGTCTGGTAGGTGTGCAGCTCCACGCTGTCAAAGAGCTTGGAGGTGTCGCCCGCCAGGTAGGTCTTGATCTGCTCTTTCAAAGTGGCGAGGTCGGGGCGGTACTCCTCGGCAATGGTGGTCTCGTCTACCTCCAGGATGCCCTGGAGCTCTTTGATCTGGCTCTCGTCCATGGGGACGCTGGCCTGGCGCTCGGGGTCCACGGCGTTGTACGCGCCGCCCGCACGCAGGGTGTTGCCGCCCAGGGCGGCACCCTTTTCGATCAGGATGACGGACGCGCCGTTCTCCGCGGCGCTCACCGCCGCGGCAAGGCCCGCGCCGCCGCCGCCGATGACCACCACGTCCGCAGTCTCCTCAATGGGCTCGCCCGCAGTCACGGCGGCCTTGTCCTTGGACTTCAGGGCGTCCACGTCGCCGCCCGCTTGTGCCACACAGTCGGCCACCGCGGCCAGTACGGCCTTGCTGGTGATGGTCGCGCCGCTGACGGCCTCGATGTTCAGGGTCTGACCCTCCACGATCTGTGTGGGGAAATTCTCCAGCACCGGGGTGGCGATGCCGGCGGTCTCGCTGTTCTCCCCGATCTCCACGGAGAGGATCTCGGTGTCGCTGAAGGTAACGGTGACGGGTACCATGCCGCCGTTGCCCTGAGCCTCGGCGGTGTAGGTGCCCGCCTTATAGACCGCGCCCGCCGCGGGGGTGGTGGAGCTGGGGCTTGCCGGAGTGCCGCCGCAGGCGGCCAATGAGAGGGACATGGCAAGGGCAAGGACCAGCGCAAGGAGCTTTTTTGTAGCTTTCATTCTCTTGGTTCCTCCTCTTTTTCCGATTTAACGGTGGGGAAAATTTGCGTGGAGCGTCCCACCGTTAAATTATCTACAAAGTATTGTATCTGCTCGTTATTTTTCTGTCAAACAGATA
>DATMXU010000262.1:0-18146 GCA_035562355.1 Pseudoflavonifractor sp.
GGATGGATTTGACCGAGAGAACGGTAGCGAGCGAGACCCTGTTCGAGGGGCATATTGTCCGCCTCAAGCTGGACAGCGCGGAGCTCCCCAATGGGAAAACGGCTCCCCGGGAGGTGGTGGAGCACCCCGGCGGCGTGGTCATTCTCCCCCTGGATGCCGCGGGGAGCGTGACCTTGGTGCGGCAATACCGCTACCCCTATCAAAAGGTGGTGACCGAGCTGCCTGCCGGCAAGCTGGAGTACGGCGAGGATCACCGCGCCGCTGCCCTGCGGGAGCTGGAGGAGGAGATCGGCGTCACCTGCGATGAGTTCATCTACCTGGGCTGTCTGTACGTCTCCCCCGGCTTTTGTACCGAGACCTTACATATGTACCTTGCCCGGGGCCTCCACCAGGGGGAGTGCCACCCGGACGAGGACGAGTTCCTGGAGCGGCTGGAGCTGCCCTTTGACGCGTTGGTGGAGCAGATTATGAGTGGCGAGATATCCGACGCCAAGACGGTGGCGGCGGTGCTGAAGACAAAGGTGCTCTTGGGGCTGTAGGGGCTAGTGTCCCCATCGACCCAACACTCGGAGGAGGAACATATGGGAAAGCGGATTTTGATTGTCGAGGACGAGAAGAACATCGTGGATATTCTGGGTTTCAACCTGACCCGGGAGGGGTATGAGACCCTGGAGGCCTACGACGGGCAGGCGGGCCTGCAGCTCGCTCTGGAGCAGGACCCCGACCTGGTGCTTCTGGACCTGATGCTGCCAAGAATGAACGGCTTTGACGTGTGCCGGAGTCTGCGCTCAGCCGGACGGAGCACCCCCGTCATCATGCTCACAGCCCGGGAGGAGGAGAACGACAAGGTCCTGGGGCTGGAGCTGGGGGCAGACGACTATATCACCAAGCCCTTCTCCATGCGGGAGCTGCTGGCCCGGGTCAAGGCCAACATCCGCCGCCACGGCATGGCGGAAACTCGCCCGGCCGGTTCTGTCCAGGCGGACGGGCGGCTGGAGCTGGGCCGGGTGGCTGTCGATCAAGAGCTCCTTACCGCCTATAAGGATGGAAAGCTTCTGGATCTGACCCAGAGGGAGTATGAGCTGCTGAAATTTCTGGCCCTCCAGCCGGGGAAGGTTTTCTCCCGTGAGGCGTTGATGGAAAACGTCTGGAATTATGAGGGCTATGTGGGCGACGTCCGCGCCGTGGATGTGGCCATCCGCCGCCTTCGCGAGAAAATTGAGGACGACCCCGCCTGCCCAGCCTTTATCGTGACAAGAAGGGGCCTTGGGTATCTGTTCAACGCGGAATAACGGCATTGCCTGATAGCGGGGGCGGCCTCGGGCCCCCGCAAAGCGGGGCGGCGCTATGCGCCGTCAAGTGTTTTGCGCGGCAAAACCTTGCTGCCGGGCGAATTCCCTTCGCCCGGGCAGATGGAAAAAGGGGCCCCCGCGCGGCCTGCCGCGAGGGGAAATGACCCCGCCTGCCCAGCTTTTATCGTGACAAGAAGGGGGCCTTGGGGATCTGTTCAATGCGGAATAACGGCATTGTCTGATAGCGGGGGCTTGCCTCCGCCGTCCCTGGGCAGAGACACTGTGATAAGAAAGGAGGAAACCGCATGCTCCGCAGCCTGCACATGAAACTGGTGCTCATCATGGTGCTGCTCATCGTGTCTTTGATGACGGTGGTGGGCGCGTTCCTCATCAATTCGGTCTCCTCCTTTTATATCCATGACTTCTACGAGCAGATGGCCCTGGTCTTTTCACAGGGGAACGACCTTGCCCGGGACCTGAAAGCTCCGGCGGCCGAGGGACAGAGCGACGAGGAGTTCATCCAGGGCGTGCTGGAGGCCTATGTAGGCGATATGGGCGTGGACCGGCGCAACCGCAATTACTACATCCTCAACGGAGAGACCGCCGAATATTTGGCCGGCTCCGACGATGCGGCCGGCCCTGCGCTGACCCTCACCAACAACGTTACCTACGCCATGAACCACCCCGACGACAAAACCGGCGGTAACAGGAGCGACCCATCCGCCGACTATATGGACGTGGCGGTCCCCTTTCAGCGGGGGGAGAACCGCTATATCATCTACGTGAGGGACAACCGGGTCACCATGCGGGATTTAAACGACGAGCTCTTCAAGCTGATCCTGGAGGCCCTGATTTTTGGCCTCATCATCTCTGTTTTCCTCTCCTTCCTCCTCTCAAAGACTATGATCACCCCCATCGAGCGCCTGACTGCCGGGGCTGAGCGGATGGCCGAGGGGGACTTCTCTTATAAGATAGAGGTGGCCTCCCGGGATGAGATTGGCGTCCTCACTGGCACCTTCAACAATATGGCCCGTCAGCTTCAGGATACTCTGCGGGAGGTGGGCAACGAGCGCAACAAGCTGGGTACCCTCTTTCTCCATATGACCGACGGCGTGGTGGCTTTCAACCGGGACGGGGGGCTGGTCCAGTCCAACCCCGCCGCCGAGCGGATGCTGGGGCGTAGCTTGGCGGTGGACAGCGAGGGGAGCGGCTATGACGCCCTCTTTGGGGATATCGCCACCCTGTCCGCCGTTCTGGCGGTGGAGCAGCAGGGCTACCTGGGCGGCACACGGGAGATCGGCGGGCGTATTCTGGAGCTGCTGCTGGCCCCCATCTCGGGGGAGACCGCCTTGGGCGTCATGGTGGTCATCCGCGACGTGACCGAGCAGCGCCGCACCGAAGAGATGCGCCGGGAATTTGTAGCCAACGTCTCCCATGAGCTGCGCACCCCCCTCACCAATATCAGAAGCTATGCCGAGACTCTGGTGGACAATGCAGGGAACCTGCCAGCGGACACTGAGAAGAACTTTCTGGGCGTCATCCTCAACGAGAGCGACCGGATGGCCCACATCGTGCAGGACCTGCTCACCCTCTCACGGTTCGACAGCGGGCGCAGCGAGCTGCGGCTGGAGCGTTTCTCCTTCGAGGAGGCCATCCGCAGCGTCTATAACGCCGTTTTGCTGGATGCCCAGCGGCACGGCCACAACCTGCGGCTCGAGCTGTCCGCCGGGCTGCCTGAGATCCGGGGTGACCGGGAGCGGCTGGTCCAGGTGATGATGAACGTGGTGGCCAACGCCATCAAGTATACCCCCGACGGCGGCAAGATCGGAATTTCCGCCGGGCAGGGGGGCGGACGGGTGTGGATGGAGGTAGCCGACAACGGCATCGGTATCCCGCCGGAGGATCGCCCCCGGATCTTTGAGCGGTTTTACCGGGTGGACAAGGCCCGCTCCCGGGAGTCGGGGGGCACCGGACTGGGGCTCTCCATCGCCAGGGAGATCGTGGAGCGGCACGAGGGGACCATCCGCCTGGTGGACAAAAATGGGCCGGGCCTCACCGTACGCATAGAACTGAAGGTCAAGGGGCCGGGCCATGGAGCATAAGAGAAGGAAACGCCTCCTGGAGTGGGGTAAGGATCTACTGATCGTGCTTTTGTCGATCGGCGCCATCTATCTGACTCTCCGCGGACAACTGGGGCAGAATCTGGCGCCGGGCGGCTGGCTGGGGGAGCTGACCGGCATGCTGGGCAGCGGGAGCTCAGGCGTCCCCTACGACCAGGCGGAGGGCCAACCGGTCGAGCTGCGCCCCCTGCGTATGGCCGTCCATCTGCCTGGGCTGGGGACCTATGGCGTGCAGTACGACAGCGCTGCGGTAGAGCGCCTCTCCGACAAGATGTTCACCATCCTGGGGGAGGCCCTGGGCGGCGGGGAGACCCCCATCCAGACCACAGAGACCGTCTGGCGCACCGCCCTGACGGGTCAGTACAGCGTCTATTTTGATTTCCAGGGAGAGATCCCCCTCTCCGCCCTCTATGCCTGGACAGAGGCCGGGCCGGGAGATGCTCTGATGGACGTGAGTGCCCGGAGGCTCCTGCTGGCCGAGGACGAGGCGGGGGATATGACCCTCTACTATAATAATGAGACAATGGGCCTGTATTATGCCTGCCGGACAGGGTCTGCCCTGAAAGGACATCTCCAGACCGCCGTGGCCCCCTACGCCGCCAATGTGAACGGCGTCACCTTCGCCTTTGAGCACGGGAGGGGCGAGGTGTATGGCAGGCTGGATCCCTACGTGATGCTGCCCAAGTCGGGCGCGCCGATGGAGCGGCCCGCCTACCGGGTCTCAAACCCCGTGAGCGGAGGCCAGAACGACCAGACCCGCGTCGGAATGATGGAGGCCCTGGGCTTTCATCCCCAGGCCAACAGCAGCTATGTGGCCGGGGGAAAGCAGGTGGTCAAGGAGGGGGTGGTGGACACCCTGGTGGTCTATGACAGCGGCGCGGTGGAGTACCACAGTACCTCAGCCGAGGAGCCCAAGTACCCTGTGGGGGACGGCGCAGGAGAGCCCTCCGCCCTGGATTTGGTGAAGGCTACCCAGCCCCTGGCCCAGCGGAGCGCAGGCGAACTTGTGGGCGATACCAGGACCGCGGGGGTCTATCTCATGGAGATTACCGCCCTGAAGGACGGCGGCTGGCAGGTGGACTACGGATATCAATTGAACGGCGCGGTCGTCCAGCTGGGCGCGGAGGAGTACGCCGCCCGTTTCATCGTCCGGGACGGCCGGGTAAGCGACTTTTACCTCCTTTTGCGCACTTATACCGCCACGGAGGAGCAGGTCTCCATCCTGCCCGAGCTCCAGGCCACCGCCGCCATGGGGGCCCTCAACGCGCCCGGCAGGGAACTCCTTCTGGTATACGAGGACAGCGGCACGGCCGATACGGCCCGCCCCGCCTGGATCGCAAAATAGGGCGAGGGTTCGCTCTCGCCTCCCGTCCCTGTCAAGTTTCACGCACTTTGCAGGCGGGTTTCTTTCCCTCTGACTCCAAGTTTCTATTGAAGGGATGATGAATATGGAATGGTCAAAAATAAAAAATATCATCATCCTCATCCTGCTGGCGGTGAACGTATTCTTGCTGGTGCAGACGGCCCAGCAGGAGCGGCAGTCCCGGAAGTACCTGGAGGAGAGCCGATCCGGCGCGGAGGAGGTGCTGCTGCGGCAGGGCTATGAAGTGGCCGATGGGGCGCTGCCCGACGAGAGCTACCTCATCCCCTGTACGGTAGAGCGGGACCGGGAGGGCGAGGAGACGCTGGCTGCCTATCTGCTGGGCGCGGTGCGCAAGACCGACGACGGCGTGCGCGCCGCCTACGAGGGCGAGAAGGGCGAGGGCTGGTTTCGCAGCGACGGCAGTTTCTCGTTTACATTTACGCCGGAGGCTTATACCGCCAGAAGAGAGGACGAGGGGACGTACACGGTGAAACTGCTCTCAAAGGCGGGGTATCCCTGTACGGTAATCCGGTTGGAGCGCAAAGCCGCCGATGGCGGGGAGGTGGGGAATGCACAGGGGGAGGAGACGACGAAGGTGATCGTCCGCCAGACCTGGGAGGGCGCGCCCGTTTTCCCCTGTACAGCGGAGCTGATCTATCGGGACGGTGTGCTGATCTCTATTGTGGGTACCCGCCTCACCGGCATTCCCACCCGGAACAGCGGGGGAGGACGGTCTATGGACGTATCTACCGCCCTCATCCGCTTTATGAGTGGGATGCGGGAAGGGGGGCATGTCTTCACCAGAATCGAGGGCCTCACCTCCGGCTACCAGGCCACCGGCTCCGGCCGGCGGATGGAGTTGGAACCCATGTGGCAGGTGACCACCGACGCGGGCGTCTTTCTCATGGACGCCGCTACCGGGGAGCTGAGCCTTGAATAAGAAAAGAGGATGGCCGGTTTTTACCGGCCATCCTCTTTGTATGTTGGGGTTATTCCACCACCACCAGGCGCACCTTTCCGCCTTCCTGAGGGGTTCTGTCGTAGTAGATGGTAAGGCTGTTGGAGTAGGCCCTGGCCTCATTCAAAGTGGCAAACCACGTCTTGGTGGTCTTATTATAGCAGACCACGTTGCCCGCGATGGGGAGGGTCATGCTGCTGGTGGTAACGGTGCCGATGGGGGCGATGCCGCTGCCGGCATCGTCGTCCATGTCGAAGGCAGAGCGGGAAACCTTAGTTACTGATTTTAAATCTACCCAGGCTGCCAGCCTCGGCGTATCCCTTACCCGTTCCAGGGAGGCGGCAATACCGATAAGCTGGTCTGCTTTGAAATTGGTTCCACTGATCAGGGCTTCGCTGGCCTCATCACCGCTTTGGACACTGATGGTGGTATTAATGGCGTCATCGGGTGATGAGCCGCTGGAACTGCTGGACGCGGTGCCGAGAACGGCCATACCATACTTATACTGGTCGCCGGTCACGTCATCAAAGACGATGATGTTGACCCGGCCGGCGTAGTCCTTGCCCACATAAGTAATCTTAGAGGCGGGGACGGTGGCGCGGGTGAGCTGGGCGAAGGAAATTTCAGCGGGCGCGCCAGCCCCTACCCGCTCGTAGAGGCGGATGTTCTCGGACAGACCCGAGCCGCCCAGGGCGCGGGCATTCACGTCCAGGCTGCCGGAGGCGCCGCTGGCGCTCAAACGGGTGAGGTTGAGCTGGCCGACCTTGGAGGAGGATACCGTTACCAGCTGACCTTGCAGCTTGGCGGACATAGCTGCGTTGAGACCCGTATCGCCGTAGAAGGTCCGGGGCTTGCCGTCTCCGCCCAGCATATCCAGGGAGGCGACGGTGGCAGAGGTGCCGTCGATTTTCTCAACAATGCCCACAGTGGTAGATTTTGCCTCAGTGGGCGCTACCGCTCCAGCCACCTGCCCGTCGGCGGTGAGGAGGAGTGTGATGGTGGAGCCGATCTGAAAGCCTGCCAGCGTGTCTGCCGCGCTGGACAGGACAGGAAATTCAGAGCCTAAAACGGTGACGGTGAGTGGAGTGGCCGGACTGGGAGAGGCATTCCCGTACACGCCGGTGAGTCGCAGGTCGGAGACATAGAGGGTCTTGGTAGCCTTGTCATAGGTACCCACGTCGTACTGCCGCACGTCGGAGAGGGTGGCGGGCAGGCCGTTCTTTACGACTCGGTAATCCGTGTCGCTACCCACCAGGGAGGAAAAGGGGTTGCCCCCAGTAGCCTTGGCAATGGCCGCGGTTTCAGCCACGTCCGCCGCCGTGAAAAAGACGTACTCCAGCTTGCCGGCGGCCGAGTAGCACAGCACAGCCTGGGTGGAGGCCTTGATGTTGAGATAGACGTCTTTATAGGTAAGGGACTTGCCGTCCTTGTAGACGGTGGTGGCGGGGGCGACGGACACCCGCTCGCCGCCGGAGACGGTGAAGTAGGTGACCTCGGTGGAGACTACGCTCACTGTCCGGGTGGTTCCGGCGGCGGAGGGCTGGATGGCGATAATCTTGCCGTTTCTATCCAGCACCAGCTTGGCGCGGCGTCCCTCCAGCGTGGGGGCGAAGGGGGCGTGGTCGGTCTTATAGGGGACCTCACCGCCCGTGGTGAGCACTGCGCCGGTGACGCCGTCGTCGGTGGTGGCGTCCAGGGAGAGGATAACGGCCTCCTTCAGGATCTCGCCGCCCAGCTCGGTGACCAGGTAGGGGTCCTTGCCGTCCTTCTTGGGGGTGAAGAGCATCTGCTCGAAGAGAATGGCGGTCTGGCCCCGGGTGATCTGGCTGTTTACGGGCAGGGTAAAGTCCTCGGTGAGGCCGATGGACTTGGCGGTAGCCAGCGCGCCGTCGTACCACAGGCCGCCGGTGGCCAGTTCCTTGGTGCTGTATCCCAGGACCCGCAGTAAAATGGTGACGGCCTCGGCGTAGGTGATGCGGTCGTCGGGGTGGAACGTGCCGTCCCCCACGCCCACCATCAGCATACCGCCGCCGGATTCCTCGCCACCCACGGGGAGGGAGGCGGCCAGATTAACGTACCCTCTGGCCCAGTGGCTGCCCAGCACGTCCTTGAAGATGGTGCGGTTCATCTGGGCCTCGGCTTTCGCACCCAGGCCCATGGTCTCTATCGCCATCTTGCAGAACTCGGCCCGGGTCAGATTCCCGGCGGGATAGAAGTAGCCGTTACCGCCGCCGCTGACGATGCCCAGCAGCCGCAGGGTCTCGGTGGCCTGGGCCACAGTGGGGTCGGTCACGTCCACAAAGCCGCCGGAGGACGCGGCGGAGGCGGTGGGAAACGCCGGCAGCACCGCCAGGAGCGCGGCCGTGAGAAAGGCCGCAAGCATACGTTTTAATTTCATCTAGTTCTCTCCTTTATTGTCACCTTTCGCACGCCTCACGGAAGGGGCGGCGAGAGCGCTGCTATTCGGCGCGCAGGGCGTCCACGGGCTGGAGGCCGCTGGCCTTGATGGCGGGGTAGAGGCCGAAGATGATACCCAGGGCCACCGAGATGAAGAAAGCCCCTGCGGTGAGGATGGGACTGGGGATCAGAATCGTGCCGAAGGACAGCTTGCCCACGATCAGCGTACCCAGATACCCCACGCCGATGCCGAAGACACCGCCGATGCCGCAGATCATGGCGGCCTCGATGAGGAACTGGACGATGATGCTCCGCCGCTCGGCGCCGATGGCCTTGCGAATGCCGATCTCCCGCGTCCGCTCAGTGACGGTGACCAGCATGATGTTCATGATGCCGATGCCGCCCACCAGCAGGCTGATGGCTGCGATGCCGCCCAGAAACCGCTGTTGGAGCTCGTTGGCTTCGTTGTTCTGTTTCTGCCAGGTGTCCTGAGGGTAGACTGAGAGATAGCCGTTTTGAGAGTTGATGATGCCGGAGAGAAAGCCCTTCAGGTTGGTGACGACCTCCTTGGTGGCGTCGGAGTCCTTGACCTTGACCATATAGTCGTTGATGGGCTCGTTGTTGTTGAAGTACCGGGTCATGGTGTGGGGCAGAAGGATCATCCGGTCCATCCGCTTGATGGAGTCCTCCATCCAATAGGACTCCTCGGAGTTGCCAAGGTCCAGCCCCGCCGCCTTGCTCTGGTAGACACCCACCACCTGGAAAGGCCGGCCGTTGATGGTGATGGTCTTGCCCACGGGGTCGGCAAAGGAGAAGAGGAACTCCGCCGTGGCCGAACCCAGGACGCACACCTGGCTCAGTTTTTCGATCTCCAGATAGCTCAGGTCCCGGCCCTTTGCGATAACGTACCCGTTGCACAGGCCGAACTTGTCGTTGCCCAGATAGATCTGGGGGTAGTTGTCCTCGGTGCTGCCGCCCCCGCCGCCGCTCACGCTCACCGAAACCATACCCCCGCCGCGATTCTGGTTCTGGGACAGGGTCTTGGATTCGTACTTGATGGTGGGAGACGAATAGATGTATCCCATCGGGGAGACGCCCGCCACGTTTTCCAGGTTGAGGCAGTAGTCGTACAGTTTCTTTCCCACGTCGCTGCCCGAGCGGCTCCAGTCGTAGGCCGAGACATTGATGATATTGGTGCCCATGCTCTCGTAATAGGCATTCATCGCCATGTTCTGCCCCTGGGCGTAAGACACCAGCACCATCACCGCCGCGAGGCCGATGATGATGCCCAGCATGGTCAGCGCGGAGCGGCCCTTGTTGGAGAAGATGGATTTTGCCGCCATCTTGATCGCCTGCGTTAAATTCATATCCCCGCCTCCTGTCTGCTGCCGTCGAAGAGGATGCGCCCGTCGGAGATGCGCACCACGCGCCGCGCGGTGGCGGCGATGTTGGTATCGTGGGTGATGAGGATGATGGTGGTGCCCTCCTCATTGAGCCGGTGCAGGATGTCCAGCACATGGAGGCCGGTCTTGGAGTCCAGCGCGCCGGTGGGCTCATCGGCCATAATGATGGGGGGCCGTGTGGCGATGGCCCGGGCGATGGCGGTGCGCTGCTGCTGTCCGCCCGACATCTCCGACGGCTTGTGTTTCCAGCGGTCCTCCATGGCCACCCGCTGGAGGGCCTCCATCACCATGTCCTCCCGCTTGCCCACGGGGACGCCCTGGTAGATGAGGGGCAGCTCCACATTCTCATAGGCCGAGAGGGCCGGGATCAGGTTATACCCCTGGAAGATGAAACCGATCTCCCTGTTCCGGATGTGGGCGAGCTGCCGGTCGCTCCGCTCGGTGATGTCCACGCCGTCCAGGGTGTAGTCCCCATAGGTGGGCAGGTCGAGACAGCCGAGGATGTTCATCAGGGTGGATTTACCCGAGCCGGACGCGCCGATGATGGCCACGAACTCCCCCCGGTCAATGGATAGGCTCACCCCGTCCAGGGCCCTGACCTCGCTCTCCAGGCCCTCGTGATAGATTTTGTAGAGGTCCTTAATGTTAATCAGCATGGCGTCACCTTAGCCCCAGGCCTGCTCGACATAGTAGTTCACAAAGACGGTCTCGCCGCCCGTCAGCCCCTCGGTGATCTCTACGTTGTAGTCGTCGGAAAGCCCCGTCTTTACCGGTACGGCATAATAGCCCTCGTCCTGGGAGGGATAGGCGGGCGGGTTGTTGGGGTCAGAGGGCGGGATCTCCACGTCCACGGTATTCTCCGGGCGGGTCTCGGCCTGAATGAAGACCACCGCCGACGTGTTGCCCTCCTCGTCGGGGACGTACTTCACGCTCTGCATGGGCACCACAATGCAGTTGTCGGACTGGCTGGTGACGAAGGAGTAGTTGAGCCACATGCCCGCCAGCAGGGTCCCGGCGGAGTTGTCCACCTCGAGAGTGACGGGGTAGTTGGTCATGCCGCTGCCCATGCTGTCACCGCCCAGGCTCATGTCGATTTTGGAGACCGTGCCGGTGAACACGTTCCCATCGTAAGCGTTCAGGTCCACCGTCATACCGGGCTTGACGAAGGAGATGTTGCGGTCGTCCACCGTGATCTGCACCACCATGGACGAATCGTTGGAGATGGTGATGACGGTGTCGCCGCTCTTCACCTCGGCTCCCGGGGTCAGAGTACAGGAGGTGACGGTGCCGTCGATGGGGGCCGTGGCGTTGAAGTTCTCAAGGCCCTTCAGCGCCTCGGACAGTTTCTCGTTGGCCTCGTCGATCTCAGCCTGCTTGGCGCGGATGCTGTCGTCCAGCGTCTCAGACGACATGGTCAGTAACACGTCCCCCGCCTTCACGTCGGCGTACCGCAGGAGGTTAGCCGAGAGCAGCGGTCCGCCCGCCTCGGTCACCAGCTTGCGGCTCTCGTAATACTTTGTCTCCCCGTTCTGGTAGGGGTAGATGGGCGTACCGTCGCCCCCGGTAAGGGATGCGGTGGCCGCCATCCCCTCGGTCAGGGTGCCGGGATTTTCAAAGGAGACGACCACCTCAAAATGGTCCGCCCCCTCCGGGGATATGTAGTGCACCTTATTGATGGCCTCCACAGTGCCGGTGAAACTGCGCATCACCGCGGGGATGGACACGTCCACCGTCTGTCCCGTATAGATGGAGCCGTCATAAGCGTAGCTGAAATAGAGGGAGAGTTTGAGCTTCCTGTCGTTTACCAGCGTGGCGACGGCCGCTCCGGTGCTCACCTCGGCCCCCGGCGTAAACTCGCTCACCTCCGCCAGCTTGCCGGCAAAGGGCGCGCGCACCGTCAGATTAGAGACCTGTTTCTGAAGGCTCGCCAGGTCCTTGAGCAGGTTGTTCACCCGCTCCTGCGCCGCCGTTACCGCATCCTCCGCGGCTTGGCTGCGGATCACGTAGAGCGGTTGCCCGGCGAACACCTTGTCGCCTACGTTCACCAGCACCTGCTCCACCGTGCCGCCCTGGGTCAGCGCAATAGCGGCCGATTCCTTCGCCATAGCGTTGCCGCTGCCCTGCACCGTGCTCTGGATACTGGAGAAGTTGGCCGTAGCCGTCTGCATTTGGCTGTTCACGTCCTCCTTCTTCGCCAAAAACTGATAGAAGAAATATCCGCCCACGCCCAGCGCGGCCAGGACCACCACCGCGATAACGGCGTTGCGGATGGCCTTTTTCTTCTTTCTCTTCTTCGCCGTCGCCTTCGGCGCGGCGGGCGCGGCGGGCACGACAGGCACGCTTGGGGTCGTCTCCACAACGGGGGTTTCCATTTCAGCCATGTTTTGATTCCTCCTATGCTTGTTTCCCATCTATTTTACCGGGGTAAAAATGGGAACACAACAACAAACAGGTAACAAATTCTTAAGGATACCTTAAATTTGTCCCATGTTTCTTAGACGATGGGGAGAGAAAAAAAGTTTCCATCTCTACCCATTTTGGGTGCCAGGCCGAGGCGGCAAAAAAAGCGCGCCGACCGAATAAAAAGAGGAAAGTTCGGGTATAGTGAGGATGCGGCCTGTGGATGCGATGCAGCGGGGCAAATCCGGCGGGAAAAGTTAGGAAAAGACCACCGATGCGTGAAACATAAAATTGCTTTGATTTTATGGGATTCTATGTTATAATAGCGGAGCATAAAATAAGATGTTATGCCTGCGCCCTGGCCGCCGGGCATAGTTCATACATGGCAAAGATTTTATTAGAGAGACATAGGGGCCGCGGCGCCGCCGCGGCCTGATGCCCCGGGAGGAGTGCGCCCGGAGGGAAGGTAGAGGATGTCGGTTTGACAAAGTATGTAATTTCAGGCGGTAAGCCGCTTTATGGTGAAATTGAGATCAGCGGGGCAAAAAACGCGGCGTTGGCCATCATCCCCGCCGCTTTGCTGGTGGACGGCGTATGCCGCATTGAAAATATTCCTCAAATTGGCGATGTGACGCTGATTTTGACTATTTTACAGGAGTTGGGCGCCGACGTGCGGACGGTGAACCGTACGACGGTGGACGTGGACTGCTCCCGCATCCGCAACGCCAAGGTGCCTCACGAGCTGGCCCGGCAGATCCGGGCGTCCTACTATCTGATCGGCGCACTGCTGGGCCGGTTCGGCTCGGCTCAGGTGCCTCCTCCCGGTGGGTGCGACTTCGGCGGCCGGCCTATCGACCAGCACATCAAGGGCTTTGTGGCCATGGGGGCCGAGGTGGATGTGCGCGGCGGATATATCAACGCCCAGGCCAAGGGGGGCAAGCTCATCGGTGCCCAGGTGTATATGGACATCGTCTCGGTGGGCGCCACCATGAACGTGATGCTGGCGGCCGCCCTTGCCAAGGGGGTCACCGTCATTGAAAACGCGGCTAAGGAGCCCCATGTGGTGGACGTGGCCAACTTTCTCAACTCCATGGGGGCCGACATCATGGGCGCGGGCACCGACGTGATCAAGATCCGCGGTGTGGAGCGCCTGTCCGGCGGGAGCTACTCTATTATTCCCGACCAGATTGAGGCGGGCACCTATATGGCCGCCGTTGCCGCCGCGGGCGGTGAGGTCCTTATCAAAAACGTCATCCCCAAGCATTTGGAGTGCATCACCGCCAAATTCCTTGAGATGGGCGTGAACGTGGAGGAGCAGGACGACGCGGTGCTGGTGCGCCGGAGCAAGCCGCTGGTGCGCACCAACGTGAAGACCTTGCCCTACCCCGGCTTTCCCACCGATATGCAGCCCCAGATTGCCGCCGTTCTGTGCTTGGCGGAGGGCACTAGCGTCCTCACCGAGGGCGTGTGGGACAACCGTTACCGCTATGTGGACGAGTTTCGCCGCATGGGCGCGCAGATCCAGGTGGACGGCAAGGTCGCCGTCGTCGAGGGGGTCGCCCGCCTGACGGGGGCCCCGGTCCGGGCCTGCGACCTGCGGGCGGGGGCCGCTATGGTGATCGCCGGTCTCGCAGCCAGCGGGGAGACCGAGATCGACTGTGTCCACCACATCGAGCGGGGGTATGAGGACATCGTGCGCAAGCTCTCCGGCGTGGGGGCCGACATCCGCGTGGTGGTTCTGCCCGACGAGGAGCAGAAGATGCAGATGGCATAGGATGTAAACCGTGATAGGGTGCGGGCATTTCCGCAAAAGGAAACCCTGACGGTTTCCTTTCACGCGGTTTCCCTGTAAATGAAATATCTTTTGAAAGTTTGAGGGCGGCGGCATGGTGCCGCCGCCCTCAATGATACATAGTTGGGGGTTTTCTCTTGTTTGAAATCTGTACCTTGGCCAGCGGCTCGTCGGGCAACTGCCTGCTGATGACCGATGGGAGCACCCATATCTTAGTGGACGCGGGCATCTCGGCGAGGCGCATCTGTAAGGCCCTGCGGGAGCTGGGCGTGGAGCCGGGAGAGCTGGCGGGCATTCTGGTGACCCATGAGCACACCGACCATATCGCGGGCATCGCCACCCTGACCAAGCAGCTCGCCCTGCCCGTCTACGCAAGCCATGCCGCCGGGCGGCAGATGGTCTACCGCATCGCCTTTCTGGAGGACTGCCTGCACACCTTTGTCCCCGGGGACAGCTTTGAGGTGGGGTGTTTCGGTGTAGAGAGCTTTCCCACCCAGCACGACACGGAGCAGAGCGTGGGCTACGCCGTCACCTGCGGCTCCCGGAGGGCGGCCGTCGCCACCGACCTGGGCGAGGTGACCGACGCGGTGCGCCATGGTGTCCGGGGCGCGCACCTGCTGGTGTGTGAGACCAACCATGACGTGGAGATGGTCCGCACCGGCCCCTACCCCTACTATCTGAAGGAGCGCATTCTGGGTGAGCATGGGCACCTCTGCAACGAGGACGGCGCGGCTCTGGCCCTCCAGGCGGTTGAGACGGGGGCGGACACGGTGGTGCTGGCCCACCTGTCCGCTGAGAACAACACGCCCGGCAGGGCCCACCATGCGGTAAAGACCCGGCTGGAGGCCGCCGGAGTGGACACCGAGTACGGCGTATTGGTGGAGGTTGCGCCCCGGAGCGAGACTGGGAGAAGATACCGCGTGGGTGAGCATGCTCACGCGCCCGCTTTACTTCCGACTACCCCCTGAAAGGAGGCGCCGCCATGCTCGGCATACAGCTCATCTGCGTGGGCAGGCTGAAGGAAAAATTCTATGCCGACGCGGCGGCTGAGTATGCAAAGCGCCTGGGCGGGTACTGCAAATTCTCCCTCACCGAGCTTTCGGAGGAGCGTCTGCCCGAACACCCCTCCGCAGCCCAGATCGAGGCCGCCCTCGCCAAGGAGGGGGCGGCGGTCCTGTCAAAGCTCCCCAAGGGGGCAGCGGTGACGGCCCTGTGCGTGGAAGGGAAGGAGCTGTCCAGCGAGAGCCTGTCCGAAAAGCTCTCGGCCTGGGCAGGGCAGGGGAGGAGCCAGCTCGTCTTTCTCGTGGGCTCCTCCTGCGGGCTGCACCCGAATGTGAAGGCCGCGGCGGATTTTCAGCTCTCAATGTCTCAAATGACCTTTCCTCACCACCTCGCCCGTGTTATGCTATTAGAGCAGATATACCGGGCGTTCAAGATTACCGAGGGTTCTACCTATCATAAGTGACGGTCTTGGAGAGGAGCGTTGACATGGACGAAGAGGTTAGCTGGCCCATGCTGCCCGATGGGGAGCCGGAGGCTCCCGCTCTGCTCGAGAGCGACGCGGATTTCGCGAGTTTCTCCGGTATCACGATCTCCCTGCTGGAATCCTGCGGTATTCCGGTACTGACGGACCTGAGCGCCACCGGCCTCTCAAACCGGGTCTACGGCGGCTTTTCTCTGGACGGCGTGTCCCTCTGGGTACCGGAGAGCCGGCTGGAGGAGGCAAAAGCGATTTTACTTGCCCCGCCCGTGGGCGGAGAGAACGACGAGGAGGAATCGATATGAATTACAATGAAATTTATAAAAAGTGGCTGGGCAGCGACGCCCTGAGCACGGAGGAGAAGGCCGAGCTGGCGGCCATCGCCGGGGATGAGAGGGAGATTGAGAGCCGGTTCTTTGCCCCCCTTGAATTTGGCACCGCGGGCCTGCGGGGGACCATGTGCGTGGGCCTGCACCAGATGAATATCCACGTGATCCGCCACGCCACCCAGGCCTTTGCCGAGGTCATCCTGGCCGAGGGGGGAGACGCGGCAAAACGGGGCATCGCCCTTTGCTACGACTGCCGCAACCACTCCCAGGAGTTTGCCCGGGAGGCTGCCGCCGTCATGGCGGGCAACGGCATCCGTGTGCGCATTTTCGAGAGCCTGCGGCCCACGCCCGAGCTCTCTTTCGCCGTGCGGGAGTATGGCTGCATTGCCGGCGTCAACGTCACCGCCAGCCACAACCCTAAGGAGTATAACGGCTACAAGGTCTACTGGGAGGACGGCGCCCAGCTCCCCCCCCACCATGCCGACGCCATCGCCAAAAAAATGGACGAGCTCGACATCTTCGATTCCATCAAACGCATGGACTATGACGAGGCGGTGAGACAGGGCTTTGTCACTGTCATGGGGGAGGAGACCGACGAAAAATTCCTCGCCAACGTCATGGCCCAGGCCAACGACAGCGCCGCCGTGGCGCAGGTGGCGGACACCTTCAAGATGGTGTACACCCCCTTTCACGGCACGGGCTATAAGCTCATCCCCGAGGTACTCAGGCGTTTGGGGGTCAAGCATGTGCTGTGCGTAAGCGAACAGATGGTAGTGGACGGCAACTTCCCCACCGTAGCCTCCCCCAACCCGGAGAACCCGGAGAGTTTCGCCCTGGCGGTAGAGCTGGCGAAACGCGAGGGGGCCGATTTTATCCTGGGCTCCGACCCCGATGCCGACCGGGTGGGCATCATGGTCCGGGATAACAGGGGCGAGTACATCACCATCTCGGGCAACCAGACCGGCGTGCTGGCGCTTGATTACCTGATCGGGGCCCGCAAGCGCTCGGGCACCCTGCCGGAGAATGCGGTGGCCCTCAAGACCATTGTCACCACCGAGATGGCCCGGAAGGTGGCCGAGGAGAACGGCGTGAAGTGCTACGATACCTTCACCGGCTTTAAGTTCATGGCCGAGAAGAAGAACGCCCTGGAGAAGGCCGGGGAGGGCAAGGTCGTCTTCTCCTACGAGGAGAGCTACGGCTACATGATCGGCGACTACGTCCGGGATAAGGACGCCGTCACCGCCGCTCTGGTGATGACCGAGATGGCGGCTTGGTACGCCTCTAAGGGGATGACCCTCTACGACGCCCTCCAGAGCCTCTACGAGAAATACGGCTACTATGGCGAGAAGACCCTCAACCTGGTCATGCCGGGGCTGGACGGCCTTGCCAAGATGAAAAAGCTGATGGACGATCTGCGGGCTGAGCCCCTCACCGGGATTGCCGGGGTGGCGGTCGTCGGACGGAAGGACTACGCCGACGGCACCGACACCGACGCGGTCACCGGCGAGGTGAGCGAGATGGAGCTGAAGGGCTCCAACGTGCTCAAGTATAAGCTCGCCGACGGCACCGACCTGGTGGTGCGGCCTTCCGGCACCGAGCCCAAGGTGAAGGTCTACATCCTCACCAGCGGCGCGGACAGGGCCGAGTGCGACGAAAAGGTGGCAAGGTATGCCGCCTGGGCCGAGGGACTGAGAAAATAAAAGTAATCGCCGAGACGAGATAAGACCGCGCCGGTTCCTGTTGGAACCGGCGCGGTCAAGCTGTCAGTAAACCCACCATCTGAAGGATTCGGAGGGAGGGATAGTGTGAAAGGGAACCGTCAGGGTTCCCTTTCGCGTGCAAGGAAATCACGTTTCGTCACTTTTTTAAAGTGATGAAACGTGCCTCAGCCTGTCAAAAAACTTTTTGGCAGGCTGGCCGTTTACGGGTGGGCAAAGCGCTGATAGATGCCCGTCATCTCAGCGGCGGTGATGGTCCCGTAGGGGGCGCGGAGGCCGCCCTCGTCCCAGTCGATGAGGCCCGACTCGTTGGCCCAGTAGAGGGAATCGTCGGCCCAGGGGGAGATGTCGGCATAGTCATTGCACATGGCGAGGTTTGAGATGGTGGCGGTCTCCCGCCCGATGTGGGCGGCGGCCCGGCGGAGAAAGACGGCGGCCTCCTCCCGGGTGATGGGGCGTTCCGGCTCAAAGCAGCCCTCCCCCACGCCCAGGATGAGGCCCAGGTCGTGGGCCCAGCAGACGGCGGTGGTGTAGGGCGCGTCGTGGTCAAGGTCGGAGAAGACGCGGGTGTCCTCATAGGGGACGCTGCCCCACAGCTCCCACAGGGCCTGGACAAAGGCGCCCCGGCTCACCGGCGCGTCGGGCTGGACGGCCCGGACGGGAGTGATGAGCAGCAGGGCGGCGAGGAGAACGGCAAACGACTTTTTCATGGCAATCCCTCCAAAAAAGAAATTACCATAAAAAGGAAAAATTAACGGTCGAAGAAGGGACCCTACTTCATGCGGTTGCGCAGAGGTTTACCCGCCACATAGGCGTGCAGGTTCTCCAGGGCGATGGCGGCGATGCGGGCGCGGGTGGCACTCAGGTGCTCACCCCCAGCGATGTGGGGGGTGA
>DATMXU010000263.1:0-9833 GCA_035562355.1 Pseudoflavonifractor sp.
CGCCCCCCAGGGCCACCACCGCGTCGGTGCGGGTGAGCCCCAGGGCCATGAACGCGTCGTATAGCTTTTCCAGCATGGGGACCGATTTGCTCTTCTCTCCCGCCGGGACGGTGACCAGCTCTGCAGTAAAGCCCGCCCCCCTGAGGGAGGACAGGACCCGCTCCCCATAGAGGGGGCCCACTGAGCTGTCGGTCACCACGGCCAGGCGCCTGGCCTCCGGCAGAACTGCGCCGCACAGCTCCCCCGCCCGGCCCAGCAGCCCCCGCTCAATCAATATGTCGTACTCCCTGCCCGGCAGGTTGACCGTCAAAGTCTTCATTTTACATAGTCCTCCCGCAAAATGGCGTACCATGCCATGTCGCCAAGTCCCGCGTTGCTCCGGCCCGACTGGCGCAGGGTACCCTCATAGACAAGACCGCATTTTTGCATGACCCTGCCGGAGTTTGGGTTGCGCGGATCATAACGGGCCTCAATGCGGTTGACCCCCACCTCCTCGAAGAAAAAACGGATGACCGCGGCAAAGGCCTCGCTCATGACGCCCGTATGCCACCAGCCCAGGCCCAGGCAGTAGCCGATGTGGACCATCTCGATCTCGTCCCTATGGCCCACCGCGCCGATGCTGCCGATCACCTGTCCCAGCTCCTTGAGCTCGATACCCCAGCTATAGACCGCCGGGTCGGCATAGTCGATGGACCGGATATACCCCTGGGAGACCCCCACGTCCGCGTGAGGCGGCCAGGTGAGGTACTTTGTCACCTCACCATCCCCGGCCCAGTTGCGCAGCATATCGGGCGCGTCGGCATCTGTCAAGGGGCGCAGGTGCAGCCGGGGAGTCTCCAGTGGTCTTGTTCCAAGATGGCGCATAGTCGCCCCTCCCCAAAATCATTTCGTGCTTATTTTACCAGCTTCTTCCCCATCAGGTCAACCAGTACTCCCATCTTGCGCATGAGGATGTCGAATTTCTCCGGGGTGATGGACTGCTGGCCGTCGCTCTTGGCGTGGAGCGGATCATTGTGGACCTCGATGATGAGCCCGTCGGCCCCGGCGGCGATAGCGGCCATGGCCAGAGGCTCCACCATCCAGTACATCCCGGCCGCGTGGGAGGGGTCCACGATGATGGGCAGGTGGCTCATCTTCCGTACCGCCGGGATAGCAGACACGTCCAGCGTGTTGCGGGTGTAGGTCTCAAAGGTGCGGATACCACGCTCGCAGAGAATGACGTTCTCGTTCCCCTCGCTCATGATATACTCGGCTGACATGATCCACTCCTCATAGCTGCTGGCAAGGCCCCGCTTGAGGAGGACGGGCCTGGTCATCTTGCCCACCTCCTTGAGGAGGTCGAAATTTTGCATGTTCCTGGCGCCGATCTGCACCAGGTCTACCTTCTCCTCAAAGAGCTCCACATACTTGGGGGCCATGATCTCGCTGACGATGGGTAGGCCGGTGGCCGCCCTGGCCTCCAGCAGGAGGTCGAGGCCGGGGGTTCCCATGCCCTGGAAGGAGTAGGGGGAGGTACGGGGTTTGAAGGCCCCGCCCCGGAGCATGGACGCGCCGGAGCGCTGCACATCCCGGGCGATGGAGGTGATCTGCTCCTCGCTCTCCACCGAACAGGGCCCGGCGATCACGCCGAAGCTGCCGCCGCCAATGACGGCGTTTTGCACCCGCACGACGCTGTCCTCCGGGTGAAACTTGCGGTTCGCCTTTTTGTAGGGCTCCTGCACGCGCATGACCCGCTCCACCTGGGGCTCCATGCTGATTTTGTCAATATCCAGCGCCGTGGTGTCCCCCACCAGGCCCAGGATGGAGCAGCCAACGCCGTTGGTAATGCCAACCTGGAGGCCCTGCTCCTCAAATTTTGCCGCCAGCGCGTCGATCTCCTCTTTTCGTGTGCCGGGTTTCATGATGACTACCATAGTAATAACCGTCCTTTCTCTCCTGGGGTAAAAAATAAAGGGAGCCCGTCGATGAAATCAACAGGCTCCCCGCGGAAAAGCGAAGATACACGCAGGCTATTCTCTCAGCCCGCCCATCTATTTCATCCCTCTATTTACCCAACGAAAAATAGCCGGCGCCCATAAATCGGGCCCAGCCAAAGGTAACATAGAAGGATGCAGTTGTGAGGGCGGAACGGTTCATGGTGCGGCCTCACTTCTTTGGAATTTGACCCATTGTACACTGAATCTCCGAGAATTGCAAGCGTTTCTTGAAAAAGAGGGCACTCAAAAAAACGTAAGGCACCGGGCGGACGCCTTCCAGCGTCCGCCCGGCACGTTCCGTCCATGGCTGCCAGTAGACGACAGCGCTCCGCCTGCGAAGATGGCGCAGGCGCTCCCCCTATCAGGTGACCTGAATAATCGTCAGGTCAGCCTGAACCGGCGACGTCCCGTAGCTGACCGCCACTCCGGTGTTATTGAACAGGCTGAACGACAGCGGCACGGTTGTAACCGTGATCAGCGCGTTACCATTCAGCTGCAGCGTGGTGACCGGGGCGGGAGACGTGGCATCAATCACCCCTGAACCGCCCGAGGTGATCCGTATCGCGAAGTCGACAAAGGTATTTGCCCCCGCGCCGTCGGTATTGACCCACCAGGAGATATAATAATTGCCCGGCTGTGTGATAAAGAAGGTCCCCGTCCCCGCATTGTAGGTGATGGCCGAGGAGGGTGCGTTGATTACGGTATCGAATATAACGTTGATATTGTTGTTGACCGTGCCGCCGCTGCTCCCCTGCAGCTGAGCCTGCAGGCCGGAGAGCAGGTTAGCGGGGCCTGTGGGCCCGGTGGGGCCGGTCGGACCGGTAGCACCTGTCGCACCCGTGGGGCCGGTCGCGCCATCAGCGCCGGTGGCTCCGGTAGGTCCGGTGGGACCAGTCACCCCGTCTGCACCGGTGGCTCCGGTGGGACCCGTAGGCCCGGTCGCGCCATCAGCGCCGGTGGCTCCGGTAGGACCCGTGGGACCAGTCACCCCGTCCGCACCGGTGGCTCCGGTAGGACCCGTAGGCCCCGTAGGCCCGGTCGCGCCATCGGCGCCGGTGGCTCCGGTGGAACCCGTTGGCCCGGTCGCACCATCAACACCAGTGGCTCCGGTGGGACCCGTAGGTCCGGTCGCACCATCAGCACCAGTGGCTCCGGTGGGACCCGTAGGTCCGGTCGTGCCATTGGCACCAGTCGCACCCGTCGCCCCGGTAGGTCCGGTCGCGCCAGTGGGGCCAGTCGCACCCGTCGCACCGGTGGGTCCCGTCGCGCCTGTAGGACCAGTCGCACCCGTGGGGCCAGTGGGCCCGGTGGGAGTAGTGTCCTCAATTGTTACAATGGCAGAGCCCGGAGTTACAGTGATATCCAGCGTAGAGGATTGGAAAATCAAGCTTTCGCCAAACCCTACGGTCGCTGCTCCTACAGGGCCCAGCACGCTGAAGAGTGTCTCTCCGGGAGCAAAAGTTCCGGTGGCACCCGTGGGGCCAGTGGGCCCGGTAGGCCCGGTCGCACCGGTGGCTCCGGTGGCACCCGTGGGCCCCGTGGGGCCAGTGGGCCCGGTCGCGCCGGTGGCTCCGGTGGGGCCAGTGGCTCCTACCGCGCCGGTCGCACCTGCCGCGCCGGTGGCGCCAGTGGCGCCGATGGGGCCAGTGGGACCCGTCGCACCATTCGCGCCGGTCGGACCGGTAGGACCGGTCGTGCCATTCGCTCCGGTGGGGCCTGTGGGGCCGATGGGGCCGGTGGCACCGGTCACGCCGTTAGCTCCAGTGGGGCCGGTAGCTCCGGTGGGGCCTGTGGGGCCAGTTGCACCGGTTGCACCGGTTGCGCCAGTCGGGCCGGTCGGGCCGGTCACACCATTGGCTCCGGTGGCGCCGGTAGCTCCAGTGGGGCCTGTCGCGCCAGCCGCGCCAGTCGGACCGGTAGGGCCGATAAGACCTCTGGGGCCCGTAGGACCCGTGGGGCCCGTAGGACCCGTGGGCCCCGTGGGACCCGTGGGACCACGGCAGCAGCGGGGCACACAGCAGCTGGAACTTGCGGCGCCGTACCCCGTTTCGGCCAGGAACGCGTTGAAATCGTCCACGTTACGACTCATATCTATCCTCCAATCTAAAAAGAAAGGTTCATTATCCGAGGGGAGCCGCCGCTTGAAGGGCGAGACTCCGGCCACGGCCAATGTGGAAACGCCGCGGCATTAGGCAGTCAGCATAGGGGTTGGAGGCGGACCCCCGTAGTCAATATATGCGAAAAAAGGCGCATCTGTGAGGGGACGGGCATGCCGCAAATGCGCCCCTGGAAGAAACCCGATCTGCCGCGCGCGCTGCGCACACCGAAGAACTCCCGCAGGGAGAACTCATTGCGCCCGCATATGAAGTAATTTGGGCATCCAAATCAAAAAAGCCAAGGACAACTGCCCTTGGCTTTCTCGGTGAGGCAAATTGGAATTTGGCTCATTTTCTTAACCGCATCTATTTTAATGGTAGCCCAACCATTGGAACTGTCTTTTCTGGAGAATTTTCGATCATCTGGCCTATGGGCCAGACTCTTGGTATGAGGCGAATTCACTTTGCCCGCGGATAAAATACCTCCAGGTTTCAAAATAAAAAGACAGCCACACAGGCTGTCTTTTTATTTTGGAGCGGGTGACGAGGCTCGAACTCGCTACCTCCACCTTGGCAAGGTGGCGCTCTACCAGATGAGCTACACCCGCAGCGACAAGAAGTATTTTACCTAATAAATTGTCATCTGTCAAGCTGTAATTGCAAGTTTTCTCCGCCGGTTTCGCGCCCTCTATGGGGACAGGGAGCCGCCCCTACGGGAGAACGGCCCCCGTCTCCCCCGCGGCGGACTCGGGCGCGGCCTCCTCCGGGGGCGGCTGAGCCCCACAGGCACGGTAGGCCGAGCGGTCCCACCGATAGCCGAGGGCCACCAGATCGGCGTCCGAGAGACCGACGCCCTCCTGCGCCGTCACGTCCACATGGCGGTACTCCCCGTCAGGCAGGCCGACAATATTCCAGAAATGGGGCGTATCCCCCACCGCTCCGGAGACCACGTAGCTCTCCAGCCCCTCCTGCTCGGCCAGGAGCTGGTAGGCCAGAGCCAGGCCCTCGCTGTCCGCCGTCCCCTCCACCAGAGCGGCATAGGCAGTGTTTCGCCGCTGGGGGCCGTCCTTCTGTTCAGGGGAGAGGTAGGTCACGTCGGACTTCAACAGCAGGTCGATGGCCCGGGCGGAAGCCTCTCCACCCAGGCCCTGGGCGACGCCGCTCAGCCCTCCGGCCCGCTGTGCCAGGGCCTGAGCCTGCTTGCGCAGGGTCTCCTGGTCCTCGGGGTAGGTGAGTAAAATCTCCACAATGCGCAGCGCCCCGGTATACCCCTCATCGGAGGGGTATATGTCCACTTCGATCTCGGGCATACCCAGAGCAAAGAGGGGCGAGGCGTAGTAGGCCTGGCGAACCAGGTCGCGGATAGCTGCGGCATCCTCAGCGAAGTAGCTGATACGCAGAACCTTCTCGGCGGAAAAGCCGGAGAGCGCCTCTTGGATCTCAGTACGCACGGCGCTGGTGCCGGTGACCGAGACGATGCTCTTCACCTGCTCGGGGGTGCGGCGGTAGGTGATATAAATATTGGCCTCGTAATAGGAGACGATATAGGCCTTGTCATGCTTGATGAAGTCCACGGCATAGGCCCCCAGAGGGTCCCGCTGGGCCACCTCGGCACAGGCGTCTGCCAGGTCGGCCTCCACGTCCCCCTTGGCGCTGCGCGGAGCGTAGTTGGAGAGGTGGACCACACCGTGCTCCACCCCCGCCTCCACCATGCCGTGGATGGCCTCGCCCAGCTCGGTATAGTTCTCTACCCGGAAGACCGAGGGATCGTTCCCGGCGCTGAGGGCGTCCTTATGGGGCTGGATAGAGAGATAATCCCGGTCCGTCATAGCGGCACAGCCGGATAAGAGCAGGGCCCCAGCCAGAAGGAGGGCCGCCAGTCTATGTCTCATATGGGCCCTCCTTTCTCTCACAGTCTCTTACAGACCCAGAGCCTCGTCTACCAGGACGACCTCGGCATACTCGATGGCGGTGGGCTTTTCCCACAGGACCACCAAAGCACGGCAGATACGCTCGGGGCTGTCACAGTCGTAGCAGCGGTCCCCCTTGACGGCGCAGGGGGTCTTTCGGTTCAGCCTCTGGGCGTTCTTGGGGGCGGCGATATTGCGGGCGCGCCAGAGGGCGGCGTCGTAGTCGGGGGCGAGCTTGTTCGCACCGATGATGAGATAGAGCTCCTTGTGGCCGAAAATGGTGGAGGCCACCCGGTTGCCGGAGCCATCAATATTGACCAGCTCTCCGGTCTCAGCCGCGCCGTTGACCGAGCTGATATAGACCTCGGTGGCAGCGGCGGCGGCCCGGTCGCCGCCCAGCCAGTGCCAGTGGACGGTGTTGTGGGTGGGAAGGGACTTGTCAAGGCCCAGCTCCTGAGCGGTGAGGGAGCCGCCGATGCCGACGGTGCGGCCGTCCAGCTTGTCGTTTAAGTAGGCCGCGGCCTCGGCGGCGGCTGCAAAGCGGGAGGTGTGAAAACCGTGCTGTTCCAAATTCTTACGGAATTTTTCGATGTCTGGCATGGAAAGGGCCTCTTTTCTGTTAATTTTCAGGGAAAACGCCGCGCCTCCGGGCGGCTCAGATATCGTTTTGTTTATACTCCCGGAACCCGTCGCCCAGGACCTCATGGGCTTCGCAGACGATGATGAAGGCCTGGGGGTCCAGCTCCTTGACGATGCGCTTGATCTCCACGATCTGGCGCTGCTTAAATGCGCACATGAGGACCTTTTTGGCCGCACCCGAGTAGGCTCCCTCGCCGTGGAGAAGGGTGACGCCCCGGTCCAGGTCCTTGACGATGCTGTCCGCGATCTCCCGGTAACGATCGCTGATGATATAGGCCACCTTGGCGTTGTCGAGGCCGTAGAGCACGCCGTCCATGACGATGGTGGAGATATAGAGGGCCACCAGACCGTAGAGCGCGCTGTAGAGGCTCTGAAACACCGCGGCGGCGGCCACGATGACCACCAGGTCGATGCCCATCAGAAGCCGCCCCATGGGGAGCCAGGCGACCTTCAGCTTTAAAAGTCGGGCGATGAGGTCGGTGCCCCCTGTGGTGGCTCCCCGGAGGAAGACAAAGCCCAAGGAGAGGCCCATCAGCACACCGCCGAAGATACAGCCCAGCAGGGGCTGCTCCATGGGCTGGAAGACGTGGAACCCGTCCAGCATATCGATAAAGAGGGAGGAGGTGCCCATGGCGTAGAGAGAGGAGACCAGGAGCCGCCCGCCCAGGAGTTTCCACCCCAGGAGAAAAAGGGGGATATTCATAAGGATGACCAGCGTACCGATGGGGGCCCAGGGCAGGAGGTGGTTGACGATCTGCCCCACGCCGGTAAGCCCGCCGAAGGCGATGGCGTTGGGCTTATAGCACCAGTTAAAGCCAAACGCATAGATGCCGGAGGCGGCGGTGAGCAGAAAATAGGTCCACACGGTATCCAGAGCCTTTGACTTCAATTTCATAGCGTGTCCTTCTTACAACAGTGTAAGCTGCTCCTGTCCCCGGTCCTCCTCCCGGAGGAGCGCCCCGGCGACGGGCAGGCTGCGGGCCCGGTAGCGCGCGGCGTTGACGATCTTCGTCTCCCCCAGCGGCTGCGCCCGCTCGACCTTATACCGGGGCTTGAGGGTCATGATGTTGACGCCTTGAGTACTGCGGGTGCTCTTGGGGGCGAGACTGGCGGTATGGAAGATCACGCAGCGGCCCTCAGTGGAAGTGACGGCCAGCTCCAGGTCCTCGGAGAGAAGGACCGCGGCGGCCAGAGGGGACTTGCCCGAGTAGGCTCCGGTGAGCTTTTTGCGCCTCGTCTGGGTCTGATAGGTAGAGAGCTCCACCCGGGCGGCCTTCCCGTTTTCAAACACAAAGAGGACATGGGCGGTATAGTCCCCGGGGATGCAGGCCCAGACCACGCTCTCCCCCTGCTCCATGTCCAGCTTGGTAGGCAGGTAGTCGCCCAGCACGCTGGCCTTTGCGTCGTCAAAATCGGAGAGGCGGGTCTTGTAGCACTGCTGGCGGTCGGTGAAGACCAGCAGCTCATCCCGGTTGCCCGCCTCCCACTGGAGCCAGGGACCGTCCCCCTCCTTGTACTTCTGCTCGCTCGCCATGCGGAGGGAGGCGGCGGTGATCTTTTTAAAGTACCCCTCGCGGGAGAGGAAAGCGGTGGCGGCGTAGTCGGGCACCTCCTCCGCCGCATCGGGTTCGGCGGCGAGAACATGCTCGTAGACAATCTCGGTGCGGCGGGGGGCGGCAAATTTCTTCTTCACATGCTCCAGCTCATCGGCAATGATCTTCTTGATGCGCCGGGGCTGGTTGACCGTATCCTTCAGGTCGGCGATCTCTTCCTCTAAGGTAGAGGTTTCCTCGATTCGCTTTAAGATATACTCCTTGTTGATGTTGCGCAGCTTGATATCGGCTACGTACTCAGCCTGGATCTCGTCGATGCCGAACCCGATCATCAGGTTTGGCACCACCTCGGCGTCCTCCTCGGTCTCCCGGATGATCTTGATGGCCCGGTCGATGTCCAGGAGTATCTTCTTGAGGCCCTTAAGGAGGTGGAGTTTCTCCTCCTTCTTCTTCATGACGAAGTAGACCCGGCGGCGGACCGATTCCATGCGCCAGGCGGTCCACTCCTCCAAAATCTCCCCAACGCCCATGACCCGCGGCATCCCGCCCACCAGGATGTTGAAGTTGCAGGAGAAGGAATCCATCAAAGGTGTGGAGCGGTAGAGCCGGGCCATGAGCTTTTCCGGGTCGGTGCCCCGCTTGAGGTCGATGGTGAGCTTGAGGCCGGTGAGGTCGGTCTCGTCCCGCATGTCGGCGATCTCCTTGACCTTGCCGGTCTTCACCAGCTCGGCCACCTTATCCATGATGGCCTCCACGGTGGTGGAGTAGGGGATCTCGTAGACCTCGATGA
Source organism: Pseudoflavonifractor sp. (assembly GCA_035562355.1). Classification (GTDB taxonomy): domain Bacteria; phylum Bacillota; class Clostridia; order Oscillospirales; family Oscillospiraceae; genus Pseudoflavonifractor. Next base: position 8,965 of record DATMXU010000263.1, read on the forward strand.
GGTTTTCGTCCTTCACATAGCGCCACTTAGACCGGACCTGGAACGGGCCCCGGCCGGTGCGGTAGATATCGGCGAGCTGACCCGCGTCGTAGAGGAGCTCCCCGCCGGTGGGAAAGTCGGGGGCTTTGAGCAGGTCCAGCAGATTGACGGCGGGGTCCTTGAGGTAGGCAATGGTGGCGTCGCACACTTCACCCAGGTTAAAGCCGCAGATGTTGCTGGCCATGCCCACGGCGATGCCCATATTGGAGGAGACCAAGACATTGGGGAAGGTGGTGGGCAGCAGTGCCGGCTCCTGGGTGGAGGAGTCGTAATTGTCCACAAAGTCCACGGTGTCCTGGTCGATGTCCCGGAACATCTCGGTGCAGATGGAGTCGAGCTTTGCCTCGGTATAGCGGCTGGCGGCCCAGGCCATGTCCCGGGAGTAGACCTTGCCGAAGTTGCCCTTGGAGTCCACCAACGGGTGGAGGAGGGCCCCATAGCCCCGGGAGAGGCGCACCATGGTATCGTAGATGGCCGCGTCGCCGTGTGGGTTGAGTTTCATAGTAGAGCCGACGATGTTGGCGCTCTTGGTGCGTCCGCCCGTGAGAAGTCCCATCTTATACATGGTGTACAACAGCTTGCGGTGAGAGGGCTTAAAGCCGTCGATCTCCGGAATCGCGCGGGAGACGATCACGCTCATGGCGTAGGGCATGTAGTTGATCTCCAGCGTCTCGGTGATGGGCTGCTCCAGCACCTCGGGCCTCAGGCCCATGACGTTGGGGTTGTTCTTACGCTTTGCCCCCTCCTCGCGGGGGTTCTTTTTTGCCATTGGTATCAGTCCTTTGTGTGGGTTCAGGTCAAGGCCGCGCGGGCGGCGTCAAACCGGGCCA
>DATMXU010000264.1:0-13813 GCA_035562355.1 Pseudoflavonifractor sp.
CTCCTCTGGCCAGGGGGCCACCACAAAGGCGGGGAAACCCTCCACGTAGGGAGCCAGAGAGTAGAGAGGGTAGAAAACGGTGGCCCCCTGGTCGGTGAGGTAGAAACGGCAGGGGTCGAATTCCTTGGCCGCCGCCTGATACCAGCCGTCCAGATACATATAGTCCCCGGTGGCGATCTGACGTTCGATCTCGGTGCGCACGGCGGCGATACTCTCCCACCGCCAGCGGCTTCCGCGGGGGAAAAACATGGGGAGGGTGCAGGGCATGCCGCTGTTCAAGTCCCAGGCGTCGCCGCAGCGCACCGTGTTGCCATGGGCCCCGCCCGTGAACTCATAGGCATCCATGTAGAGACTAAAGAGACCCTTCTCGTTATAGGTGACGGTGAAGTCCAGCGCGGCCTCCCAGGGGCGGAAGGGGAAGGACTGTTCCCGGGCACGTTTCAGCTCTTCGCAGGCGCTGGCAAAGAGGCAGGTCTCCCACCGGGTCCGCCATCGGTCGGCCGCATACTGGTAGTAGCGCCCAATGCGCCGAAAGGCGGTGGAATCCTCCGGCAGCTTGGGCCAGCGGAGGGTAAAGCTGAGGACCGGTTCCCCCTCGCACTTGAGGACCTGCTTCCAGGTTCCGGCCTCCACGTTGACCGATTCGACCTTGCACTTATCTCGTTCCATGGTGATGCTCCTCCCTAAGAATTCAAAATGACACACTCCATTCTATGCCCAGCCATAAGATTTGACAGAAATTTAATAAAATGCTACATTGATTCAAAAGGAGGGTGGAGTATGGTGCGCAGACAGATCCGGGTGACCGGGCTTGTCCAGGGTGTGGGCTTTCGCTGGTTTGCCCAGCAGAATGCCGCGCGTCTGGGGTTGACTGGCTGGGTGGAAAACCAGGAGGATGGCAGCGTTATAATGGAGATCCAGGGGGAGGAGCATGGGGTGGAGCACTTTACTGGGGCTGTCGCTCAGGGACCGCGCTACGCCCGGGTGGAAAGCATAGAAACTTTACACAGGGAACCCAACCCCGACGAGCGGGCCTTCGGCGTGCGGGACGGGTGGTTGTTTTAGCAGAAAGCACAAAAATGTGTTTACTGCTGTACTTCACTGTGGTAAAATACATTATATAAGGTGCGTCATTAATGAAAGGAGGTATTCCTCAAATGACCAAGGGCGAAAAGAAACCACAGAGCGATATTCTCTATGAGGCCATCCTCACGTTGAAGGACCTGGACGAGTGCAAGCGCTTTTTTTCCGACCTGTGTACCGTGGCCGAGCTGAGGGCCATGGAGCAGCGGTTCGAGGTGGCCATTCTCCTCTCCGACGGGATGATCTATAACGATATTTTGGAGCGCACCGGCGCGTCCAGCGCCACCATCAGCCGGGTCAACCGCTCGCTCAACTACGGCGCGGAGGGCTACACCGATGTACTCCCCCAGATAAAGACGAAACTGAAGGCCGATGGCAAGCTATGAATTTCTGGCGGGCTGTTATGACGCGCTGACCGCCGATGTGAAGTATGCCCGCTGGGCCGACTATCTGGAGCGGCACTTCGCCCGGAGCAAGCTGCCCATCCATACGGTATTGGACCTGGCCTGCGGGACAGGGAGCCTGACAAGGGAATTGGCTTTACGGGGTTATGAAATGATTGGGGTGGACCGGTCGGAGGAAATGCTGGGCCAGGCGGCGGAGAAGTGCCGGGGCGTGGAGCCCATCGAGCCCATCTTTCTCCACCAGAGCATGGAGAAGCTGGACCTCTACGGTACCATCGACGCCTGCGTCTGCTGTCTGGACAGTGTGAATTATGTCACCCGCCCAGCCCTGCTGCGCAGGGCTTTCGAGCGTGTGCACCTCTTCCTCATGCCGGGCGGCCTCTTTCTCTTCGATATCAACACCCCGGAAAAGCTGAAGGGCCTGGATGGGCAGATGTTTATCGACGAGACCGACGACACATACTGTGTCTGGCGGTGTGAGTACTCTGAGCGCCGCCGTATCTGTACCTACGGTATGGACCTCTTTCATGCTGAGGGCGACGGCCGCTGGCGCCGGGACGGAGAGGAGCACGAGGAGTACGCCTACGAGCCTCACGAGCTGGAAGAGTACCTCCGGGAGGCCGGATTTACCGCGATCAAACGATATGGCGAGCTAAAGCTGCGCCCGCCCGTGCAGGGAGAGCAGCGCATCTTTTTTGCGGCCCGAAAGGAACGATAATCTTCTATGGCAGATCAGATCATCCGCATGCTGGCAAAGGATGCCCCTGTAAAGGCGTCCGCCATTACAGGGAAAGCACTGGTGGAGCATGCCCGCCAGATCCATAAGACGCTCCCCATCGCCACCGCCGCTCTGGGCCGCAGCCTCATGGCCTGCTCCATGATGGGCAACCAGCTCAAGGAGGAGAACGGGGCGGTCACCCTGCGCATCAAGGGGGACGGACCCATGGGGGGCATCACCGCCGTCTCGGACAGCGCGGGCAACGTCCGGGGCTATGTAGTAGACGGCACGGTGGACCTGCCCCTGAAACCGAACGGCAAGCTGGACGTGGGCGGCGCGGTGGGGGAGAACGGCTCCATCACCGTCATCAAGGACCTGGGCCTCAAGGAGCCCTATGTGGGCACGATCCAATTGGTCTCCGGCGAGATCGCCGACGACGTGGCGGCCTACTTTGTGGAGAGCGAGCAGATTCCCACCGCCTGTGCCCTGGGTGTGCTGGTGAACACCGACCAGTCGGTTCTCTGCGCGGGGGGCTACCTCATTCAGCTCCTGCCCGGCGCGGGGGGCGGGGTCATTGGCCAGATCGAGAAGGGCGTGGCCCGAGTGGGCGCGGTGACCGACGCGCTGCGGGGCGGCATGGACGCGGAGGGCCTGCTCCGCGAGGTCCTGCGGGACTTCGACATGGAGGTGGTGGAGCGCGCCGACGTGGAGTACCGCTGCTACTGCAGCCATGAGCGGGTGACGCGCGCCCTCATCAGCCTTGGGAAGAAGGAGCTGGCCGAGCTCATCGAGGAGCAGGGGAGGGCCGAGCTCACCTGCCAGTTCTGCGACAAGGTGTATGAGTACGATCGGGGAGAGCTGGAGGCACTTTTGGCGCAGATGTGAAACGGCGCCCCTACTGGACCATTTTTCAGGAAGAATGAAAAAGTGGGTAAATTGGTGTTGACATCCGGGCGGGGTTTTAGTATAATAACCTTCGCCGCGTATGACGGCGCGGCAACAGGGGAGCATAGCTCAGCTGGTAGAGCGCATGCCTTACAAGCATGATGTCACAGGTTCGAGCCCTGTTGTTCCCACCAAAATTTTAATTAAAAATTGAAATCTTGGTTTCCTTGGCTCTCTATTCTTGGCGGGTGGAAATGAATTCCGCCTTGCCGCCGCCGCACCTGCGGCGTACGATAGGGTATACCCCTACCATGTGGCGTGGTAGTTCAGTTGGTTAGAACGCCGGCCTGTCACGCCGGAGGTCGAGGGTTCAAGTCCCTTCCGCGTCGCCATTTGCCTCTGTAGCTCAGTTGGTAGAGCAGAGGACTGAAAATCCTCGTGTCGTTGGTTCGATTCCGACCGGAGGCACCATTTCTCCCTGAGATACTCTGGTATCTCAGGGAGAAAACCCAAACTTTCATAGGATACCGCGTATGCGGGTGTAGCTCATCTGGTAGAGCGCCACCTTGCCAAGGTGGAGGTAGCGAGTTCGAGCCTCGTCACCCGCTCCATTGTCATTCTCAGAACACAAATTTCAGTTCCTCTGGGGTTTTCCCGCTACCTCCACCATAGCGCCGCAGGCGCATAAAAGCCGAGGTGGGGGCCCCGAAAAGCAAAGCTTTTTGGGGTCGTTTAGCGGGTTCGAGCCTCGTCACCCGCTCCATTGTCATTTCTAAACGGCGACATAGCCAAGTGGTAAGGCAGAGCTCTGCAAAAGCTCCACCCCCAGTTCAAGTCTGGGTGTCGCCTCCAAACTGAAACCCCTTGCAATCACTAGAAAATCTAGTAGTTGCAAGGGGTTTCGATTTTCTTACAGAATGAAACATCGGCTGTAGTCATACGATAAAATACACAATCAACGGCACAGAATCTACACAGTAAACGCAGGCGATTTTTTGGCCGTTTGAGACTACTTTGATTTCTACAGGTCGTAACTGCCGGCGGGCTCGCCGTTGACCACGCAGTAGACGGCGCCGTCCTCCTGCTTGACGTAGAGATCAATTTTCGATATCTCGGCGGCGTCGTGCCCCGCGAGCACCCACAGCTTTTTGGCTGTTTCCGCGATGACCTCCACGCCGATCTGGCGGTTGTGGTGCTCTATGATGACATTGAGCTCCGGCGCCCCGGTGGCGCGCTTGCGGGGGGCGGCTTTTTTCACGGCGGACTCTTCAGTGGCGGCCTTTTTTGCAGAGGCCTTTTTGGGGGCAGAGGATGCGGCCTTTTTGGATTCAGGCATGGCACTTGCTCCTTTCAATAATCGGGAGTAACAGTTCTTTCCGTTCTATTGTAACCGATGGCGGCGGGCTTGTCATCTGACAATTGTAAAAAATTTGAAAGAATGTGGCCTGAGAAATTTGACAGATTGGGCGAAAACGGCGCGGCGGGCCTGGAGATTGCGGCTGGTAATCGGGCAGCGGCCGTGGTATGATAGGAAAAAACGCAGGAGGAATTTTCGTGCCTACAAAGGAATGGCTGGAGCTATACGAACAAAAGAGGCCGCTGACCCGCTGCCCCAACGATTTGAATTCCTATTTCACCCTCGATATGCTCTCCGGGCGGCGGTTGGACCGGCTGAGCCTGGGCCCCGTGAGCCTGCCCACGGGGCGGGTGCTGGTGCGCGACCCAATGGTCTACCTCGACGACGAGGAGGAGCCCTATTTCCAGGCCGTCCCGGCGGGGGAGTACGAGGCGGTGGCCTGCGTGGTGGTCCCCGGGAAGGGGGACCATGCCCGCTACGCCGCCGTGCGGGTACGCTTTTCCCAGGCCGAGGCCGTCCGCTTTGAGGAGGCGCTGCTCGGCAGCGAGGACCTGGCCACGCTGGGCGAGGGGGAGTATTTCGGCTTTCACGTGGAGGCTGGCCTCGCCTGTATCTGTGATGTGGAGGCCCGCGACGCCTTCTGCGCCTTCGGCGAGAGCTGGTACGGGGCCCACCCCGACGGCAACCTGTATGACGACTATTTCGCCCGCCTCTTTGCCAAGAACTATGAGAAAGCCCCCAAGTACCAGCACCCCGAGGGGGACTGGCTCAACTGGAAGGTGCCGGGCACCGGCCTTCACATGCCCCTCTTTCAGAGCGGGTTTGGCGGCGGGAGCTACCCGGTCTATTTCGGCCATGACGGGGACGGGAACATCTGCCAGATGGTAGTCCAGTTTATCGACATCGAGATGGCTTTCGGGGAGAAGAAGTAAAAAGGGCCGGCCTGCCGCAGCTGCGGCAGGCCGGTATTTCATGCTCAGAGGGCGGCGACCTGGGTTTCGATCCAGTCTTCGCTGGCGCGCATGGCCTGGAGGGTGCGCTCCAGGAGGACGTCCAGCTCCCACCCCAGGCGCTCGGCGCCCTGGGTGATGGTCTCACGGGAGCAGCCGGCTGCAAATTTCTTGTCCTTAAACTTCTTTTTCAGGCTGGATAGCTCCATATCCTGAGTGCTCTTGGAGGGGCGCATGAGGGCGGCGGCACCGATGAGGCCGGTCAACTCGTCGGCGGCAAAGAGGACCTTCTCCATCTCGTGCTCGGGGACAGCGTCGGTCCCGGTCATGCCCCAGCCGTGGCTCACCACCGCGTGGATGAGGGCGCTGTCGAGGCCCCGCGCCTCCATCAGCTCCTGTGCCTTGACGCAGTGCTCCTCGGGCCACAGCTCAAAATCCAGATCGTGGAGGAGGCCCACAGTGGCCCAGAAGTCAGCCTCGGCCCCGTAGCCCAGCTCTCTGGCAAACCAGTCCATAACGGCCTCCACCGTAAGGGCGTGACGCAGGTGAAAGGGGTCCTTATTGTACTCCCTGAGCAGGCTCAGGGCCTCGGTTCTCGTCAAAACCATGGTGAGCACTCCTTTGAATTGATGAAAGTCCGCTTGGATGCATGGAAGTATTATACGATATTCGGACAAAAAGCGCAAATAAATTTGTGCCCGGTCGAAACGCGGGGGTGCTAAGTTTCGGTTGTGGTTTTTTCCCCGAAGGCGTATACTTGACATACCAAGAAAAAGGGGGCAGGACCATGAGATATGAGATCATCGGCGAGCCTATGCCCGTTGTGGTGTGTAATCTATCGGGTGGAGAGAGCATGATTACCGAGCGGGGCTCTATGTGCTGGATGAGTCCCAATATGGAGATGCAGACGGCGGCGGGCGGCCTGGGGAAGGCCTTTGGGCGTATGTTCTCCGGCGAGTCTATGTTCCAGAACATCTATACCGCGCGGGGGGACGGCATGATCGCCTTTGCCTCCAGCTTTCCCGGCTCTATCCGCGCCGTGGAGATCACCCCCGACCGGCCTGTCATCGCCCAGAAGAGCGCCTTCCTGGCCTCTGAGGCCGGGGTGGAGCTGTCGGTCTTTTTCCAGAAGAAATTCGGCGCCGGTCTCTTCGGCGGCGAGGGCTTTATCATGCAGAAACTCTCGGGCCGCGGCACGGTCTTTCTGGAGGTGGACGGCTACGCGGTGGAGTACGACCTCAAGCCCGGGCAGAGCATCATCGTGGACACGGGCAACCTCTGCATGGTGGACGCGACCTGCTCCATCGACGTCCAGACCGTGAAGGGGGTAAAAAATGTCCTCTTCGGCGGCGAGGGCCTTTTCAACACGGTCGTCACCGGTCCCGGCAAGGTGGTTCTTCAGACCATGCCGGTCAGCGGTATGGCCGCCGCACTCCAGCCCTTCTTTAACACAGGTAGCAAGTGATTTTAGAGGATGTGAAACGGAAGGAAGGGACCCAATGCGCCTTCCCCCGGGCTGTCGATAAACCCTTTGACGGAAAGGTTCCTTTTCGTATGTAGGAAAAACGACCTTCATCACTTTGAAAAGTGATGAAGGTCGTGTCAGCTTGGGGAAAATACTTGTTCGACAGGCGGGAGGAGCGCAATGCTCCTTTCTCTATGCAGCGGGTAGGCGCAAAATAGTGTGGAAAATAAAATTAGGTATTGACGGGGCCGAAAAAGCTGGTATAATAATTAACGTTGCTCCGCTCCGAGAAGGGCCAAGCAGCGACAATTTGGAGTAGTATCGAAGTGGTCATAACGAGCACGACTGGAAATCGTGTAGTCCGCAAGGGCTCGAGGGTTCGAATCCCTCCTACTCCGCCAAAACGGTACCCATTGCAATCGCTAGCTTTTCTAGCGATTGCAATGGGTACCAGCTTTTTATGTGGAAGAAAGCAAGGGAACCGGAAGGTAATTAAATCACGGTATATGAACACAGAATCTACACAGTAAATCGTGGACATAGAGATAGCCCGGATCAACGCCTACCTTGGAGACGCTGTGGAAATTCAAATCCAGTATATGGACTTGACGGGAGAAAATATCTCGCAGTTGAGAGATGGATTATGAGCCTGGTGCAAAGCTGACAGATTCCGGTTTATTCAAAACGGCTGGTGCTCCGAAAGGAGGACCAGCCGTTTTTTGCAGCCCTTATTTGCCGCCCTCCAGCGCTTTCTCCATGGCGGCGCGGATGGGCTGAGAGCGCTGGGCAAGGTTATTTTGCCGCAGCAGAGCGGAGATCTGGCCGCCCACCCGCTCCACCTCCTCCCGGAAGGTGGAGGCGGACAGGCGCAGGGCCCCGTGGCCCAGGATAATAAGCTGCTCGGCATAATCGGAGGTGGCCACCCTCACCCGGTGTTTTTTGCCGAGGTCATAGGTGACCTTCTCAATGTAGGCGTCCGCCGTTTCAGCCTCCTTGGTGAAGACCACGTGGATGTTGTGGTAGCGGCTCTCGTCCCGTACGCTCCGGGGCACCCGGTAGGCGTCGAAGACCACGATGACCTCGTTCTTCTGAAAGCCCTGGTAGTTGCTCAAGAGATCCAGCAATAGCTGCCGGGCTGCGTCCAGGCTCTCCCGGGCCGCAGCCTTCAGCTCGTCCCAGGCAAAGATAAGATTGTATCCGTCCACCAGCAGGTATTCCGGTCCGTCCGGGATGGGGGGCGACCTGTGGCGAGCGGCCTCAATGACCTCCCGGGCCGGGGAGGAGGGGGTAAAGCCCCGCCGCTTGACAGGGCCGTAGGTCCTCTCGAAGATGGCCTGCAGCTCCTTATCCTCCGCCGCTATGTTGGCGTAGGAGGACGAGCGGGGGAGGGGAGCGGGGGCATCCGGTTCCTCCGGCTCCGGCACGCCATCCAGTACAAGGCCGGAGCTTACGTGGGCATACGCCTCCACCTGATCCCACTTGACGGTAAAGCCGGCGCCGTGGGCGCAGAAGACAGAGTCGGGAGGGTTCTCCAAATCCCGCTCCGGGTCATACCCAAGGCTTGCGACGGCGGCGGCCTGGTCCGCGCAGGGGCGGTACCCGCCATTGACGCAGAAGAGCCGCCCTTGCCCCGCGGTGTAGGCCGTGACCTGCCGGGCGTAGTCACGCAGGCCGGATACCGGGGCCGAGCCGGTGAGGATGGCGCGCTCTCCCGCCGTCTCAGGGGGCGCCATCTCCCCGCTCATCCGCTGAAGGTCTGACATGGCCCGGCCCAGGCTGGCCTGGGGTACCTCCAGCCGGAAGTCGTAGAAGGGCTCCAGCAGGACGCTCTCGGCGCGCATGAGGCCCTGGCGCACGGCCCGGTAGGTGGCCTGGCGGAAGTCGCCTCCCTCGGTGTGCTTTTCGTGGCCCCGGCCGGCGATAAGGGTGATGGTGAGGTCGGTGACGGGCGAGCCGGTGAGGACGCCCAGGTGGGTCTTCTCGGCCAGATGGGAGAGGATGAGCCGCTGCCAGCCCCGGTCCAGCACGGCCTCCGGACAGTCGCTCCCGATGCGCAGGCCGCTGCCGCGCTCACCCGGTTCCAGCAGGAGATGGACCTCGGCATAGTGCCGCAGAGGCTCGAAATGCCCGATGCCCACTGCGGGGGCGGCGATGGTCTCCCGGTAGACGATGCTCCCGGCGTCGAACTCCACCGCCAGACCAAACCGGGTGAAAATAAGCGCTTTTAATATCTCAAGCTGTACTTCTCCCATGAGCTGGAGGCAGATCTCCCGCGTCTGGCTGTTCCACACCAGGTGGAGCTGGGGGTCCTCCTCCTGAAGCTGGCTGAGTTTCAGGAGGACGGCGTGTGGGTCGCACCCGTCGGGCAGGAGGACGCGGTAGGTAAGCACCGGCTCCAGCACCGGGCGTCCCCAGTCCCGCTCCCAACCCAGCCCCTGGCCGGGGTAGGTGCGGGAGAGGCCGGTCACGGCGCAGACCGTGCCCGCGCTTACCTCATCCGCCATGCGATACTTGGCGCCGGAGTAGAGCCGGAGCTGGTCCGCCTTCTCCTCCCAGGCCTCGCCTTCCCCCAGGCCCGCCCGGCGGTTGGTGAGCAGGTCCTTCACCCGCAGGGTTCCGCCGGTGACCTTCAGATAGGTCAGCCGTTCGCCCTGAGGGTCCCGGGCGATCTTATAGACCCGCGCGCCAAACTCCGCGCCATAGGCGGGGGAGGGGGCGTACCGCCGCAGCCCATCCAGCAGGGCCTCCACCCCCTCCAGCCGGAGGGCGGAGCCGAAGTAGCAGGGAAAGAGCCTGCGGCCCTCCACCAGTGCGGCAAGGTCGCTGTCCTCCACCCGGCCCAGGTCCAGGTATCGGGTGAGGAGAGCCTCGTCGCACAGGGCGGCGCTCTCCCAGATATGCTCCGCCGCCGCGCCGAAATCCACACAGCCGTCCCCCAGACGGTCCTTGAGCTGGGCGAGTAACGCCTCCCGGTCCGCCCCGGCCAGGTCCATCTTATTAATGAAGAGGAAGGTGGGAACGCCATACTCCTCCAGGAGTTTCCACAGGGTCAGCGTGTGCCCCCGCACTCCGTCCGGCCCGCTGACCACCAAAATGGCACAGTCCAGCACGCCCAAAGTCCGCTCCATCTCGGTGGAGAAGTCCACGTGGCCGGGGGTGTCCAGCAGCGTGAGCTCCAGGTTCTCCAGGGGCAAGATAGCCTGCTTGGAGAAGACGGTGATACCCCGCTCCCGCTCAATGGCCTCGGTGTCCAGAAAGGCGTTCTGGTGGTCCACTCGTCCCAGCTTTTTCAGGCACCCGCAGGTATAGAGCAGCCCCTCAGAGAGGGTTGTCTTCCCCGCGTCCACATGGGCCAGGATCCCAACCGCCAGCTTTCTCATACGCGCCCCCGAAGTTCGTCTTGTTTATCCATAGTATAACATAAACCAGCCTGTCGAAAAAGCCTTTCCGACAGGCTGTTGCACTTTATCCTTTTTCAAGAGATAAAAAGTGATTTTCCTGAACGTGAAGGGGAATCCTTCTTCCCTCCGATTCCTTTGGATAGGGGATTTATCGACTGCCTTGATAGGTGTCCATAAAAAATATTTCTGTCGTACCGCTTGAACTCCTATTAACCCTGTTGTATACTAGGTTATAATAAGGAGGAAAGACCTATGATGATTTCCACGAAGGGGCGCTATGCCCTGCGCGTGATGATCGACCTGGCCGAGCATCAGACCGAGGGGTACATCCCCCTCAAGGAGATCGCAGAGCGGCAGGAGATCTCCGAAAAATATTTAGAGAGCATCCTGAAGTCTCTGGTACGGGACAGGATGCTGACCGGCCTGCGGGGAAAGGGTGGCGGCTACCGCCTGAGCAAGTCGCCTGAGCTGTGCACCGTGGGCAGCGTTCTGCGCCTGACCGAGGGGAGTCTCGCCCCCGTGTCCTGCCTGGAGGAGGGGGCGGAGCCCTGCCCCCGCATGGACGGCTGCCGTACCCTGCCGATGTGGAAAAAGCTCGATACCCTGATCAACGATTTCTTCGACGGCATCACCATCGCGGACTTGGCGTCCTCCACCGCGGAGGGGAACAATTATGTGATTTAGGCTGATTTTTCAGCGTTTACCGGGCAAACTACCGCCGAGGTGAACAACATGCCGAAGGACAGCCAGCCCGACAACAAGCGCGCCCGCAAGGAGAAGTGCCACGGGCAGACCCCCATCACGCAGGAAAACCAGAATCAGAACCGCAACGCCAAGAAGAAATCGATTCCCAATCAGGACGTGTGAGGAGGAGCCATGGCAAAGCAGGGAATGAAACGCCCCGAGGTCACCCATGTAAAGCCCAGGAACGAGGTTCCACCCGTCCCGGAGCTCCAGGGCGGCGCAAAGAAGACCAAAGAAAAAGCAAAGCCCGTCACCGAGCGGTGACGGGCGCGGGATAAGCAAGCCCGCAGGGTCAAGGCTGACCCTGCGGGCTTGTCTTTTGCGGATTACAGCGTGGTGACGGAGTAGCCCAAGCTCCATTCCTCGCCTGGGCGGAGGAGGACGGCGTAGGGCTTGTCCTCAAACCGGCCCGTCTCGTCCTCATAGGCTGCGCAGCCGTGCCACGGCTCGATGCAGAGGAAAGGGGCGTGCTTTCCCGGCGGGGTCCAGAAGGCCAGCATGGGCCAGCCGGTGAAGTCCACGTGGACCCCGTGGCCCCCGGTTCGATGCCGCAGGCTGACGCCCTGGGACCGCAGCCCCTCATAGGTGAGGGTGTCCACCCGGTCGAAGACGGCGTAGTCCAGGGTGAGGGTATCCGTACCATCAAGGCACGGCATGATCTTTTCGTGCGGGAGGAGACCGTCCTCTGTGGGGAGGAGAGCGGGGAGGCGTTCGGTCTGGTCAAAGACAAGGACATAGTCCCCAAAGGATTCGCCGGGGCGCTGGGGGCAGCGGAAGGCGGTGTGGGCCCCCAGGCAGAAAGGCAGGTCCTCCGTCCCGGTGTTGTGGATAGTGGCGGTGGTTGTAAAGCCGGTTTCCTTTAACTCCTGCCGTACCCGGAGGAGATAGGGAAAGGGATAGGCCTCCAGCGTGTCCGGCCCCTCCCGCTGCTCCAGCACCGCCCAGTTCTCCCCATGCTCGACCAGCGTAAACTCCCGCCGCCGGGCAAGACCGTGCTGGGGCATACGGCACTCTTTGCCCAGCGCCAGCACCGTGCCCCCACGCAGCTTGCCCACGATGGGGAAGAGGATGGGGTTGCGCCCGGTCCAAGAGGCCGGATCCCCCTGCCAGATGTATTCGAGTCCGCGCTCGTCCCGATAAGAGGTAAGCTCTCCGCCCATGGTGTCGACAGTCGCCGTGCGGCCGCCCTGTTTCAGTGTGATCTGCATTTATCCATCTCCTTGCGCCATTTGACACCAGTGTATCACATCGCGCCCGGGCGCACAATGGCGAAGGGAGGCCCATAGGATACGTTTGGAGGGGTTTTTATGAAGTGCCTCTGTCAGGCCAGGGCGGCTTACCGCCGATGGGGCGGAATCTACCTGGTGGACAAATTTCTGTTGTGTATTCTGGCCCTGCTTATGCTCCAGTCGGCCATCAACCTCTTTCTGCGCGGAGAGGTCACGGCCGAGGTCAACGGGATCGACGCGCTGATGCGCACCTCGGCGGCCGGGATTTTTGGCTATCTCGTCAGCGCCAACTTTAATCAGCACCGCAAAAGGGGAGCTGAAGGCCGCGTGGACCGTGGAAACGCTCCGCCCCAAATGAGTGACGGGGCGCTGGACCAGATCGGTTTCCGGGCGGAGGGCGGAGAGGCGGAGACCGCCGCCGTTCCTGCCCCTCCCGCTGTGACCCAGACGGAGCAGGGGGAGGGGCAGATCTGCGACCGGGCGCAGGTCATGGTGGTGGCCTCTATCGGGCTGGTCTCTTTTTTTATTTTAATGGTACTGCGCACTCTCATGCCGGCGGGTGAGGTCAACTCCGGCAGCCTGACGCAGTTCCGGGACTTTGCCTCCGGCAGTGTAGGGTTCCTTATCAGCTGCTCCACCAGCGGGGTGGGGGGAAAAGAGAAATAAAAGGGCTTTGCTGCGCTGGAAAAGATTACACCTTGCGCCAGTCTCAGGGATAGGTTACAATTCGGTTACAAAAAGTAACAAAGGATGTGACCATTATGGGACGATGTGGAAGGCTGATCTTTGGCCTGCTCCTGGCCCTGGCTCTCGGCGTGGGCGCCCATGCCGCCGACTTGCGGGTGGACGGCGTGAAGGTGCAAAGCGACGTGGCGCCCCGGGTTGTTGGAAGCTGCACCTACGTCTCGCTACGGGCGGTGACGCAGGCCCTGCGGAGAGACGCGGCGCTCACCTGGGAGGGACGCGCGGTGGTCCGGGCAAATGGACTTGCGCTTACCGCCTGCCCGGGGGAGCGTTATCTGGAGGCCAACGGCCGGGCGCTCTATATCGCAGACGGCGTTCTGGCTGAGGACGGGCGGGTCCTGGTACCCGTCCGCGTGCTGGCAAAGGCCCTTGGGGCTGAGGTTGACTGGGACGCCGCCACCGGCGACGTGAACATCCGGAGCGGCAGCGGCGCGGTCGTCTCGGGGGACGCCTGGTATAACGCCACCGACCTCTACTGGCTCTCCCATATCATTTCCGCCGAGAGCCAGGGGGAGCCGCTGACCGGGAAAATCGCCGTGGGCAACGTGATTCTCAACCGCGTGAAGAGCGACGAGTTCCCAAACACGGTCTACGACGTGATTTTTGATGACGAATGGGGAATTCAGTTCACCCCCGTGGCCAACGGCACCATCTATCAGGAGCCCACCGGCGAGAGCGTACTGGCCGCCAAGCTCTGCCTGGACGGGGCCAGCACGGCTGGGAACAGCCTCTATTTCCTGGCTCCCGCCCGTGCTAACAGCCACTGGGCCCCTGAAAACCGCCCCTATGTGACCACCATCGGCTCCCATTGGTTCTACGGCTGATTATAATAT
>DATMXU010000265.1:0-3861 GCA_035562355.1 Pseudoflavonifractor sp.
CACCCGTCCGCCACTAAGCATACCCTTCAATTGGACGAATCCTCTATCCAGATAGCTCCGTTCGACTTGCATGTGTTAAGCACGCCGCCAGCGTTCATCCTGAGCCAGGATCAAACTCTCAATAAAATGGTATCTAAACGGTTTATACCGCTCAAATCATCTTCATTGAAAACTAATCATAGCTTCAAAGAAATTTGTCAAGAGCCTTCACTAAGCAATTGCTTGCTCAGAAAAGACTTCTTTAATCCTTTTCTGGTGCTTCAAGTTCTTCACGTTGTTTAATTTACAAGGTGCACACCGCCCTCAGCGGCAGGATCTCTAGTGTACCATAACTGGTACTTGCTGTCAAGTCTTTTTTCTCGTTTTTTGCCGACGTTTTTACATCAGCGGCGGGAAAAATCGCTCTCATTCAGCGGCGTTCGCGTCTCACACGAACTTGATTAGGATACCACGCCGTGTCCTCATTGTCAAGCACTTTTTTCGTAAATCTCGAAGAAACTTTCTTCTCGATGGGAAGGAACGGTGCCGACTCAAACAGGCGCTCGGTTACTATAACAGACCCTTCGAGGGTTGTCAACAGTTTTTTGCCCAAATGCGGAGAATTCTTTGAAATATGCGTTTCCACAGATAATTATCCCACGCTCACGCCCTCCTTATCCACGGCATCCCTTATTCGTCCGGCCGCGCCTCCATCCCAGGCGTACATCTGTACGCAAAACGTTCTCTTGCGAAGAGCAGGGAGATACTTTATAATAGAGGTAAATCAAGTTTCCCTGTTGGAGGTGGCCGCTATGCCAATCCGTATTCCCGACTCCCTGCCTGCCCGGACGGTACTAGAGGGAGAGAACATCTTCGTCATGACCGAGCACCGGGCCCTGCACCAGGACATCCGCCCGCTGAACGTGCTTATCCTTAATCTGATGCCCACCAAGATTGTCACGGAAACCCAGCTGCTGCGCAAGCTGTCCAATACTCCGCTGCAGATCCATGTGAATCTGCTCAGCACGTCCAGCTATGCGCCCCAGCACACGGACAGCGACCATCTGGAGAGTTTCTATACCACCTTTGATCAGATTCAGAATCAAAAGTACGATGGGCTCATCATCACCGGCGCGCCGGTGGAGAACCTGGAGTTTGACCAGGTGGACTACTGGGGAGAGCTGTGCGAGATCATGGAGTGGAGCAAGACCCATGTCCACTCCACCCTGCATATCTGCTGGGGAGCCCAGGCGGGGCTCTACTACCACTACGGCATCGAAAAGCGGACTCTGCCCAAAAAGCTCTTTGGGGTGTATGAGCACACGGTGCTTAAGCCCAGCTCCCCCCTGTTCCGCGGCTTTGACGACATCTTCTACGCCCCTAACTCCCGATACACCGAGGTGTGGAAGGAGGATATCCTGAAGGTGGCGGACCTGGAGCTCGTTGCCTCGTCCAATGAGGCGGGGGTCTATGCGGTGAAAAGCCGGGACAGCCGCCGTTTCTTCATCATGGGCCACCCGGAGTATGACCCCGACACCCTGGCAAAGGAGTACTGGCGGGACATAAACAAGGGCCTTGATATCGCCGTGCCCGCCCACTATTTCCCTGAGGACGATCCAAAAAAGCCCCCTGTGGTTCGCTGGCGCAGTGCCGGGCAACTCCTCTACACCAATTGGCTCAATTATTACGTGTATCAGACCACGCCGTACGATATCAAGGACATTTAAAGCCGATCGCCCTGTAGCCGCCACTATAACTGGCCTTTCGCACATCGGAGTGATAGGATGGACGCGAAAGGGGCATCATTCCCATGAGAAAGAGAATTTTCCCTGCTGGCCGTGGGGCTGCTGCTGGTCCTGCTGCCTGCGGACCGGAGGGCGCCGATACGGCGGCAGCAGCCACCCCCTCCGCGGTACCGACTGTCAGCATCACTCCGACGCCTTCCCCCTACTGGGCCCCAGCCCTGCATCAAGTTCAAAGCAGTGAGATCACCATGCTGGAACAGAAGCACTCTTTCATCACCCCATAATAAAAAACATTGTAGACTAAAGTAAACGGGGCATTTGCATGAACGTCACCTACGAGACCGTTAAAAACAATCCGGAGATCCGCACCTATATCGCCCAGGCTGACGCCTCCCTCCTCGCCCTGGGGTACACAGAGCACTCTTTCGGTCACGTGACCAAGTGTGCCATGGTGGCCAGCGACCTGCTGGAGGCGCTGGGCTATGACGAGCGGAAACGGGAGCTGGCAAAGATTGCCGCCTTCCTGCACGACATCGGCAATGTCATCAACCGCAACGACCACGCCCAATCGGGGGCGTTGATGGCCTTTCGCATCCTCGACAAGCTGGGGATGGAGAGCGAGGACCTCGCCGAGGTGGTCACCGCCATCGGCTACCACGACGACAAGACGGCCTACCCCGTCAACGCCATCGCCGCCGCCCTCCTCCTGGCCGACAAGACCGACGTGCGCCGCAGCCGGGTACGCAACAAGGACATCGCAACCTTCGATATCCACGACAGGGTGAACTACGCCGTGGAGCACTCTGAGACCACGCTGGACCCGGATGCCAAAACCTTTACCCTCTCGCTCGTCATCAACACCGAGGTCTGCGCGGTGATGGACTACTTCGAGATCTTCCTTCAGCGTATGCTCCTGTGCCGCAAAGCCGCCGAGTTCTTCGGCCTCACCTTCAAGCTGGACATCAACGGCTCGACGCTGCTATAGAGCAAAACGCGGGGGACAGAAAATTCTGTCCCCCGCGCCTTCTTCTTTAAAAGCCCGGAATCTCCACACCATAGAGGGACACGACCTCACGGAGGCCGTCCCACAGCTCTTCCCTGGTAAAATCCTGGGCCGCCAGTTCCTCGTCGGAGAGGCGGTTTGCCTCCCGGTAGAATTCCGTGGCAAAGAGCAGGTCTTCCCGGTCACTCAGATCCAGTGTGCGAAAGAGGGCGTCCTCCCCCTCGCAGAGTCTTCCCCGCTTGAGCAGCGCCATGGGCTCACGCTCCAGCAGGGCTCCGCTGGTGTTCCGACCCTCTTCCCGTATCTCATGGAGCACCTCGCCCCGCCCGAAAATCAACTGCGCGATCGCGGCGGCAAGCACCTCGATCTGGCGCATAAACCAATCCTGCTTGATAAACATTACTCATACTCCCTTCCAGCTGGAGAGCATCTATTTCCCGATCCTCCCCCGTCCAATTGGAAGGGCATCTTATTCCAACTTCTGGACCCGCAGTTTCACGGCGGTAAAGGAACAGCGCCCGCAGCAGGCCGTCGGCAGTACCGCCGCGCAAAAGAGCGGCGGCAGAAACAGGGGCGCAGGGGCAGCCGACGGCAAACACGCCGCCGAGAGGACCACCGTCATCAGCCACACAAAGGAGCCAAAGATTACGGATATTGTGTCTCTCAATTTACCGCCCCCTTCAAAAATCGCCTATATGGGCCTGTCGCACCGGCCGCTTGCGGCTATTATGCCATGCCCGGAGCCGATTCGCAAGTCCGAAGAATCCATAGACAGCACAACCCCCCATCCGTCCAACGCGGATGGGGGGCTACGTCTGTTTCTGGATTTCTGACACTCGCTCTAACCTCTGCTTTCTACGAATTGCGCGCTGAACGTGTGCGGAAAATGCAGAAATTCTCTTCCGTTACCTTGTGACACTGTTGGCACATTCGGTTCCGTCTTGTGCAATATTTTGCGGTCGAGGTCACCGTGTGCTGTCTCGCAGGAACGAGATGGTGTTGGAACCTGTCAAAGGGATTTCTGTTTTCCTAATGCAGCCTTCTGCGCGTTGCGGGGGTCGGATAAAAGGTACGATGGTTCGCCAAGCTTCCTAGCCCATGGGACTCACCTCTTCCTTTCTGGCTAAATTGTAC
>DATMXU010000266.1:0-10948 GCA_035562355.1 Pseudoflavonifractor sp.
CGATCCGGTAGAGACCCCGCCCCCCGGCATTCCCACCGAGTAGGGGAGGCCCTCGCGGTTACCCGCTCTCCTTCCGCCTTACCCGCCCCCCGGCTTGAGCCGGGGGGCTGTTTTTTTGCGCCGCTCTGTGTTACAATAACCATAAAAAGCGCGAAAGGACGGCGTGCGTATGTTTCAAGGTTTCAGCGAGGAGACCGTCGATTTTATGTGGGGCATCCGGTTCAACAACGAAAAAACCTGGTTCGAGGCCCATAAGGAGGTCTACCTGCGCACCCTGTACGAGCCGATGAAGGCTCTCTCCCGCCAAGTGTATGAGCAGGTGATGGAGGAGCACGGGGACCTGGACCTCTCGCCCAAGGTCTCCCGCATCTACCGGGACGCCCGGCGCCTCCACGGCAGGGGACCGTATAAGGACCACCTCTGGTGCTCCATGGAGCAGCCCTCCGACGAGTGGACGGCCCGCCCCACCTTCTGGTTTGAGCTGGAGCCGGAGGGCTATACCTGGGGCATGGGCTACTATATGCCCAAGGCTCTCACCATGGCCAAATTCCGGGCCCGACTGGACCATGACCCCAAGCCCTTCGAAAAGCTGGTCCGGACCTTCAACGGACAGGACGTCTTCGTTTTGGAGGGAGAGGACTATAAAAAATCCAAGGGGGAGACCACCGCACTGCTGGCCCCCTGGTATAATAAAAAGACCCTGGCCCTGACGGGGCACGGCCAGCCCAGCGAGACCTTCTCGCCAGCCTTCGTGGACAAGCTGGCCAGGGGATACAAGGCCCTCATGCCCCTCTACCGCTACTTCATCTCCCTGGAGGGGGACCGGGACCCCAGGGAATAGCAGTCGCATTCTAACAAAAATTACATTACAACTATTTTGCCCTCCCTGCGCAAACTACCCGCAGAAGACGGAAGGGCGGCGGCGAAATGATATGGAGACGGCTGAAAAGAGGAACAGGAATACTCTTGACAGCCGCTTTCCTTTTGCAGCTGGGGATTCCGGCTTTTTTCTTCTGGCGGAAGGCCCCGGCGGTCACGGTGGACTCCGCCGGGCCGATGCCGGAGGAGTCATATCCCAATTTGACAGAGGGAGAAACGGATACTTCCCCCAAGCTCATCGCCCTCACCTTTGACGACGGACCCCGCCGCTCCACCACCACCCGCCTGCTGGACGGACTGGCGGAGCGGGGGGCCAAGGCCACGTTCTTTCTCATCGGAAAGAATGTGGAGGTCAACCGGGACTTGGTGCAGCGGATGGAGGCAGAGGGCCATCAGGTGGGCGTCCACACCTACGACCACAACCGCAATCTGCTGGGGCTCAACCGGGCCGATTTCGCCGCACAGGTGGACCGGACCCGGGCGCTGCTGGTCGATGTCCTGGGCCACGACGATTTTGCCCTCCGCCCGCCCTACGGGCTGACCGACGCGGGGGTCAAGGCCTGGGCGGGCGCGCCCATCATCCTCTGGTCCATCGACCCGGAGGACTGGGGGAACCAGAATGCCGACCGGGAGGTGGCCTTTATCCTCCAGAAGGCACGGGACGGGGCCATCATCCTCATGCACGATATCTTTGACCCCACGGTGGAGGCGGCCCTCCGGGTAGTGGATGCCCTCCACGCCCAGGGCTATTATTTTGTGACGGTGAACGAACTTTTTGACCTGCGGCAGATCGCCCTGGAAAAGGGTAAGGAGTACCGCAGCGCCTATCCGTAGGGGAAAAAGGGACTGTCGAAAACGTGGATTTTATCTGCGCAGAAATAAACTAGATATTGACACGCAGAATTCGCGTGGTACAATATATTGTGCAACTACCTGGGCGGGCAGCCAAGAGCTGCCGCCCAGTTTTACTGAGAGGGGACGAATGATATGCCAATTTCCGACAATGCCCGCCAGGTACTGGAGAAACGTTACCTCATCCGGGACGAGCAGGGCAGGCCCACCGAGACGGTGGATCAGCTCTTCCGCCGGGTGGCCGACGCCATCGCCGCGGCCGATACCCGGTTCGACCCCAAGGCAGACGTGGAGGCGCTGGCCGAGCGCTTTTACAGTATGATGACCGACCTGGACTTTCTGCCCAACTCCCCCACACTGATGAACGCGGGGCGGCCTCTGGGGCAGCTCTCGGCCTGCTTTGTCCTGCCCGTGGGGGACTCCATGGAGGAGATTTTCGATGCCATCAAGAACGCCGCGCTCATCCACAAGTCGGGCGGCGGCACCGGGTTCTCCTTTTCCCGGCTGCGGCCCAAGGGCAGCACGGTCAACTCCACCGGCGGCGTGGCCTCGGGGCCGATCTCTTTTATGAAGGTATTCAACGCCGCCACGGAGGCGGTGAAGCAGGGCGGCACCCGCCGGGGGGCCAACATGGGGATACTCCGGGTGGACCACCCCGATATTCTGGAGTTCATCTCCTGTAAGAACAACACCAGCGAGATCACCAACTTCAACATCTCGGTGGGCATCACCGAGGCCTTCATGCGCTCGGTGGAGGCGGGAACCGAGTACGACCTGGTGGACCCCGCCACGGGCAAGGTCACCGGTAAGCTGGACGCGCGGGAGGTCTTCAACGCCATCGTCACCTCCGCCTGGCAGACCGGGGAGCCGGGCATCATTTTCCTGGACCGCCTGAACCGGGACAACCCCACCCCGCTCCACGGCGAGATCGAGAGCACCAACCCCTGCGGCGAGCAGCCGCTCATGCCCTACGAGGCCTGCAACCTGGGCTCCATCAACCTGGTGAACCATCTGAAGGTGGAGGAGGGCCGCTATGTCCTGGATAAGGACAAGCTGGCGGCCACCGTCCATAAGGCCGTCCACTTCCTCGACAATGTCATCGAGGCCAACAAGTACCCCCTGCCTGAGATCGACGCCGAGACCCGGGCCACCCGAAAGATCGGCCTGGGCGTCATGGGCTTTGCCGATATGCTCCTGCTGATGGGCATTCCCTACAACAGCGACGAGGGCGTGGCCATGGGAAGTGCCGTCATGGAGCTGATCCAGACCGTGGGCCACAGGGCAAGCGAGACCCTGGCCCAGACAAGGGGGGCCTTCCCTCTTTTCGGGGAGAGCATCTACAAGGACGGCGCGCCCCTGCGCAACGCCACCGTCACCACCGTGGCCCCCACGGGCACCCTGTCCATCATCGCTGGGGTCTCCTCCGGGGTGGAGCCGGTTTTCGCCTACGCTTACATTCGCAACGTCATGGATAATACCCACCTCATTGAGACCAATCAGATTTTAAAGGACGCCCTGGCCGCCGCCGGGGTCTACAGCGAGGCGCTCATGCACCAGATCGTGGAGCAGGGCACTCTCGCCCATATCGACGGCATCCCCGAGGAGCTCAAGCAGGTGTTCGTCTGCGCCCACGACGTGTCCCCCATCTGGCATGTAAAGATGCAGGCGGCCTTCCAGGCCTTCACCGACAACGCCGTGAGCAAGACGGTGAACTTTCCCAATTCGGCTACCAGGGAAGAGGTGGCCGAGGTCTACACCCTGGCCTACGCTCTGGGCTGCAAGGGCACCACCATCTATCGGGATGGCAGCCGCGACGAGCAGGTGCTCAACATCGGCAAGGTCAACGGCAAGGAGAAGGCCGAGGAGAAACCGGTGGACTACGTGGAGGCCGTCATGGCCGCCGACTGCGACAGCCAGGCCTGCCTCCTGCGCAACGGGGCCATCAAGCCCAGGCCCCGCCCCGCCGTCACCACAGGGTACACCGAGAAGGTCCACATCGGCTGTGGGAACCTCTACATCACCGTCAACTATGACGAGAACGGCGTGTGCGAGGTATTCACCAACACGGGCCGCGCCGGGGGCTGCGCCTCCCAGTCCGAGGCCACGGCCCGGCTGGTCTCCATCGCGCTCCGCTCCGGGGTGGACAGCGACGAGCTCATCGCTCAGCTCAAGGGCATCCGCTGTCCCTCCTGCCTGAGACAGAAGGACGTGCCCGTCACCTCCTGCCCCGACGCCATCGCCAAGGCCATCGAGAAGGTGGTCAAAAAGGCCCGGGGCGACAGCGCCCCCAGGGAGCCGGTGGCCCCCATCACCCCCCGGCTGGGAACGCCCAACTCCGACCTGACTCCCGCCGAGGCAAAGCTTGCCAAGTACTGCCCCGAGTGCGGCAGCCCCTTGGAGCATGAGGGTGGCTGCGTCACCTGCCGCAACTGCGGGTACTCCAAGTGCGGGTAAGGAAGAGGGAAAACCGCGGAGCATAATACTCTGCATCAATCAGGACGTTTTTTGTTTTTGAAATGTGCCGTAGGATGGTTAAGTCCTACGGCATTTTTCTTGGCTCGAAAGGCCATGCATCACAAAAAACTTGAAATTTAATCTTGAAATTATACTCGCTGTGTTATATACTCAATTTGTTGAATATAAGATAGGCGGAGGTTATTGGTATGTCACTCAAGCATGGACTGTTGGGCCTATTGAATTATGGCCCTATGACGGGCTATGAGCTGGATAAGGCGTTTAAGGCCTCTCTTTCATTTTTCTGGCAGGCAAAGGCCAGTCAAATTTATCGCGAGTTAGGTACGATGGAGCAAAACGGCTGGCTGACCAGCGAACGCATCGTGCAAACTGAAAAACCGAACAAACGGGTGTATACCATAACGGCCAGCGGAAAAGAAGAGCTTATGGATTGGCTGTCGCTGCCGGATTCGAGCATCGCCGATGCGATGTGTGTTAAGAGCGCATTTCTTATGCGCTTATTCTTCGCCGGAGAAACAAGCATCGACAAATCACTTGATATGCTTCGCTCCTACAGGGAGGAATGCTTGGAGAGCAGAAGATCATTGAGCGCCGCCCATACTGCAACTGCGGAATACGGAGCAGTTGTCGATGATGAGAAAAAGGTGAAATTTTGGGAGCTCTCTATCCTTTACGGCGAGGCATTCTACGGGGCCAGCCTTGATTGGGCGGAGAAAGCAATCGCTATGTTGGAGGAGATGAAAGGATGAAGGTCTTGGTCCTCAACGGCTCGCCAAAAGGCGAACGGAGCAATACGATGTGCCTGACCCGCGCTTTTTTGGACGGAGCAGGGTGGCCGGACGCGGAGATTACTGACGTGGCAAAGACCGACATAAAGCCCTGCACGGGCTGCTTTGTCTGTTGGAACAGGACGCCGGGAAAGTGTGTCATAAAGGATGAGATGAGTGAAGTTCTCGCAAAAATAATTGCGGCCGACGTGATTATTTGGTCGTTCCCTCTGTATTATTACGGCGTACCCGGAGGTCTAAAAAACCTGATTGACCGCCAGCTGCCCATAAATTTGCCCTTTATGGCGGTGGGAAACGAGAGCGGCGGGCATCCGGCACGGTATGACTTGAGCCGCCAAAGGCATCTTGTCGTTTCGACCTGCGGCTTTTGGACGCCCGAAGGTAATTATGAATCGGTCAACTCCATGTTTGACCACTTTTGCGGAAAGGGAAACTATGCGACAATTTATTGCGGTCAGGGAGAATTGTTCCGCGTACCGGAGCTGAAAACCCGGACAGACGCCTATTTAGAGATTGTCGGCCGCGCCGGGGCGGAGTTTATCACCGGAGGAATTCATACTGAGACACAGGCAGAGCTTGCGAAACCGCTATACCCCCGCGATGTGTTTGAAAAAATGGCGGACGCCTCTTGGGGCGTTGGCAAGGGCGAGGAGGCAGGGGACCCGACCGATGACAGCTTAAATTTCACCGTACAGATGGCGGCTCTATATAAGCCGGACGGCGTGGAACGCATCGTGGAGTTTAACTATACCGATATTGGAAAGACCTATCAACTGCTGCTGACAAAGCAGGGCTCGGAAGTGATAACGGAAAAGTTCAAGCCATACACTACAAGGATTGAAACGCCGTATTCGGTCTGGCGTTCCATTGCCCGTGGCGAAATTTCCGGGCAGGATGCGCTGTTTCAGCACCTTTATATGGTCCTGGGCGACTTCAGTCTCATGCTGAAATGGGATGGATTGTTTGGCGCGGCCGCTCCTCCAATACGGCGGGAGCAAAAACCGCAGCGCAAGACCAATATGCTGCTTCTTCTTGCGCCATGGATTGTCATTTGGACGGCAATCGCAATAAATCCCGCTGTGGGAAGCGCGGCAGGGATCCTTACGGCCGCCCTCATACCGCTGTTATGGCTTGTGTTCCGGCCTGTCGTCTATGAACAAATCAGCATACCCATCGTTGCGGGGCTTTCTCTCGCGGCATTGCTCGGTGGGGATATAAGGCTTATTGTGCCCGGCGGCTATTTTCTGTTCGGGCTGCTGTGGCTCATCGGCGCGTTCCCGAACGTACCGCTAACCGCCCATTACAGCGCAATGGAATACGGCCTGGAAAAAGCGTTTGCAAATCCGCTTTTTATCAGCACAAACCGTATCCTGACCGCCGCTTGGGGCGTGCTGTATCTGATCACGCCGATTTGGACGTATCTATTGATGGGGACAGAGCTTTCGCCCTATGTGGGCCTCATCAATTCTGTTCTGCCCGTGCTGATGGGAGCTTTTACAGCATGGTTTCAGAAGTGGTATCCGGCGCGATTCGCAAGAAGGGCGGTTGCTGCCGGTGGGAAGACTCAATAGCAGAAGAAACCAGGCACAAGGCCTGGTTTCTTCTGCTATTGAGTCTGGTTTTCGTAAGAATCTTTTTTGAAGGACCGCTGACGTGTTTCGCGGTTTTTATCGCGGCGGCGGCATCCCAAGGGTGGATGAAAGCATAGAAAAAAGACGCGCCATAAAAGATATGGCACGCCCCTTAATTTCACTATTACTATACCACAAAACGCGCCAAATTTCAAGTCTACTCCTTTTCTCCCAATGGGTGTATATACTATGGGAGGAGGTGCGTCAGATGAATTTTTTAGCGCTGCGGGAGGTTCAGATTGCGGGCACGGTAAAAGCGCTGGAGGCGTGCAATGTGCTGACGGAGGGGTACGGGCTCACCCTGTCCCACGCTCAGGCGCTGGCCCTGGCCCAGCGGCGGGCGGAGGCCCTGCGCCTGACCGACCGGGTGGAGTTCGGAGAGGGGGTCTTGAAAAAGCTGATTTTTGCCTTCCGGAGCTCCCCCTACCTCTGCCAGCAAAATTACGAGGAGACCCTGGGGGAGCTCCAGGACATCTTCTACCACTTCAAGAATGAGAGCGGCGAGAGCCTCACCGACGACGAGCTGATCGAATTCATGCGGGCTACCTTCGACGGCAAGGCCCAGGGCTCCCTGGAGTATCTGGCCGAGACGGCGCTGGACCGGCTGTGCAGGGAGCTGCGGGGCTGGGAGCCGGACGAGGACGAGCCCGTGGAGGAGGATGAGGATGAAACATGAACTCTCCCGGCCAGGGGACGCGGAGGAGCTGTACGCCCTTCTGACCCGGCGGGTGGGGCTCTACGCGGGGCTCGATCACAGCTCGGTGCCCACCGCGCTGGCCGAGGAGCTCTTTGCCTCGGTCGCATTTACTCTGGAGCAGGGCGGGAGCGCCCCGGGCGAACTGGAGGAGCGGTTCGAGGCGGGGCTGGCCGCCACTCGGCGCAAGCTGGAGTACGGGAAACAGCTCTGGCAAGCGGTGCGGGACAGCCTGCCTTTGGTCGAAAATCTGTCCCTGCGCAGCACCGTCAAAAGCATCGGAGGGTTCTGGCGGCGATACGACTACCGCTTTTTCGCCCACCAGATCCCCTGCGATATCGATTATCAGCTCTGCCGCCCGGTGGGTGAGGCGTTGCAGGGGGTGGACTACGTCAACGCCTACCTGGAGCGGCTGTGCATGGAAAACGATTTTCTAAGCCGGTTCGACCCCCGGTATGTCAAGGCCCTGCTGACCGTTTACTGCAAGGACTACAGGGGCTTGCTCATCAATCTCTACGAGCCCGCTGCCGTCAACGCCCTGGGCCTCGCCCTGGTGGGCGGGGACCTCTCCCGGCTGAACATCACCGCGGAGCAGCGGGGGGAGATCGGGCGCGTCCTGGACCGGGAGGGGCCGGAGCGGCTGGCGGCGGCGGCGGAAAAGCTGGCTGCCCTGCTGGACCTTCGTCCCAAAGCGGCGGGGGAGTACTTGCGTGGCCTGGCGGGAGACTTGGCCCCCCGCCTCCGCACCGCCGATCTCAGCGGGATTTTTCTGTCCTTCGATTAAAAAGAGATCCCCGGACCGTCACGGTCCGGGGATTTTTGTATGTGGGGCCGCAGCGGCGGGGGAGACAGCGCGCCGCAGGTGTATCACCTATGGCTAAAAGCCTAATGTGAGCTCTATGCCGATGGATGAAAACGCGTTGACCAGCCGGGGAACCTCTTGCTTCTTCGTTTCAACACCATGCAGGTAGCGGTCAATTGCGTCGGCATCCTTCAATAGCTCCGCATAGGGATCGTCGGAGACGACCGCCTTATCGCTGTGTTGGGGAATGATAGCTTTGAGCAGTGTAAGCTCACTCTCACTGATGGCATGGCTCTCATTTCTTGCGTTATAATCGCCGAGGAGCAAATCGATAAATTCCGGCGCTCTGGCTGCATGATCTTCGCTTTTTCCTGATTCCATGGTTGCAATGTCGTGAATCGCTCCCGCGATTGCCGCTATTTCAGGGTCTAAACCCCTTGAAAGGGCCAACAGCCGCATAGTCTGCGCGGCGGTCATCATGTGCGCGATGGACCAGTAGAGAGAGAAATCACGGTTCTCCGCGCTCCAATCCTTCGCCCGCTCCAGAAAATACTGAATAATTTTATGGGCGCGCTCCGTATGCAGTGTTTGAGGGGCGTTTATCGGCATAGACTTCACATACTTTCTTCGCTAAGTGCAAAGGCGTCCCAGCTTTTGGGCTCTCTTAAGGGATGTGCCTACCCCTCAATGGCGTTGACGCGGCGGGCGTGGCGGCCGCCCTCGAACCCGGTGCCCAGGAAGGCCTCCACGATGTGCTCGGCCTCAAAGGGGGCGGTAAAGCCCCCTGCCAGGGCCAGCATATTGGCGTCGTTATGGGCCCGGGTGAGCTGTGCCGTGAGTACGTCCCGGCATAGGGCGCAGCGGATGCCGGGGACCTTATTGGCCGTGACCGAGATGCCGATGCCGGTGGTGCAGATGACGATGCCCCTGTCACATTCCCCCGAGGCCACCGCCTTGGCGGCGGCCCGGCCGAATTCGGGGTAGTCGCAGCTCTCCAGGCTGTTGGTTCCAAAGTCCTTATAGGGGAGGCCGTGGGCCTCCAGATAGGCGATGACGTGCTGCTTGAGCGTGTAGCCGCCGTGGTCGCTACCAAGTGCGATCATATTGATTTCCTCCTTACGGTTGTCTGCCCCGTCACAGCTTGATCTGGACGGGCGTTCTCTTCTCATAGGTGGTGACGTACCGGAATCCCATATCTTTTAAGAGCTCATAGGCCTCCCGTATCCCCTTGCCGATGTTGCCGGCCACGTGTGCGTCGGACCCCACGGTGATATACTCGCCGCCGCAGTCCCTGTACGCCTCCAGCGTGGGACGCCATTGCTCCAGCGTCCTGCCGCACCAGGTGTTGAATTCGATGCCCCTGCCGTGGGCGACGACCCCCTTCAAAATGGCGCGGATGCGGTCGAGATAGCGGTAGATGTCCACCTCCTGGCCGTCCCGGATGTTCATATACCGGATGGGGTAGATGATGTGGCCCAGCACGTCGTAGCAGTCTGCCGCCACCAGCCGCTCCATGGAGAGGAAGTAGTCCTCCAGCACCTCGTAGCAGAAGTCGGCGGAGGTGTAGTTGAGATAGTAGAGGTCGCTGGCCCCGGTCTCCTCCGTGCGGTTATGGATGGAGCCGATGACGAAATCCAGCTCCGGCTGGCTGAGCGCCTGGGCCGCGTCGACGGCGTCCACCTGTCCGCTGCCAAACTCTATGCCCAGCTTGAGCTTCAGTTTCCCCGCCACGGCGTCTTTTATGGCATGGTATTGCTTTACCCTGGGGGACCAGCGCAAAGCGGAGGCGTGCTGGCGTTCGCCATGACCGGTCAGCAGGTCGAAGTGGTCGGTGATGCACAGCTCCGAGATGCCCATCTGAATGGCGGCCCTGGCGTTGTCGATCAGCGGAGTGGAGCTGTCGGGAGAGAGCTGGGAGTGGCAGTGGTAGTCGATGAGATGCATGATTGCCTCCGTAATAAAGATAGGGTGGCCCGCGTCTAGAAGGGCCAGGATGGGATCCAGCGCAGGAAATTAGAGGTGTACCAGACCGGGACCTCCAGCCCGATGAGCACGGGGTAGAACGCGGCGTAGAGCCCCGCCGCGGCCCCGGTGGTGCCGTAGACCGCCCACTGCCAACCCCGGGTCTGGCGTTCGGCCAGATCGTTCATTACGTAGGCCAGGGCCAGGACCAGAAAGAGGATGGAGGGGAAGTAGTGGTAGGCGAAGAGGGTGCGGCCGATCAGAAACCAGGGGCCCAGTTGGGAGAAGTACCCCACCACGATAAAGGCCGCCTTGCCGCAGCGGCGGCGCACCGCCTGGACGGCGCAGGTGATAAGGGCGAACAGCCCCGCCCAGGAGACAATGGGGTTATTGAACGCGCCGAAGGCCGTCTTCAGCCCCAGGGTGCTCTCTCTGGAATTGTCCAGATAGTAGAGAATAGGCCGCCCGTCCACAATCCACTGGTACCAGCGGGAGGAGTACCCGTGGGGCTCGTCGACGCCCTTGTGGTAGGTGAACATATACTTCTGGTTATCCAGCATCTCCCTGATAACAGCCTGTGCCGTGACCTCCCCGCGCGCGGCGGCGTAGGGGATGTAGGCGAGGGTATAGATGACGGCGGGGATGACCACGAAACAGAGGACCGAGAACAGCAGGGTCTTCACAAGCCAGGGGCCGAACCGGGGAGAATCCTCCTCCCGCGGCCAGTCCCGCCACTTGAAGAAGAGCCCCGCAAAGTAGAGGAGGGCAAGCCCCACCCCGCCGTAGATGACCGTCCACTTGCTGGCCGCGCCGATGCCCCACATGAGCCCGGAGAGGAAGAGAGGAAGGGCCCCCTTCCGAAAGC
>DATMXU010000267.1:0-3756 GCA_035562355.1 Pseudoflavonifractor sp.
GAAAACGCTCCAGGGCCTCCCCCTCGTACCAGCGCACCGGAAAGCGGGGGGTGGCCATGGGGAAGGGGGCCTTGGGCAGGTAGTAGTGGTGGATGCCGCCGATTTCGTAACCGTGTTCGGCCAGGGCGGTCTCCAGCGCCCGCAGGGGGGCGGGACGGAAGAGCCACTGAGCCTGCGCGTCCAGCAGATGGGCCCGGCACCAGGGGAGGAGGGCGGGGCTGGCTGCCGCCAGCAGTTTTCCGCCTATGATGAGGACCTCCAGGAAGGGCGTGTCCGCGCTGTACTTCCGCCGCCCGGGCAGGTCCCTCCACTCGAAAACCGCGTTCTCAGGACTGTCAAGCAATTTGACCTCACAGCCGAGGTCCAGAGCCAGCTGGGCCTTGGCGACGCGCCAGATTTCGGCCTTATCCATTGCCCTTCCTCGCGTCCATAGCCGCCATGAGGGAGCGGATGCGGATTTTTACCGCGCCGAGGTTGTTGATGTCGTCGATCTTGAGCTGGGTGTAGAGCTTGCCGCCCCGCTCCAGAATGTCGCGCATCTCGTCGGTGGTGATGGCGTCGGTGCCGCAGCCAAAGCTGACAAGCTGAACCACTTGCATATCCTTCTGGGTGCAGACATAGCGGGCGGCGTTGTACATCCGGCTCTGGAAGGTCCACTGGTTGAGGACCTTGCGGCTCTCATATCCGACCAGGTCGGACAGGGCGTCCTCGGTCACCAGGACGAAACCGAAGGAGGTGATGAGGTCGTTGATGCCATGGTTGATCTCGGGGTCGATGTGGTAGGGCCTGCCGCAGACCACCGCGATGTTGTGGCCGTGCTGCCGGGCGTAGTCGATGTATGCCTGCCCGGTGCCGCGCAGATCGGCCATGTAGGCGTCGTAGGCGTCGTAGGCGGCCTTCGCGGCCGCGATACTCTCACGTTTCGGCACGTCGAACTCCTCGGCCATGACGGCCGCGATGCGCTTTTGGAAGTCCTTGCGCCGCCAGAGGCCCACGTAGGGGTCCAGAAACCTGGTCGCCTTCAGGGCCGGGACGTTGGCGGCGAGGAGCTCGGGGTAGTAGGCCACCACGGGGCAGTTGAAGTGGTTGTCGCCGATGCCCTCGTCGTTGTTGTAGGACATGCAGGGGTACCACACGGCGTCCACCTTGTCCTCCACCAGGGCCTCCACGTGGCCGTGGAGGAGCTTGGCGGGGTAGCACACGGTGTCCGACGGGATGGTGTGCTGGCCCCTTATATAGAGCTTGCGGGAGGACTCGGGGGAGAGGACCACCTCGAAGTTGAGGGAAGTGAAGAACTCGAACCAGAAGGGGAGGTTCTCGTACATGTTGAGGCCGAAGGGGATGCCGATCCTGCCCCGCAGGCCGGTGCCCTTCCCCTTGCCCTCCATGGCCCGGAGCTTTTTGTACTTGTAGCTCATCAGGTCGGGCAGCTCGGTCTTCTCCTTGCCCAGGGGGCGGGAGCAGCGGTTGCCAGAGATGAAACGCCGCCCACCGTCGAACTGGTTGACGGTGAGGGAGCAGTGGTTGGTGCAGAGATTGCAGGTGACAGGCCTTGCGCTGTGGGAAAAAGACTGTAAGGCGTCAAGGCTTAACAGGGAGGAGGCCTCCAGCCCCGCGTCCCGGGCCGCCAGGGCGGCCCCAAAGGCCCCCATCAGCCCGGCGATGGTGGGGCGCGTCACGTCCCGATCCAGCTCCTGCTCGAAGGCGCGGAGCACCGCGTCGTTGAGGAAGGTGCCGCCCTGGACCACGATGTGCTTGCCCAGGTCGTCGGCGCTGGCGGCCCGGATGACCTTGTAGACCGCGTTCTTCACGATGGAGATACTGAGGCCCGCGCTGATGTCCTCCACGCTGGCCCCGTCCTTCTGGGCCTGCTTGACCGAGGAGTTCATAAACACGGTGCAGCGCGAGCCCAGGTTCACCGGACGGGGGGAGAAGAGGCCGATTTTGGCGAAGTCGGCGATGGAGTACCCCAGGGCCTTGGCAAAGGTCTCGATAAAGGAGCCGCAGCCCGAGGAGCAGGCCTCGTTGAGCATAATGGAGTCCACCGCGCCGTTTCTGATCTTAAAGCACTTCATGTCCTGGCCGCCAATGTCGATGATGAAGTCCACGTCGGGCTCGAAGTGGGCGGCGGCGTTGTAGTGGGCCACGGTCTCGACGAGGCCGAGGTCGCAGGAAAAGGCGTTTTTGATGAGCTCCTCCCCGTACCCGGTTACGGCGCTGCCTTTGATGCGGATGCGGTCTCCGCAGAGCTTGTAGATCTCCTTGAGCTGCTCCAGGACGATGGCCACGGGGTTGCCGAGGTTAGAGTGGTAGTAAGTATAGAGCAGGCCGCCGTCGGGCGCGATGAGGGCCATCTTCGTGGTGGTGGAGCCCGCGTCGATGCCTAAGTACGCGTCGCCCGTATAGGTGGCGGCGTCCGCCTCGGGGGGACGCTTGGCGTTGTGCCGGGCGAGGAAGGCGGCGTAATCGCTCTCGTCGTTGAAGAGGGGGGGCATGGTGTCCACCGTGCTGGTGGCGTCCACGCTCTCCTCCAGCTTTTTGAGCAGCTCGTCAAAGGGCCTTGCCTCGTACTCCTCCGAGCAGAGGGCCGCGCCGATCCCGGCAAAGCAGTCCCCGTCGGCAGGGAAGATGGCGTGGGCCTCGTCGAGATGCAGCGTCTCCACGAACCGGGCGCGCAGGCCCTTGAGGAAGTGGAGGGGGCCGCCCAGGAAGACGATCGTCCCCTTGAGCTCCCGCCCCTGGGTGAGGCCCGCCACCGTCTGGTCCACCACGGCCTGGAAGATGGAGGCGGCCACGTCCTCCTTCCGCCCGCCCTGGTTGAGGATGGGCTGGATATCGCTTTTGGCGAAGACGCCGCAGCGGGAGGCGATGGGGTAGATCTTCTCGTGCTTGAGGGAGAGATCGTCCAGCTCGTTCACGGTCACGTTCATCAGCGTGGCCATCTGGTCGATGAAGGCCCCGGTACCCCCGGCGCAGGAGCCGTTCATCCGCTCCTCCAGCGCGCCGCCGAAGAAGATGATCTTGGCGTCCTCGCCGCCCAGCTCGATGACGGCGTCGGTGTCCGGGTAGTAGGTATTCACCGCCGCGGCGGTGGCGTAGACCTCCTGCACGAAATCGAGGCCCGCGGCCTTGGCCACGCCCAGCCCGGCCGAGCCGGTGACCACCAGCCGGACCGACTGGCCCAAGAGCATATCCCGGATGGAGGCCAGGGTCTCCACCGCCCGTTCCCGGGCCTTGGAGTAGTGCCGCTCGTACGAGCGGAAGAGGAGCTTATTTTGTTCATCCAGCACGACCACCTTTACGGTGGTGGAGCCGATGTCGATTCCGATGCGCAGGCTCATGGAGTCCTCCTAGTCGAGAGAATTGGTTCAGCAATTTCTCTATATACTATCTCAAAATTGTGAACTTTACAAGTACAAGCACGTAAAATCGGGGGTATTACGTGGTTGGAAATAAGCGCCTGAGTTGAATATTTTTTCACTGTCCGGGTACCATCTAGTGGCGGGAAGAGGAGAAAACGGTACTTTTTTGGCGATTTATCCCTTCAGTACCCGGGCTTGCACGGGTGCGGGACGGCCGAGAAAAAATAGGGAGAATTCCTGATTTTTATAGGCCGCTGCATGTCCTAATTTTCCGCTTGAAAAAATTAAAACACTGTTGAGCCCTTGTGCGCCAACGGCCTGCTGAATTTGTTGTTTTCTCACAGTGGAAAAAAATAGGGGGGTCTTCCCTTTTTTTGCGAAGGCGTGTATATAT
>DATMXU010000268.1:0-10658 GCA_035562355.1 Pseudoflavonifractor sp.
GTATTGAGCGGCAATATATACAGTGAAGGAGGTTCATGAGATGGCTAAGAACAGCAGAAATGAAAAATACGCCTATCTGAACCGATTGAGCACGGAACAGTTAGAGGAACTGTTACGTGCGGATATTGAGTCGCCGGGGCGCGGCGATGAGGGCGTGATTTTTCATATCCTGGAGGTGATTGAAAGTCGAGAGGCAGAGCACCCCACTGGCCGCCTCCCAGACGAAGACAAAGCGTGGTCGGATTTTCAGCAATACTACAATATTTCCGCAGGGGACGGGCTGTCACTGTACCCCGCTGAGTATGATAGGGAAGAAGAATATGCCGCCGGACAGACGCGGCGTCCTAACGCCGTCCGGCTGCTGCCCGCACTAAAGCTGGCGGGCATCGTTGCGTCCGTTGTGATTGGCGTTTTCGGTCTCATGGTCGGGGCCCAGGCGGCGGGGATCGACGTATTTGGAGCGATCGGGCGCTGGACGGACGAGACCTTCCATTTCGTCGTTTCCCCCGCTCCAGAAGGCGCGCAGAATGGCGCGAGTGCGCCTTCGGACCAGAGGGACAACGACTATTTCAGCCTGCTGCAGACCGCGCTGGATGACTGCGGCATTACTGAGAAATTAGCGCCTGCGAGCTATCCGGGCGGGTTTGAAATGTCCGAGCCGAAAGCCTCAAGTACCGACCTTGGAGACA
Organism: Pseudoflavonifractor sp.; assembly: GCA_035562355.1. Lineage (GTDB taxonomy): Bacteria > Bacillota > Clostridia > Oscillospirales > Oscillospiraceae > Pseudoflavonifractor. The sequence continues at coordinate 690 of DATMXU010000268.1, forward strand.
AAATTTTTTGCAGCTTCACCGGCCCTGAGGATAGCTATTTCAGCATTCAGGTATGGCGCTATAAGTCGCAATCTGACTTGATTTCACACACCTTTGAAAAAGATGGCGCGCCTGTGCAGGAATATACCAGCGGGGGAAAAACGTTCTACATTATGTCCAACCTCGATACTACGACGGCCACATGGTCTGATGGAAATTTATTGGTGCTGAACATCTCGGGCAATCTTTCAGAGGATACTATAAAAATCATGATCGATTCGATTGGAGGATAATCAACTTGAAACGTATTGTTGCCTTGACCCTTGCGATAATGATGACCATTACCTGTTGCTTTGGAACGGCCTCCGCCGCAGGCATTGGAGATATCGGTACAAGAGCCAGTTTCACCATTTCCAGTTATAACGCAGGGCTGAAGGCGGGTACCAACAGCGGAGAGCTCAGAATCAGCTATGACGTTACGGCAAGCAAGCTTGCAGATTCCATCGGGGTGTCGTCCATTGTCATTTATAAGTCGAATGGCAGCCGTGTCCTCACGGTTACCGGAACCGTGACGAACGGCTTGATCATCACATCCGACGCAAGTCACACAGGCGTCTATACCTACAAAGGCACCTCCGGGGTCTCCTACTACGCGGAGGTGACCGTATTCGCAACGGTCGGCACAGTCTCGGACAGCCGCACAGTTACCACCTTCACCGTGAAAGCGCCCTAACCTATCTCCAATCGCTTATGAGCGGCGCCCCGTCATGGGCGTCGCTTTTTTGTATAACGCGCCCCCACCTTCTCTGCTGAAATCACAACAATATTTAGGAGGAGACAATATGAGAGAGCTGCCCATCGCTGCCCGCACCATCTGCACGGAGGAGAACTGCCAACTCAGGCTTCAATATGCCATTGTGGTGGAGGAGACGCCGGATGGCCTGGAATGCTACGGTGTCAAGATCACGGAGGAATCAAGCTCCAATGAGGAATCGGTCTCCAATTTGACCATGAGTAACCGAAAAATCTGCGACCTCATAGAGACGCTGGCAAATAATACCGTCACTCCGATCGGACTTATGGATGTGGTGGCTGATTGGCTTTAGCAAGCTGTCCGCTAAAACCGCAAAGAGAATTGCTGCCTACCCTATCGGCAGGCAGCAATTCTCTTTGTGCGATTGCCCTTACTCTCTTGGAGGATAGAAGACCATTCCAAATTTGCACGGGAAACAGGCAGGGCTTTTCACAGACCCGGGCGCATAGAATAAAATATACCGTGTAAGCAAAGGCGCTTGCCCGTTTATGGGCAGCGCCTTTTATTCTTTGGAATGGGGTGTAATCATGTGTGGTATCGCCGGGTTTTGTAATTTTCAGGAGGACTTCACCTATGACAGGGGCAAGTGGGGCAGGACGCTCGCCGCCATGCGGGAGACCATCGCCCACCGCGGCAGCGACCAGACCGGAGAATACCTCGACAGACATATCGGCCTCTCCCACACCCGGCTCTCCATCCGGGACCTCTCGGGCGGCGTACAGCCTATGCTGCGGCGGGTGGCGGGCAGCGACTACATCATTGTCTACAACGGCGAGGTATACAACACAGACGAGCTTACGCGCCCCCTGAAACGGAAGGGGTACAGCTTTGAGACCACCGGCGACACCGAGGTGATCCTCTATTCGTACATCGAATACGGGCTTGATTTTGTGTCAAAGCTCAACGGGATTTTTGCCTTTGCCATCTGGGACGGCAGGCAGGACAGGCTTGTCCTCTGCCGGGACCGCGTTGGCGTAAAGCCGCTGTTCTACACGCTGGAGAAGAACACGCTCGTGTTTGGCTCGGAGATCAAGGCACTGTTCCGCCACCCCCAAGTAGTGCCACAGGCCGACGACGACAGCTTTCGGGAGATATTCGGCATAGGTCCGGCCAGGACCGCGGGCTGCGGCGTGTTCAAAGGAATTCACGAGCTGCGGCCCGGCAGCCTCGCGGTCTTCTCCAGAGAGGGCTTTGAGGAGCACGCCTACTGGACGCTGAAGGCCGCGCCTCACGCCGACTCCTACGCGGAGACCGTCGATCATGTGTCATACCTGGTGCGAAATGCCATCACCCGGCAGATGGTGTCGGACGTCCCCGTCTGCAGCTTTTTATCCGGCGGCGTCGATTCCAGCATCGTCACGGCGGTGGCGTCGAAGTTTTTGCAGGCGAACGGCCTGACCCTCAACACCTTCTCCTTCGATTTCACCAATAACGACCAGTACTTCCAGTCCAACGAATTTCAACCCGCGCGCGACCGGCCCTATGTGGATAAGATGCTGTCGGCGTATCCGCTGCGTCACGCCTATTTGGAATGTGACGAGGCCGTTTTGGCGGATATGCTGCCCGCGGCCCTGTACGCCAAGGATCTGCCGGGGATGACGGACATCGACGCATCGCTGATGTATTTTTGCTCCATCGTCAAAAAACACAATAAGGTGGCCTTGACGGGCGAGTGCGCGGACGAGATATTCGGGGGATACCCCTGGTTCTACCGCGAGGAGCTGATGAACAGCGGCGGGTTCCCCTGGTCCAGCGACCTGTCCCCCCGGACAGGTCTGCTGACGGACGGCGCGGCAGCCGCCCTCGACCTTGGCGGCTATGTGAGACAGCGCTATGAGGAGTCCCTGAGGGAAGTCCCCTATCTCCCCGGGGAGAAGGGCGTTGAGAAACGCAGGCGGGAAATCAGCTACCTCAACATACGCTGGTTCATGCAGACCCTGCTTGACCGTATGGACAGAGCAAGCATGTCCTATGGGCTTGAGGCGCGGGTCCCCTTTGCCGACCACCGCATCATCGAATACCTCTACAACGTCCCGTGGAGCATGAAATATCAAAACGGCGTGGAAAAGGCGCTGCTCCGGGACGCCTGCGGCGACCTCCTCCCGCCAGAGCTCCTGTACCGGAAAAAGAGCCCCTATCCGAAGACCTACGACCCGAGATATGAAACCATCCTCGCGCAGAGGTTTCGGCAGGTCCTGGAGGACCGGGACGCGCCGGTGAACAGGTTCGTGGACAGGCGCAGGGCCGAGCGTTTCCTGGCCGCGCCGAAGGACTACGGAAAACCGTGGTTCGGGCAGCTCATGGCGGCGCCGCAGATGATCGCCTATCTGCTCCAGGTGAACGACTGGATGCAGCATTATAACGTCGGTTAGCGCACAGCCGCGGCCCTACAGGGTCAGAGCCCGGCGGCCTCCCACTCGGCCTGCTTGAATCCGACCAGCACGAAACCGTCGGCCGCCAGAATGGGACGCTTGACCAGCATCCCGTCTGTGGCGAGCAGGGCATACTGCTCGTCCTCCGTCATGGCGGGCAGCCTTCCGGCCAGCTCCAGCGCCTTGTACTGCAGGCCGCTGGTGTTGAAAAACCGCTTGAGCGGCAGGCCACTCTTCGCATGAAGGGCCCGCAGCTCGGTCTCGGTGGGATTGTCCAGCTTGATGTCGCGGAAGTCGTACTTTACGCCCCGCGCGTCCAGAAAGGCCCGCGCCTTCTGGCAGGTGGTGCATTTGGGATAGCAGATGAATTGCATGGATATGACCCTCCCTGTATCGGTGATTGGAACGCGGGAATAGGGCGGAAACACCAGCCCCTCCGGGCCCTCGCCGTGGATCAGCCGCTCCTTTTCCCGCCGCGTCAGATTTTTGATGCGGTACTCGAGCCGCGACGCCTCGGCGCGCCCGGGCGCGGCCCACGCCGCCTCGAACCGAAGGGGGCGGTGGGATGCGGTATACCTCGCGCCCCTTCCCCCCTGCCCCGCGTGCTCCGAAAAGCGCCGCTCCAGGCCGGTGGTGATCCCGGTGTAAAGGCTGTCGTCCTCACAGCGCAGGAGATAGACGTAATATGCCATTGGCCTTGCGCCTCCACCGACTTTTTTCGCTACCAGTATAACACAGATCGGACAAAACGCAAACAGATTGACCCGGGCGGCCGTTGCCGTGCCGGACGAGTTCAACCCGGCAGCGCTCAAGTGATATTGCCGACCCGGACTTTTCATATTTGGATTGCTTTTTGGTGCCGTTCCCGGTATACTGGAACCAGACAGGCGGACAAGCCTGTCTCCCAACATCTGAAATTCATCGAAAGAGGTGGCCGAATATGTTGAATGAGAAAGTTTCCGAGCTACTGAACAACCAGATCGTCCATGAGCTATATTCCTCCTACCTGTATCTTCATTTTTCCAACTACTATGAGGAGCAGGGTCTGAAGGGCTTTTCCAACTGGTATATGGTCCAGTCCAAGGAGGAGTACGATCACGCCATGCTGTTCGTGCAGTATATGCAAAACAACGACGTCAAGGTGACCTACGGGGCCATCCCCAAGCCTGACGCGGTCCTGGAGGACGCCATGGCCCCCCTCACCGCCGGTCTCAAGCACGAGCAGTTCGTGACCGAGCTGATCCACACCATCTATGCAGCCGCCTACGAGGTGAAGGACTTCCGCACCATGCAGTTTTTGGACTGGTTCGTCAAGGAGCAGGGCGAGGAGGAGACCAACGCCACCGATCTCATCAAGAAGATGGAGCTGTTCGGCGGTGACAGCAAGGGCCTGTACCTGCTGGACCAGGAGCTGGCTACGCGGGTATACGCCGCCCCCAGCCTGGTGCTGTAACATCCGAAACACGACGGGGAGCCGGGCGCCGCAACGCGCCCGGCTCCCCGTTCCCTTTCTCTCAAAGGAGGATTATAAGGGGACGGGCGGCCAAAAGGCCGCCCGTCCCCTTGAGTCTTAGCTCATTTCACTGTATTCTGCACAAAACGCATCAGCATCATAGCCACCTCAGCCCTGCTGGCGGTGCCGGCAGGATCGAGCAGGTTTCCGGTCTTGCCGGTCAGGATCCCGTTTGCCACGGCCCAGCCCATGGCCTCGGCCGCCCAGGGGCTGATGGCGGAGCTGTCGGTAAAGTCCGCCACAGCAGCGCCATCGGCGCTCATATCCAGCCCCTGTTTCTGTGCGTAGCGGTAGAGGATGGCCGCCAGAGACTCGCGGGTGATGGAGACGTCAGGGCTAAAGCCCTCCCCCGTGCCGAGCACGATACCCTCCTCGTTGGCCCAAGCCACAGCCTTGGTATACCAGCTATCCTGTTCCACGTCCGGGAAAGTGACCCCATCTGCCGTCGGCACGCCCGCAAGACGGTGGAGCACCGTCACCAGCATGGCGCGGCTCATGGGCGTACTGGGAGAGAAGGCGTCCGCCCCGGTCCCCTGGAAGAGCTCACGGGCGGTGACAAACCGCACGGCATCCTGCGCCCAGTGCCCCCCAGGTAAGTCGGCAAAGGTCTTGCCGTTTTCCGCGACCTCCAGCTTGGCGGAGCCGCTCAGCCGAACGCTCACGCTATCCTCTGCGAACCCGGTGCCCGGAACCAGCTCCTTGGTGCCGTCGTCCTTGACGAGATAGACCACGGTACCCGGCCCGGCGTTCTTCACGGGGATGGTCACGGTGGCGGAGCCGCTGCCGGGCAGAGTGACGGTGGAGGTCGTCTTACCCTCGGGGGTGGTGACCGTCACGCTCTTCACGCCGTCCTTGTTCTGCGCGGTGGTGGTGACGGTGCCGTCCTTCTTCGTCTCTATGACCTTCTTGCTCCCGTCGGGCCAGGTAGTGGTCTCGGTAACGGTACCGGTGGTCTTATTCGTCACCGTCACGGTGGTGGAGCCGTCGTCGTTCTTCTTGGTGGTCGTGGTTGTGTTGCCGGAATCGCCGCCGGACGGCGCAGACGGAGACAAAACATCCATCCTCATGTTGAGATTGGTGAGCATCTTGGCGTCGCGACTCACATCCAGAGAGGCAACGACCGCTTTGGCGTTCTGGATATTCTGCGTGGTGGGCCGGGCCTCGGCCACATCAAACACCAAGTCGTCCAGAGCATAGGTGGCCTTCATAATGGGATGGTCTGCATCGATCTCACCCCTAGCGGCAACTAAGCGCATCTTTTCAATCGCCATGTCGCCCATCAGGGCATCCAGCGCAGGCTGGATATCAGAGGCGGCGCTCTGGCTTTCAAGGCCTTGGTAGAGGATGTTGGCCACAAAGCCCAGGGTAGAGGAGGTATACCAGTTGCCGTCGAACTGGTTTGCGTTGACGGTATTGTCGGTGACGGGAGAGTTGATCTTATTGGTGAGGTACACCACCACCAGGTCCTCCGCGGGATCGATCATGGTGAGGGTGCCGGTCCAGCCCTGGTGACCGACGGTATTGCGGGAGGCCTGGACGCCGAAGTACCAGGGACGGCCCACATCGCCCTGTCTCCACCAGCCCTGACCCCAAGTGGGGAGCGCATCCTTGCGGGAAGTAAAATACTCGTTGACGTTCGCGCCAAAGAGACGGTTCGCGCCGTAGCCGGTAGGGTTAAGCATCGTCTGCGCCAGCTTGGCCAGGTCCTCGGCATTGGAGAAGAGACCGGCATGGCCGGACACACCGCCCATGGCGTACCAGGCCTTTTCGTCATGAACCTCACCCTGGAGGGTATAGTCGCGCACACCGGTGAAACTGATCGCCCCGTCGCGGGTATTGCCGTTGAGCTCGGTGGCGGCGATCTCGTCGGCATCAAAGCCGTTTTCCAAAGGATTGTAGGTGATGTGGGTGAGGCCCAGGGGCGTGTAAAAGGTCTCCTTCATGAAGGTGTCCAGGTCCTTCTCTGTCACCTGCTCCACGATGAGGCCGAGGAGCATATAGTCCACGTCGGAGTAGACCGTCTTGGTGCCCGGCTCATAGACCAGAGGGGCCATACAGATGGCCTCGGCCACTTCGTCCTTGCCGATGGCATAGAGGGGGTTATCGGAATCCTGGTCGGGTTTCTGAGTCACCTGGTTGAACTTGTTATTGTGGAACTGGGGATCGGGGGCGAAACCGGCTTGGTGCTGGAGAATATCCTGCACGGTCAGCTCGGCCTTCCAGGCTTTGGCGGTGGCGAGGTCGGGCGCGCCCGTGCCCTGGCTCACATTGTACTTAATTTCAATGGTCTTATCTACAAAGCCGGGGAGGAACTTGGTGATGGGGTCGGTAAGGTTCAACGTCCCCTTCCACACCAGATACTGCACCGCGTAGTTTGTGGCGTACATTTTGGTGTTGGAGGCTAGGTCATAAAGTGTATCGGTAGTAACGGGGGCGCTGTCGGTCTTGGGCGTGCCGTCCTGGCTGTAGGCGTTGACGGTGCCCCAGGCATTGGAGTAGACCAGCTTGCCGTCCTTCACAACGGCCAACTGGGCCGAGGTAAAGCCGTTGTCCACGTCGCTCTGGATGATGGCGTCGATCATGTCAAGCGCCCTGCCGTCAATGCCCACCTCATCGGGGATTCCATCCACGACGGTGGGGTTGAAGATGGCGACCTGGGTAAGGGTACGACTGGTCTCGTTGATATTGGGGATAGATATCTCAACGCTGTTGCGGCCGTTGCGGGCCACGTCGGACACATCAATGGCGAAAATGCCGGTCTTCCCGATCAGGTTGGAATTGTCAACCTCCACGCCGTTGACGAAGATGCGGATACCGCCGTCCACGGTGAGTTGTTTCTGGAGCCTGAGATAGAGGGTTCCCTGGCCCTCGTAGCCGTCGAACCAGGTGCCGGTGTTGTAGTAGATCGTGCCGGTGCTGCCTGTCGCGCTATAGGGGCGGGGGAAGTACACATAGTTCATGTCGCCGCCGCCGAAGGGAGTGCCCGCAGTGGCGTTGACATCGGCGGAGACGAGTTTCGCTGTCAGCCCGGGGGCGGCGGGAGCGGCAGAACTGTCGACCTCAATGGCCTCGATGCGCTCCTGCAAAGCTGTGGCCCACTTATCGGCGTTGGTCTTATTGTCGTCCTTTGCGATGTAAATCTTAACAAAGTCATTCAGGTTCTTCAGCGCCAGCTCGGCGTTTGCCTTGGTGACCTCGCTCTTGTGCTCCTCGGCGCGGGTAACAACCAGGTCGACCAGCGCGAAGGCATCGTTCATATGGGCTGCCTCGTCATAGGCATCCTTATGACTCATCATCAGACGGATGCGGTCATGGGCCATCTGCAGGATGGTGGAGTCCATGGCGTCGGGGCTCGAGCGCAGGGTGTCATAGACCATGCCTACCACGGCGCCCAGAGTGCCCAGCACCATGTTGTCTGCGTAGAAGTCGTTAGCGCCCACGTTTACGCCGCTGCTATTTACCGCAGTGTTGTCCATCACCGGGGAGTTCTTCTTGTTGGTGAGCAGGACCACCACCAGGTTCTCCTCGGGGTCGATGACGGTGAGAGTGCCTGTCCAGCCCTGGTGGCCGATGGTGGCGTTGGAAGACTGCGTGCTGAAAAAGCTGGTGCGGCCCAGCTCGGCCTGGCGGTACCAACCCAGGCCCCAGGTTGCAAGGTCGGCACTCTTGGGCTTGATAAATTCGTCGATGGTATTCTTGGAGAAGAACTTGTGGTCACCGTAGCCGCCGCTCAGCATGACGCTGGCCAGCTTGGCCACATCCTCGGCGCTGGCAAAGAGGCCCGCGTGACCCGAGATGCCCTCCATGGCGTAGTAGGCTTTCTCGTCGTGGACCTCGCCCCAGACGGTTTCCTTGCGAACATTCTGGAAGTCAATATACGCTCCATGGGCGGCCTCGCCCCGGGTATTGCCCTGGAGCTCCGTTGCGGCGGTGTCTTCCTTCTCAAACCCATTATCAAGGGGATTATAGGTGATATGCTCCAGACCCATGGGCTCCCAGAAGGTCTCCTCCAGGAATTTATCTATCCTCTGCCCAGTCACCTGCTCGATGATAAAGCACAGGAGCATATAGTCCACGTCCGAGTACGCCGTATTAGTGCCCGGCTCATAGGTGAGCGGAGAGGCCAGCACCTTCTCCAGCGTAGTCTCCCGGTCCTGGGAAAAGAGGAGGTTGGTCTTGGTCGGGTCGGGTTTCTGGGTCACCTGGTCGAATTTGTCGTTGTGGTACTGGGGGTCGGGATCAAATCCGGCCTGGTGCATCAGGATGTCCCGGATGGTGAGCCGGCTCTTCCAGGTGTAGATCTTGTTCTTCAGCTCCTCCGAGGTGCCGTCCTTGAAGATGGTCTTCCCCTCATCATCAAACGCCGGGAAGAACTTGGTGATCTTGTCGTCCAGCCCGATCCTGCCCTTGTCCACAAGATACTGGAGGGCATAGTTCACCGAATACATCTTGGTGTTGGAGGCCAGGTCGTACAGGGTGTCAGTGGTAACCGGGTGATAGTCCGGGTCGCCCTCGGTGATGCGTGTTCCATCCTTGTGGTAACCGTTCTCCAGGCCCCAGGCCTCGTTGACCACCAATTTTCCATCCTTGACCACGGCGAACTGGGCTCCCGAGAACCCGTACTTCACCTCAGTATTGATGAAGTCGCTGATCAGCCCGACGATGTCCTCATCCATCCCCACATCCCCGGGGTCGCCGTCTATAAGAGTGGGATAGGGGGCATAGACCGTGACGGCATTGGAGAGGCCGGCGGGAAGGATATTCGTCACCTGAACGGTGTTGGTGCCGTCCACCGCCACCTCCGAGATATCCAGCCGGTAGGTCTTGCCGGCCTGCATGGAGGAGGTACTCACCTCTGCGTTGTTGACAAACATGCGAAAGCCCGTCACGCCGGATGCCACAGAAACATACAGCTCCCCCTGGTCACGGAAACTGGTGAAACTGATCAGGCTGTTCATGGCCAGCGTATCGTCCGTATAGCCCGCCCAATCGGGGAATGACGCCTCTGTCTGCCATTCCGCGTCAGGTAGGCTGGCAGCACTTCCCTGAAGGATAGAACCTCCGGCGGTTGCCGCTCCCGCCGGAGCAATTATGGTGACCATCATCGCTGCCGCTAGGAATAGTCCTAACAGCCGTCTGCGCGCTTGTTTCATTTTACTTCTCTCCTTTTCTGGTTTTTTACTCCTCCCCTGGAGTAGGCAACCATACCTTAGCACAGTGCAAAAATTGTATCAACATTTTTTAATATGATTCGAACATTGTACCATTTTTCGACATTTTCCAGGTAATAT
>DATMXU010000269.1:0-10770 GCA_035562355.1 Pseudoflavonifractor sp.
ATGGCGACCAGCCCCTGTATACCGTTGATTACACCTTTACGGCGGAAACCATTGCCAGCGATACGTTGCACCACCGTTTCGGCGTGCGTGAGTTCGGTGCCTCGGTCAACAGAGCGACGAAGGGCAATAGTAATAAAGAAAATGACATGATGCAAGTCTTTGTCAACCACGTGCCTGTTCAGATCAGGGGCAGCGGTTATCAGCCCACCGACCTGTATATGCGCCATTCGACGCGCGCCCTTGAGGCGACGATTGAATACGCCAAGCAGATGGGCATGAACACATTCCGTGACGAGGGCAAGTTCTGGAGTAATGATTTGCTTGACCTCATGGACGAGAACGGTATCATGTTCATGGTGGGTTGGTGTTGCTGCGACCGCCACCAGAGCACAAGCAATTGGACCAAGGCCGAGCGCTTTGTAGGCTATGAGGGACTCTACGGCCAGCTTCGCAACCTGCGCCAGCACGCCAGTATGACCATCTGGCTCAACGGAAGCGATGCCGCGCCCACCAAGTATGTGGAATATAAATACCTTGAAATTGAGGCCAAACTGCACCTGTCTGAGACGAGCGTCATCAGCCGCGCCGCTGTTCAGGGCAGTGGCGGGTACCTCGGGAATACCGTGAGCGGTATGCACATGGACTCCACTTATGAGATTCAGACCCCCAATTTCTTCTATATGGACCCGCAGGGCAACTTCGGATTCGTTTCCGAGGGCGGCGGCGGCGCGGCGCTCCCTGTGATGGAGACTATCGACAAGGTCATCCCCCAGGCCAACCAGTGGCCGTACAACGTGGGCGAGAACCTCAATGTTTGGAACTATCACGCCTGTCGCGCCACGTTCAACAATTTCAATCAATTGGCCGGCCTTGTAGACAATACCTACGGCCCGTCGGAGAGTGTGGAAGAGTTTGTCTTCCGTTCCCAACTGCTCCAGTATGATACCCAGAGGGCACAGTATGAAGCGATGAGCTATCATCGCTTTACCGAGGCCACCGGTATTATCAGTTGGATGTACAACGCACCCTGGTCCAGTTTCTATTGGAATCAGTTTGACTACCTTCTCAACCCCCATGGCGGCACCTACGGTACCGCCAAGGGCAGCGAGCCGATTCATATTTTCTACAATACCTATGACAAGTCGGTTCATGTAACCAATGCCACCTTAAATGAGTACAAGGGCTTGACTGCTACTCTGTCTATTTATGATATCAACGGCAACGTCATCAGCAATGAACTATCCAAGAGTTTTGACCTCGGCGGCGCGGGCATTGGCGACACAACCAACACCCCCGCGGCGAAAAAGGTTGGTTTCACCGTGAACGGTGAGGGCGAGCTGGAAGACCTCATGTATGAATACGGCGGCAGGATTACGAAGGATTCCGGCCTTGAGAAGATGTGGGATTATGATGAAATCATGGGCTCGCTGAGTAAGCCGACGTCCGACATCTACTTCCTGCGTCTGGAGCTGAGGGACGCTTCTGGCAAGGTCATCAGCTACAACTCCTATGCCGAGCCCCTGCGTAGCGACATTCCAGGTGCCAGCCACACGTGGTCCCGCTCGGGCGTCCACCAGATGGCCGACATGACCCAGCTGAGTGCGCTGCCCGCCGTGACGCTGAATCTTAGCGAGGGCACGTCAGTCAAGGCAAACGGCAAGGTGATTCAGAATGTGACCGTCACCAATCCTACGGGTAGCATCGCCTATGCCGTCGAGCTCAAGGCGCGCATCGATGGCGAGAAGAGCGATTTGGTCGCGCCCGCGTACTACAGTGACAATCTGTTCACCCTCTTCCCGGGTGAGACCCGTGTGATCACCGTGACCCATAACACAGAGGACCTTGCGGGTGACGCGTTTATCACCGTGGACTGCTACAACAATATCGCTAAGGGCGTACCCTCCCGCGCTGCAAACAATATCTACACGGGCGTGTATTGGGAAGATGTTCTAACCTATACTACCCCCACCAATAACCTGTCGGCGAACAAAACAGTGACAGGCAACTTCTCGGCCGGCGGTGGTACAGCCAACAACGCCACCGCTCTGGTTGCAAATGCAACGAACAGGGCCAGAAACGGCAAGACCTTTGCGGACAGCAATGTGAATACCGTATATACAACCGCGAATGATATTGCGGCTGACTCCGGTTTCTTCACGGTTGACCTTGGCGCGGTGCAGTCCTTTGACCGGATCATGCTCCGCTGGGTTTCGTCGAGCAGCAGTATGCTCATCAGTAACCGCCCCGACAAGATTAAGGTGGAGGTGGGAACCGGCGCCGATGCGGCTACCGCTACCTACACCACCATCGTTGAGGAGTATGACAACACCACATCGGGCAGCACCATGACCAACATCATTTTGCCTGCTAGGGCTACCGGGCAATATCTCCGTATTTCACCCACAGGACGTCGGGCGGCCGGCCCCGCGTTTGGCAATAACCCCGGCCAATTCCCGAGCGGCGGCGGTTACAGCGCGGTGACCGCGGCCAGAGCGTACTCCTGCAGTTCCGTCGAAGTCTATGCCTTCCGCAAAGCCGCTTACCTCGTTATCTCGGGCGACGGCGCGGTAACCTCGGACGGCAAGACTTACGCCGCTAAGGTTCCCGTTACCGGAAAGGCTACCAACGCCAATCAGCGTGTGGTAGCGGTACCGGTCAACGGCGTGTTGACCCTTGGATTCGACAGCACTGAAAATGTTAGGGTGTTCCGCGGCAATGCCGACCTCACACGGTTTATCAGCGGGAATGTGTTGGTTTTAGATGGCATCTACAGTGACGTTGAGCTGAAGATCCTCTTCGGCGACGTCAAGGTAAGCTTTGACACCGGTACGGACGGCCCCGTCGTGGCGGACGCCATCGTAGGCAGCGACATGAGAGTTGCCGCGCCTGTGTGTGAGAAGGCCGGTTTCTTTGTCGAGGGCTGGTACACCGAAAGCACGTTTGAAAACAAGTGGGATTTCAACAACTTCGTCGTAGAGGACATGACCCTGTACGCCAAATGGGAAACGCAGGGTGCCGATATCAGCCAGCGGCTGACCGACTGGAAGATCGCCCCCACTGAGGCGGGTACGACCAGTGGGCTCCCTGCCCTAAACAATGACGCGGCCGTCGTCAAGTCGAACTTTGACACCAGCAAGTGGATTGACGCGGTTGTCCCGGGCACCGTGCTCGGCAACCTGATTGATCAGGGCGTGTATGACGGTCTGTTTGTGGCCGGCAACGACGGCACCAAGGACGTCCACTTTGCCGACAACATGGCAAAGATTCCGTTCCAGGACTTCGAGAAACCCTGGTGGTACGCCACCAGTTTCGAGTTGCCCGCCGATCAGGCCGGCAAGCGGGTCAACCTGAACCTGCAGGGCATCAGCTACATGGCTGATATCTACGTCAACGGTGTGAAACTCTCCAACAAGAACATCAGCGTCGCTTACGAAGACCTGTTGGACGACACCGGGATTGTGGCCTCGGGCATCAACAACGATCCCTCGGGCGTACTGACGTCCAACATCACGGTAGCCAACGGTTTCGGCACCAGCACGCTGAACAACCTCGGTTACAACAAGGACGACAGCCGCACGGCGGAGGGGGAGCGCATTGACCCGAGTGAAAACTACGATAATTACAATGACAAGTTCATTGGCACCTACCGGCATTACGATGTTGATATTACCGATTATGTGACGCCGGGCGAATCCGTGGATATCAAGATCAAGGTAACTCGTCCCCTGTACGGCAGTGACAACGACCTGACCTACTACTGGGTGGACTGGAACCCCTGTCCCCCGGACAGCAACATGGGTCTGACCGGCAATGTCACAGTCAGCACCTCCGGCGCGGTACGGCTCTCTAACCCCGCCGTGGCCGCCAAGGTTGCTGCTGATTACTCCAAGGCCGACCTGACCTTCTATGTGGACGCCAATAACATGACCGATGCTGCGGTGGAAGGTGTCCTGTCCGGTACGATCCGGAAACCGGACGGCACGACATTGGGCAGTATTACCCCGAAGACCGTCACCGTGGCGGCCAATGCCTACTGTCAGGAAATCGCGGTGGAGTACTCGGTTACCAATCCCGAGCTGTGGTGGCCGTACCTCTCCGGCGATCAGCCGCTGTACCACATTGACTACACCTTCACGCCCACCGGCGGTGTGGCCAGCGACAATCTGACGCACCGTTTCGGCATCCGTCAGATTGACGTTGAGATCAACTACGCCGAAAAAGCAGTCAGCGGCAACAACACCAACAACGCCGACATGATGCAGGTCTATGTCAACCACAAGCCCGTCATGCTCAAGGGCGGCGGCTACAGCCCCACCGATCTGTTCCTGCGTCACAGCCAGGAGACCAACCAGGCTGTTGTGGACTATGTCAAATACATGGGCATGAACATGATTCGCGACGAGGGCAAGTTCTTTGATAACGACCTGCTTGATCTCTTCGACGAGAACGGCATCGTCTTTATGCCCGGTTGGTGCTGCTGCGACCGTCATCAGAGAACCAACCGCTGGAGCCTTGCTGAGCGTTTCGTTGGCTATGAGGGCCAGTACTCTCAGATGCGCAACCTCCGCCAGCACGCCGGCATGTTCGTCTGGTTCAACGGCAGCGACAACCCGCCCGATGCCAAGATGGTGGAGTACGCCTACTTCCGTATCGAGGCCAACCTGCGTTGGTTCGACATCGGCGCGGTGGTGGCCAGCGGCTCGGGCAATGGCAGCTCTTCGCCGCTGACCGGCAAGGGCGGCGGCCAGCACATGGATGCTGCCTATGATACTCAGACGCCGACCTTCTACTACTCCGACCCGTTGGGTACTTTCGGCTTTGTGTCCGAGGGCGGTGGCGGTGCGTCCATCCCCGCCCTTGAGTCCCTGCGCAAGATTATCCCCGACGCGAACCTGTGGCCGTACAACAGCGCCGAGAATTACAACGTGTGGAACTACCATGCCTGTCGCGGCGGCAGCTTTAGTAACCTCACGCACACGATGTCCTTCTACGACAACACCTACGGCCCCTCCAACAGCATAGAGGAGTCCATTGCCCGCGCCAACGCGTTCCTCTATGACTCCCAGCGTGCCCAGTTTGAGGCGCAAGCCTACTTCCGCTATACCGATACTGCGGGCATTGTCAACTGGATGCTCAACGGAGCCCGTCCCACCCTGTACTGGAACCAGTTTGACTACTACATGAACCCCAATGCTTCCACCTTCGGTACCGCCAAGGCCAACGAGCCCGTGCACATTATGTACAACCCCTACGACGGCGATATCGCCCTCATCAACAGCACCTTTGGTACATACAGCGGCATGACGGCAACTGCCGTGCTGTACGACATCAGTGGTAACGTCATCAGCGAGACGCTGACCAAGACCCTGGATGTGGCCGCGGACGGCATCACCGGCAGAGATACCTCCAAGGTGGTTCCCCAGTGGATTGGCTTAGAGCGCAACGACGAGGGCGGGTACGACAAGGTCACCTATGAACGTCTCGGTCAGGTCACCGGTTCCACCGGCGTCAACTACCTCTGGACCAGTGACGACATCGAAACCGCGCTCACCGGCGCGCTCACCGACGTGACCTTCCTGCGCCTGGAGCTCAAGGACAGTGCCGGCAAGGTGGTCAGCTACAACTCCTACGCCGTACCCATGCGCGGCGACGTGGCGCTGGCCAACCACAACTGGAACCGCTCCATGATTCACCAGAACGCCGACCTGACCCAGCTCAACCAGCTGCCCAACGTGAACCTGACGGTCAGCAAGGGCAGCGTCACGAAGGCGGACGGAAAGGTGAGCCAGGACATCACCATCACCAATCCGACGAACAGCATCGCGTACAATGTGGAGCTCAAGGCCTACATGAGCGCGGCGAAGAAGGACCTGGTTGCCCCCGTTATCTACAGCGACAACCTCTTCATTCTGTTCCCGGGTGAGAAACGCGTGATTAAGGTTACGCATAACCAGAGCGTTCTGGACGCGGCGGCTGAGATCACCGTCAGCTGCTACAACAACGTGATCAACAAGACTGGCGATGCTCCGGCAATCACCAACATCTACGCCGGCAAGGGCGATGCTCCGTACAACCTCGCCAAGGGCAAGACGGTCACGGTGATGGGTGGAACCGCTCCGACCGGGAACGATGCCATTGGCAACATCCTCGCAATTCCCAATGCGGCTGAGAACAGAGCGGCCAACGGCAAGACCTTCATTGAGAGCGACCTTGCGACCAGAGCGGTTCTCTCCGATGCCAACATAGGTTTCGTTGTGGACCTTGGCTCAACGCAGGCATTCGACCGGATAATCGTTCGCTGGAACAACTGGAGAAGCGGCAACGCCCCGGTTATCAACACACGGCCCAACGCCGTGAAGGTTGAGGTCAGCAAGGACGGCGAGGCTTGGACGACCGTGGTGAACAACTACGACAACACCAAGTCGGGCGGCGTGATGAGCGACTTCGCGTTGGCAAGTACAGCTACCGCACGGTACATCAGAGTTACTCCCACCGGACACATGGGCGCGGCTGCGGCCTATGGCGTAGTAGATCTGACCGGTGTCAGCGGCGGTGTTGGACAGGGCACCCCGAATGTTGCCGCGCTGGCGGCTGCGACCACGTTCACTGTCGCGGGCTTTGAGGTCTATGCCTACAGCGACACCCCGCCCGCCGAGCCCGATCAGGTCACTGTGACCTTCGAGAGCAATGGCGGCAGCGCGGTTGAGGCCATCTCTGTTGAGCCCGGCTCCACCATTACAAAGCCGAATGATCCCACGCGCTCGGGCTATAACTTCGTCGCTTGGTATGCCGACGAGGCGCTCACAACCGCCTGGGTCTTCGCGACCGATACGGTTGACGCGAACATCACCCTCTACGCCAAGTGGGACGCCCAGGGCGGCTCCGGCGGCAGCTCCGGCCCGGTCTCCGGCGATAAGACCACTACGGTCACCCTGCCCGACGGCACCGTGGTCAAGACGGTAACCAAGACGGACGGTACCGTTATCACCACCGCGCAGCGCAAGGACGGCGTCGTAGTCGTGACCACCGCCACCCCTGTCGGAAAAACCTCGACCGAGGTGACCCTGCCCAAGGATATGACCTCCGCCGTGGTGACTGTCCCCGCGGAGAAGATGGGCCCCGGCACGGTGGCCTACCTCGTGAACCCGGACGGCTCCAAGACCCTCGTGACCAAGTCCTATGCCGGAGAGAACGGCGTCGTGGTACCCGTGACCGGCTCGGTCCGGCTGGAAATTGTGGACAATGGCAAGTCCTTTGGCGATGTGTCCGGCTCCGCGTGGTATGCGCCCGCTGTGGCCTTTGCCAGCGGCCATGAGCTGTTCCAGGGGACAAGTACAGCCCTGTTCGCCCCCGAGGCGCCCATGACCCGCTCCATGCTCGCCACCGTGCTCCATCGGCTGGAGGGCAAGCCCCAGGCGAAGGACGCGTCCAAGTTCTCCGACGTGCCCGCCGGCAGCTGGTATGCCGATGCGGTGGCCTGGGCCGTGGAGAGCGGCATCACCTCCGGCACCGGCACCGGTTTCAGCCCTGACGCCAACATCACCCGGGAGAGTCTGGCCGTCATGCTCTACCGCTACGCAAAGTCCATCGGCATGGAGGTCGCTCAGGGCGAGGGGCTCGCCTCCTTCAGCGACGCGTCCTCCGTCTCCGATTGGGCGGTTGAGGCGATGTCCTGGGCCGTGGATGTGGGTGTTCTCCAGGGCAGCGGCGGCAGGCTCAACCCCAGCGGAAACGCCAGCCGCGCCGAGGTGGCAACCATGCTCATGCGGTTCGTCATGGCCTTGAATTCATGATCTGCAGGCAGTAAAATCAGGCGCTCCAAACCGGGCATTGCCCGGTTTGGAGCGCCCCTGTCGAAAAAGTTTTCGACAGCTTGGCGCACTGAGGAGGTAATACTTATGAGACGACATATGATCCGTACCGCGGTGATGGGTGGTTTTCTTACGGCGGCTTTGCTGGCGGGAGGCGTGTCCCCCGTCGGGGCGTCTGCCGCGATGCCCAAGGAATTGGAGGGGCACTGGTATCAGTCGGACGCCGGGTATCTGACGGAGCGCGGCATCCTGAGCCCGGGGGCGGACGGGAAATACAGCCCCGGCGACCTGATTGCCCGGGAGGAGTTCCTGGGTTACATCGTGGCCGGATGGGGAGAGGAACAGGGGGACGGCGTCGCCATCGCGTCCGCCCATGGCATCCTGGACGAGATGGAGAAGAGCGGAACGCTCACCCGCAACGAGGCGGCCAAGATTACCGCGAGGTCCCTTGATAAGCTCTTTCATGAGCCGGAGGAGGGGGACGACTACCTGGCCGCCATTCAGTTGGAGGATTATGACGCCTGCCATGCCTGCCGCAGTTTCGTATCCCAATGCTATGTGCGGGGCCTGATGATCGGCCGGGAGCCGGGCCTCTTTGCCGGCGAAGAGCTGCTGACCCGGGGAGAGGCCTGGACCATCGTGGCCCGGATGCTGGACGCCGCTCGCCGCCCGGTGCCTGAGGCTGAAGGCACTGGTCCGGTCCTCCTGACATCGGACGCGGCCAAGCGCATTTTGAACGCCGAGCCGTCGACCGTCGTCCTGGATGTGCGCGGCGAGAGCGAGCGGGTGAGCGGGTATATCCCTGGCAGCATCTGCATCCCCCTGGCACAATTGAAGGAGACCGGCGCGGCGGCGCTCTCGGAGCACAAGTCCGATGCTATCATCGTCTACTGCCAGAGCGGCGGACGCAGCGCCCAGGCGCTTGAATTCCTCACGGGCTTGGGGTATGAGCGGGTATATGACCTGGGCGGCATCGCCAACTGGACCTACGAGCTCGCTTATTGAAAAACAGAGGCAAATGAAATGGGCCCCTCCGCGAAAGCGGAGGGGCCCATTTCATGGCTGCCAAAACAGGAATTCGCGCTGGATATAGGACTCGATCGCCTGTCGGTACTCGCCGCGCGGCGTCTGAGAGAGATCGACAAGCTGTTTGTCGCAGCGCTCCAGCAGGTCTGTGGTGATGACAAGGGCATAGTGCTGGTTTTGCCAGTCGGAAAACTGCTGCGCGGAGCAGCTGTCCACGATCTCGAGCTGGGGCAGCTCTTGTTCCAGCTCGTCCATCAGGCGCATGCGGATCAGGATGCCCAGGTTGCTGACCAGGAGCGTTTTGATCCGATTTGTGTAGCGGCGGTGTGAGAGCAGAAAAAAATAAGTGATGCTCAGAAGCTCCTCATGGTCGGGCGCTACGCCGCAGATCTGCTCGTAGAGGCCACTGGCGGCACGGACGGCATTGTAGGCGTCCATCCAGTTTTCCGGCAGCTCCGCGCCACGGCTCTTTGTGCTGTGGGTCTCTACCTTGAGGCGGTAAACCGCTGTCTTCAAGTGAAGGCACAGCCCGAAAAACAACATCTTGTCATGGGCGTAATTTGTACGGAGCGAGAGATCCACCGCGTCGATCAGGCTGATGGCCAGATGCTCGATTTTTTGGGGAAAGGGGGTGCAGTCCTGCTCCCAGGAAAAGGCGTTGTAGCCGATGAGATGGATGCAGATATAGGCCTTCTCGGCGGCGGAGAGCTCGATGCCTAAAACCTTTCGGATGCGCATGGCGATGAATTCGGCCGTCTTGGTCTCCAAAGGGGGGAAGACCTCGTCGGTCGGAAGAAACTCCTTGGGCATGGACTTGCCGCTCTTGATGCGGAGAATGGCGATGACCATATGGGTCAGTAGTGAGACGAAGAAGTCGTCCAGAAGGATGAAGTCAAAGGCGTGCTCGGCATTTTCGATAATTTTACCGATCTTCAGCACCAGATCCCGGGGATAGGCCGTCGTCAGTTTCTGGAGCGTCTTCTCATTCACCCGGGAGAGGATCTGCGGGGCGATAAAATCGGAGATCACGCCGGACTCATAGGTGTTGAAAAAGCCCGCGATGGCGTTGCGGTGGGCCACCTCGTCGCCGATGATGTCGACGCCCCGGTGCTGGGTCTTATAGAGTTTCAGCTTATATTGGGCCAGCCATTGACTGGCCCAGTCCAGGTCGGACAGAATGGTGGAACGGCTGACATAGAATTGACCGACCAGGTTCTGGATGGTGATTTCATCCTCTGAAAATATTAGACTTTTCAGAATTTCCATCCGGCGTTTGGCGTCGCCGGAATAGATATTCAGATGCTGGTAGCCGAGCAGGTGCTCCATTTTCTGGCGGTCGCTCAAGGAGGACTCCAGCCGGATGCCCAGGCCCTGCTTTCTGATCAGATTCGTCTCCTTCAGAGCGTTTTCCTCCAGCCAGTTCTCTACCTTTGACATGTAGTTCTGTATGGAGCGCTTGGAGACGCCTACCCGAACAGAAAGTGCTTCCAACGTCATAAATTCTGGCGAAGACAAGAGCAGTTCCAGAATCAGTTTCATGTTGCCCTCATAACTCCTCACGCCGACCTCCTCTTCCGTGCAGTGCCGGGTAAAAATCAAATAGCCCCCAGTGCCGGCTTTGATCATATTTTTACCCGAATACCGATAAACTGCTCAATTGTCCGTGCGCCGTGGCGGAGTCGGCCGGCGCTTAACCGCATATGACGGAAAAATTCAGGACTTTTCCAAAATCAGCCGCTTTTATCAGGCTCTTGGCCAGGGTGGCCGCAGCCTCGCCATCTGTGCCGTCCGCCTCGTACTCCCAACTGATCCCCTGCCGCCTCAAAAAGCGAAAGGATACCTCGCCATACGTCTTCCCGTCCAGCAGACTACAGATATCGTTCCCGCACAGGGGCGTTCTCACAGTGATTTTCATGGCTCAGCTCTCCCATAT
>DATMXU010000270.1:0-3118 GCA_035562355.1 Pseudoflavonifractor sp.
GAGGCGCCGCGTCAGCGGCGCCTCTCCTAGTTTTAACGGGATTCGCCCGGTCCTGAGAATCGAAGAGAAATTCTCCGCTACAGCATCGTCATAACAGTTTTCCCGTCTTGATATCGACGGCGTTATGCCGTAGGATTAACCTCTGAGGCTATCGGGCCCCGCGCCGACGGCTGCCCTCAGGGGTTTTTTGTAAAAATTTCAGACTGCCGCTGTGAAAGAATTGGACTGCGCCTGCGCATAGTATACTTTTTGCACAAGCGCCGCTTTTTTTCACGCACGTTTTTGGTAATGTTCAATACATTAAACTCTGTGTTAAGATGAGGGCAATTCAAAGTAAGAAAACAAAAGGGGAATACTTATGTACACGCAGCACATCGTCATTCAAAACAAAACCGGCCTCCATGCCCGCCCGGCCTCCATGCTGCTGGAGCTGGCCCAGCAGTTTGAAAGCGAGGTCATGCTCTTCACAGAGGACGAGGAAATCAACGCCAAGAGCATCATCAGCATCCTGGCGGGCGGTATCACCGCAGGCACCGAGGTACGGCTGGAAATCGAGGGCAGGGACGAGGATTCGGCGGGCAAAGCCATCTCCGACCTTCTGCATACGCTCCCTGATTAAGGGGCGGGAAACGGAGGAAAACAATTGGAACTGAAAAGCCGGCAGACCTATATTCTGCGCAGTCTATTGGGTACAGAACAGGGCGTCTCCTCCACGCAGTTTCTGCACCAGCTGGATATTGCCAAGCGCACCCTGTACTACGACGTGGAGAAGATCAACGACTGGCTCTCCCATTACAGCATGGGCAGGGTCATCATCAGCGGGCAGTCCCTGCGGGCGGAGATTTTTGACCGGGCGGCTCTGGACCGCCAGCTCAAACGGAACAGCAGCTATTTCTTCTCGGTAGCCGAGCGCCGCGCCATGGGCATCCTCTATATCTCCCTGTCCAGCGAGGTCGTGACCATCAGCAGCCTCATGGACTATTTTGAGGTGAGCAAAAACACCGCCCTCAGCGATATCAAAATGATCCGCGAGGAGCTGGAGGAGCGGGGGCTTGCCCTCCACAGCGCCATCAAGGTGGGCTATCAGATCCTGGGAGAGGAGGCCGTCATCCGCAAGCTGATCTGGGCCCAATTCCGCAAGCTCAACAATCCCGAAGGCACGGCGGCGGTGAAAAACTTTCTTCAGCGGAGCATGGTGAACCTCACCGGGAACGATATCGACTTTCTGGAGCTATGCCGCTGTCTCATCAAGCAGTACGAGGCCGACATTGAGGGCGACTGCTTTCTGGACGTGTCCGGCTTTGAGAGCATGATGATCCAGGCCTCCTGGATCCGGAGCCGCAAGGGCCGGGAAATCAATATGAGCAGCGACGAACAGTTTGCCCTCATGAAGACTCTGTCCTACCGCTCGGTGGCGTTTTCCGCACAAAAGCTGGGCATTCTCGGCATGGGCATCTCTCCCATGGAGACCTACTATATCACCTCTCTCTTCCTGGGCATCCAGACCACCGGTTTTACCTCCCAGGAGGAGGAGAACAGCTACATCGCCACCCTGGCGGAACAGCTGATCTACAACTTCGAGCGCATCGCCTGCATTTCCTTCCCTAACCGGGAGCGGCTTCACGGTCAGCTCACCCACCACATCCGCCCCATGTATTACCGGCTCAAGTACGGTATCCTCGCCAAAAACCCGCTGGCAAAGGACATCATGCATATGTACCCGGTGGTGTACGACTTTACCCGCCGGGCCATGAAGGAGATCGACACCATCCTCCTCACCGATATCTCCGAGGATGAGCTTGCCTATCTGTGCGTCTACTTCGCCAGTAACCTGAGCGAAAAGTTCATCTCACAGGGGGACAGCGGCAGCGCGGAGGAGGTACTCATCATCGGACCGGAGAATATGGCCACCGCTACCCTGGTGAAGGAACAGCTCCAGGACCTCTTCGGCATGGCGTTCCGGTACAGTGTTATCACGGCGGACCGCCTGCGCAAGTGGGAGCTGGAGGACTACGCCCTCATCGTCTCTCTGGTGCCCCTGGACAGGCTTTTACAGTGTGAGAGAATGGTGAACACAGGCCCCATCCTCACCGAGCGCGACCAGCGCAGGATTTTGGACATTCTGCGCGATAACCGCACCGTTGCCCGGCACGACACCCTGATCCGGGATATCATCCGCCTTGCGGAGGCTGACATCGAGGGCAGTCTCCAGGCTGAAAAGCTCTACTTCGACCTCTTCCGCTACTTTGAGCAGCGCGAGGGCGGCGGGATGGGAGAGCGCACCTCCGAGACCTTCCTTGAGAAGGTGCGGCGTGAAAACGTGGTGTCCCTCCCCGCGGGCACCTCCTGGAACGACGCGGTGCTGCAGGGCGCGGCCAGCCTTCGGCAGGGGGGCGACGGGCGCCTCGTGGCGAAGATGCGCAATCTCCTCCACCACAAGAAGGTGCAGATGTACCGCATTCACCCGGACGTGGTGCTGGTCCACTGCCCCATGCAGGGCGAGGTGGACGGGCGGCTGGATGCCCGCATCGTCCTGTCCCGGTCCGGAGTCTCCTGCCGGGATGGGCGGAGAGCGAAGATCGTCCTCTGCCTCTCCACCGTGGATCGCTACACCCACTGGAATATGCTGCAGGAGATTTAC
Organism: Pseudoflavonifractor sp.; assembly: GCA_035562355.1. Classification (GTDB taxonomy): domain Bacteria; phylum Bacillota; class Clostridia; order Oscillospirales; family Oscillospiraceae; genus Pseudoflavonifractor. Next base: position 2,642 of record DATMXU010000270.1, read on the forward strand.
CAGTACTTCGGCACGCCCAATCACGTAGATGGTGTGCTGGAGCTATTTAGCGACGAAAGGATGACCGGCCAATGAAAGAGATCAGAGGATTGCCGGGGGCCAAGGGCAGGGCCCTGCACAAGGCCGTGGTGCTCACCAGGCGGAGCCCCCGGCCGGAGCGGAGGCCCGTGGCCGACCCGGAGACCGAGGTCGCGCGTTTTGAGACCCTGCGCGCCGCCTACGCCGGGGAGCTGCGGGAGCTGGGGGAGAAGGCCCTGGCGAGCGCAGGGCAGGAGGCCTCCGACATTATGAAGGCCTACGCCGACATTGCCGGGGACGGCCTCTTCTTTAAAAAGCCCCTTAAACTTGTGCGGGAGGAGGCGGTAGACGCGGGCTGGGCGGTGGCCCAGGAGCGGGACAGGGTTTGCCGCAAATTCGCCGCCATGGAGGACCCCTACATGAAAGCCAGGGCTGACGACGTGCGCAACGTGTGCGATG
>DATMXU010000271.1:0-4732 GCA_035562355.1 Pseudoflavonifractor sp.
GCCAGGGAGAGCGTGAGGGACGCCGCCAGGAGCAGGGTCATCAGCTTTTTCATTTCGGTTCCTCCTAAAAATTATTTTTGAATGTGGAGTTCCACAGATACCACGGAGTAGATGGGGGCTCAGCTGCCGCCCAGGTAGGCCTCTACCAGCTTGGGGTCGCGGATGAGCACGTCGGCCTCGCCGGACATGCTGATCTCGCCCACCTCGAGCACGTAGCCGAAGTCTGCGATCTTCAAGGTCTGGAGGGCGTTTTGCTCCACGATGACCACCGTGGTGCCCTCCTCCTTGATCTCGCGGATGATCTTGAAGATATCCCGCACCACCAGGGGGGCGAGACCCAGAGAGGGTTCGTCCAGCAAAAGGATCTTGGGGCTGGACATGAGGGCCCGGGCGATAGCCAGCATCTGCAGCTCGCCGCCCGAGAGGGTATAGGCCATCTGGCGCTTGCGCTCGGCCAGACGGGGGAAGTAGCGGTAGCACCGCTCGAACCCGGCCTGGATGACCTTCCTGTCCTTGATGGTGAAGGCGCCGATCTTCAGGTTTTCCTCCACGGTCAGGTCGCCGAAGATCTGCCGCCCCTCGGGGGACTGGGCCACGCCCAGCTGGGCAATCTTCTCGGGGTCCAGGTGGGTGATGTCCCTGCCATAGAGCTGGACGGAACCGCCCGCGGCGCTGGTGAGACCCGAGATGGTGCGCAGGGTGGAGGTCTTCCCGGCGCCGTTGGCCCCCAGCAGGGCCACCACGGAGCCCTCGTATACGTCGATATCGATGCCCTTGACGGCCTCCACCGCGCCATAGCGCACCTTCAGCCCGCGGATGGATAGAGCAGTTGTCTTCATCTCGCTCACTCCTCCTCGCCCAGATAGGCCTCTTGCACCAGCTTATCCTTCTGGATCTCCTCAGGGGTGCCGCAGGCCAGGAATTTTCCGAAGGAGATGGCGCAGATGCGGTCACAGATGGTCATGACGAGGCGCATGTCATGCTCCACCAGGAGGATGGTGCAGTGGTATTTGTCCCGGATGGAGTGGATGGTCTGAGCCAGCTCGGTGGTCTCGGAGTCGTTGAGACCGGCGGCGGGCTCGTCCAGAATGATGAGCTTGGGACCGCACATGAGGGTGCGGGCCATCTCCACCTTCTTGAGCACGCCATAGGGCTGGCCGCCGGCGAGCTGATCCTTCAGCGCGCCGATGCCCATGAAATCCAGAATCTCCTCAGCCTTGCGGCGCATGTCCCGCTCCTCCCGGCGGGCCCGGGGGAGCTTGAGGGCCTGCTCAAAGATGGTGGCCTTGAAGTCGATGTGGGAGCCGATCAGGACGTTGTCGATGAGGGAGAGCTCCTTGATGACCTCCACGTTCTGGAAGGTGCGCACCAGACCGTGGCGGATGATGCGGTGGACCGGCTGGCCCACCAGGTCCAAAACCTGATCGTTCTTGTTGCGGAAGAGCACCTGGCCCTGGTTAGGGGTGTAGAACTGGGTGATGCAGTTGAAGACGGTGGTCTTGCCCGCGCCGTTGGGGCCGATGAGACCGAAGATCTCCCGGTCGTTGACGTGGAAGGAGAGATCGTCTACCGCCTTGAGGCCGCCAAAATGGATGGACAGGCCCGAGACGTTGAGCACCTGGCCGGGGGCGAGAGTGACGGGGTGGTCCTCAGCCATTGCGCTCGCCCCCTTTCCCGGTGAGCTTGCGGAAGAACCGGAGGACGTCGCGCCGCAGATGGACTACGCCGCCGGGGTAGAACATGATGATGAGGATGATGAGGATGCCGTTGAAAATGTAGGGCAGACCGTTCATCTGACCCAGCACCGGAATCTGCTTGAGGATGAGGTCGGGCACCACGAAGACGATGAACGCGCCGATGACGGTGCCGTAGATGGACCTCAGGCCCCCGATGACCACTACCGCCAGGATGTTCAGGGACATGGTGAGGATCCAGACCGAGGGGTAGGAGAACTTGATGAAGTGTATGTACAGCGCGCCGCCCAGCGCGGCATAGGCCGTCGCCAGGGCGAAGACCACCAAACGGTACTTGAGCAGATGCACGCCCATGGCCTGGGCGGCCACCTCGCTGCCCCGCATGGCGTGGAGGGCCCGGCCCATCTGGCCGTTGACCAGGTTGTAGGTCAGCATCATCACCAGCACCAGGGCCGCCACCAGGAGGACGTAGGTGGCCTCACGGCTGAGACTCACGCCGAGGAATGCGGGGTACTTGGCGGTGAGGCCGGAGAAACCGCCGGTAAACTCGTCGAACTCCTCAAAGGTCTTGCGGAGGATCTCAGAGACACAGAGGGTGGCGATGGCGAGGTACAGCCCGGCGATGCGCAGGGAGACCAGGCCCACCAGAATGCCGATGAGGGTGGCGGCGGCCACGGCGATGAGGACGGCCGCCAGGAAGGGGACGTCCATGGCGCTGGTGAGGTAGCCCGCCACATAGGCCCCCAGGCCCATAAAGCCCGCGGTGCCCAGGGAGATGAGGCCCGAGTAGCCCAGCAGCAAGTTCAGGCCCAGGGCAACGATGGCGTAGATGAGCATGCCGCCGAAGTTCACCACATAGGAGCTCTTGATAACCCCGGCTTTGGCTAGTACCGGCAGCAGGCAGAGCACCATGCCGAAGAAGAGAAAGCGGAGATAGGGATTCTTATACAGCCGCATAACGAGGCTCTGCCCGGCGGGCGCGGCGTGGGTGTCGGTGAGTTGGGTTTCCATGGCGCCGCCTCCTTATACTTTCTTGACGAATTTTTTGCCGACCAGCCCCTGGGGACGGAAGACGATAAAGACCAGCACCAGCAGGTAGAGCATCTGCTCGCCCCAGACCGAGTTTCCGTAGTAGACCAGCATGTTCTTGCCAATGCCGATGATGTACGCGCCCAGCACGGGCCCGTAGAAGGTCTGGAACCCGCCCAGCACGCAGGCGATGAGGGCGTTGACCTGGACCGAGTCCATCAGGTTTACGGTAACCGAGGTGGCGGGGGCGATCATCACCCCGGCCAGACACCCCAGACAGGCGGCCGCCGCCCAGGCGAAGAGGGTCACGTTCCGGGTGGGGACCCCCATCAGCCGGGCCACCGGCTCGTTGGAGGCGGTGGTGCGGATGGCGAGGCCCATCTTGGTCCTCTGCAGCACGTAGAAGAGGATGAGCATCAGCACCACGCCCAGGGTGATGTTGAAAAGGCCGTTGTAGGAGATGGAGGCGCCGAAGACGCCCACCTCGCCGCTGGGGATGAACCTGGGCAGGCTCAGCGGGTCCACGCCGAAGAGCATGGGGGCCACGCCCACGAAGATCATGATGAGGCCCAGGGTGATGATCTGTTTCGCCACCGGGGAGACCTTCTTGGCCCGGCGGATGATGAAAAAGTCCACCAGAAAACCGGAGGCGATGGCGCTGACCATGCCGCCCAGGACGGCCGCCCACAGGGGGAGGCCCGCTCTGGCGACCAGCATCGTGACCACAAAGGTGTTGAACATACCCATGGAGCCCTGGGCGAAGTGGGTGATGTTGCTGGTGCGGAAGATGAGGATGATGCCCAGGGAGGCCAGCGCGTAGATACTGCCGGTCTCAAGACTCCGCAGCAGCAGTTGGAGAAAGGTCGTCACTTGGCGTCCCCCCATTGAATGACATTGGCCGCCCAGGTGTAGCCGATGCCGGCGGCGATCATGACGACGACGTCGCCGTCCTTCACCTTGCCCTGCTCCAGGGCCAGCTTGAGAGAGAGAATCTGGTCCACCTGGCCCACATGGCCGTAGTTTTCGAGGTAGATGCTCTGGCCCTCGGTGAGCCCCAGGTCCTTGAGCATGCCCAGGTGGCCGGAGCGCTTGACGTGCAGGGTATCCAGATAGTCGATATCGGAGCGCTCAAAGCCCGACTTGTGCAGGGCCTGGTCGATGCAGTTCATCCAGTTGGACGTGGACTTCTCGTTGAGGAGGGTCTTCATCTTGGCCGCGTCCATCAGCCGGAGCTTGTTGAGCTCTCCGTAGCTGTCTGCGGTGACGGGGTTAGCGATGCCGCCTATGGCGCCGCCCGCCGTCCAGACGATGGAGCCGTCGCTCATCAGATGGGTGCCGAGAAGGAGGTTTTTGCGGTAGTTTTTCTTCAGCAGGATGGCGCCGCCCCCCGCCGCCAGGTTGAACATGAAGGAGACGTTATTGTCGGTGAAGTCGATCAGATCACAGTTGCGGTAGCCGCCGCAGACCAGCACCGTATCGCACTCATCGTCGGCGATGAGCATATCCTTAGCCATCTTCATGGCGGCCACGGCGGTGCAGCAGCGGTTCTGCACGTCGATGCCCCAAGCGTTCCACGCGCCGATTCGGTTTTGGATGTAACAGGCCGAGGTGGTGAGGGGGTACTCCTTCCACTCCTCGCCAAAGCAGAGGATCGCATCGATCTCCAGGGGGTCCGCGCCGGTGTTCTTCAGACAGTCCAGGGCGGCCAGAGCCCCCATCTCCTGGGTGCCGTCGCTTGGGTCGTCGGAGGGGACGCGCTTTTCCACGATGCCCAGCTTGCTGATGACGGCGTCCTCCGACCAGTGGCCGTCGGTGGCCTGGGAGATCTCCCTGGCAGTCATCCTGTTTTCTGGCAGGTAGACGCCCAGACCGACGATTCCTACGGTTGGTTTCTTCTCCATAATTTGAATGCCCTCTACTTTCTTCGGCGGGACGCGGCCCTCCGGCCCCGTGTTTTCGTTCCCGTGCCCGCTGCCCGCGCTCGGCAGGGGCGGACCTTGCCCAATGCA
>DATMXU010000272.1:0-6250 GCA_035562355.1 Pseudoflavonifractor sp.
TATTATGATACCCAAGAGGTGTTAAGTAAAAAAGCAAAAGATGTTACGGCAAAATTAAATATATAAAAACATAGCCCCTGGCTTGGACGGCAAATCCACCTTTATTCTAACCTGCCCCGCCTCCGAAAAATACCGTTTTCGAGGTTATTTAAGCCCAACACCCGGATTGAAACGGCAAGTAAAAATCCCTAGAACCGTTACGGCTCTAAGGATTTCTAATGGAGCAGGTAAAGGGAATCGAACCCTCATATTCAGCTTGGGAAGCTGACGTTCTGCCACTGAACTATACCTGCGTCTTGGTGCGACTTCGATAGTATAGCATACCTTCCTTCAATTGGCAAGGCGAAATTTTGCCCGGCATATTTTTTTCGCGGGGAAAACGCGTAAGACTTGGCTGGGCGGGTAAACTGTGCTAAAATAATAAAAAAGGGAGGTGACACGCAATGGCAGACCGAAGTAGCGGGGACGGCCGAAGTTGGGCCGGATACGAGCAGGGCGACGGCGACCCAGGGTCACCATTGCGCTGCGCCATTTCCCGCGCCTGACGCAAGGGGTCCGTCCTTTCTGCTGCAATTACAGCGAAAGGAAGGAAGACAAATGAAGAAAGACAACGTAAAGACCCAGGCCCGCAGGAGGGGCTGCGAAGCCTCCCTGCGGGAGCTTGCCATGCTCCGGGAGGAGGCGCTGTTCGCCCGCCTGGAGAGCGGTCCCGGCGGATTGACCGCCCAAGCCGCGGAGGAGCGGCTGGAGGAATTCGGCCCCAACACCATCACCTCGGGCCAGACCCACGGCACGCTCTACCGCCTGATGGAGGCGGTGGCAAACCCCTTCAATCTGGTGCTGTTGCTCATCGCAGTCATCACCTTTTTCACCGACGTGGTCTTCTCCGCGCATAAGGACTTCGTCACGGCGGGCATCGTCCTGGGCCTCGTCCTGCTCTCGGCGGGCATCTCCTTTTTCCAAGGGGAGCGCTCCAACGGCGCGGCGGCCCGGCTGTCCAGGATGATCTCCAACCAAGCCGACGTGCTCCGGGACGGCAAGGCCGTCTCGGTGAGCATCGACGTGCTGGTCCCCGGCGACGTGGTGCTCCTCTCTGCGGGAGACATCGTCCCCGGCGACGTGCGGTTCCTCGCCGCCAAGGACGCCTTTCTGGCCCAGGCCGCCCTCACGGGGGAGTCAAACCCCGTGGAGAAGTTTGCCCAGCCCCCTCAGGGCGAGGCGGAGGCTGTCACAGACCTCGCCAACATCGGTTTTATGGGCTCCAACATGGTCAGCGGCAGCGCCCGGGTCCTCCTCCTCACCACGGGGAACGACACCTATTTCGGCTCCATGGCCCAGAGCCTCACGGGCGACCGGGCCAAAAACAGCTTTGAGCGGGGCGTGGACTCGGTGAGCCGCCTGCTTATTCGGTTCATGCTGGTGATGGTGCCCGTCATCTTTTTGGTGAACGGCGTCACGAAGGGGGATTGGATGAGCGCCTTCCTCTTCGCCATCTCGGTGGCGGTGGGGCTCACCCCCGAGATGCTGCCCATGATCATGTCGTCCACGCTGGCAAAGGGCGCCGTGTCCATGGCAAAGCACCAGACCATCGTCAAGACCCCCTCCGCCATCCAGACCTTTGGGGAGATGGACGTTCTGTGCACCGACAAGACAGGCACCCTCACCGAGGACCGGGTGGTCCTGGAGCGGTACATGGACCTCCACGGGAACGACAACTCCCGCATTCTGCGCCACGCCTACCTCAACAGCTACTTTCAGACGGGGCTGAAGAACCTGATCGACCTGGCCATCATCAACCGGGCCCATGAGAACGGCCTGGAGGGCATGAAGGAGACCTATGCCCGGGTGGACGAGATCCCCTTCGACTTCACCCGGCGGCGCATGAGCGTCATCCTGGAGGACCCCTCGGGCAAGCGCCAGCTCATCACCAAGGGCGCGGTGGAGGAGATCTTCTCGGCCTGCACATGGGCCGAATTCAACGGTAAAATAGAGCCCCTCACCGACGAGCTGAAGGGAGAGGCCATGGCCGTCTACGAGGAGCACAACCGGGGCGGCCTGCGGATGATCGCCGTGGCCCAGCGCAATGAGCTGCCCGGTCGGGACCACTTCAGCGCCGAGGACGAGCGGGAGCTGGTCCTGCTGGGGTTTATCGGGTTCCTGGACCCGCCCAAGGAGAGCGCAGCGGCGGCCATCACCGCCCTAGCCGAGCACGGCGTGCAGGTGGCCGTCCTCACCGGGGACAGCGAAGGCGTGGCCCTCAAGGTCTGCCGGCGGGTGGGGGTCGACCTGTCCCACTGCCTCACCGGCCGGGACGTGGAGAGGATGGACGACGACGCCCTGCGCGATGCCGTGGAGACCTGCCGCCTCTTCTCCAAGCTCTCCCCGGCCCAAAAGTCGCGGGTGGTGGCGGCGTTCCAAAAGAATGGCCACACCGTGGGCTACATGGGGGACGGTATCAACGACGCGCCCGCCATGCGCCAGGCCGACGTTGGCATCAGCGTGGACTCCGCCGTGGACATCGCCAAGGAGACCGCCGACATCATCCTGCTGAAGAAGGACCTGATGGTCCTGGAGCAGGGCGTGGTGGAGGGCCGCCGGACCTTTGGCAACATCATTAAATATATCAAGATGGCGGCCAGCGGCAACTTCGGCAATATGATCTCCCTCATGGTAGCCAGCATCTTTTTGCCGTTCCTGCCGCTGCTGCCGGTGCACATCCTGATCCAGAACCTGCTGTGCGATTTTGCCCAGATCGGCATCCCGTTCGACCGGATGGACCCCTCCTACATCAAGTCCGCCCACAGGTGGGACGCCGGGAGCATCCGGCGGTTCATGATGGTCATGGGGCCCCTCAGCTCCCTCTTCGACATCGCCCTCTACGCGATCCTCTGGTGGGCGATGGGGGCGAACTCAGGCGCCAACGCCGCCCTATTCCAGTGCGGCTGCTTTATCTTCGGCACCCTGTCCCAGATCCTGGTGGTGCACATGATCCGCACCGAAAAGCTGCCCTTCTTCCAGAGCCATGCGGCCCCCGCCCTGGCCCTGTCCACCGGCCTCGTCGGCGCGGTGGTGCTGGTCATTGGCTTTACGGGCTTTTCCCGCCATTTGGACCTGGCCCAGATGCCGCTCCTCTTTCTCCCCTGGCTCCTGCTCCTGTGCCTGGGCTACTGCGTGGCGAGCCAGCTGATCAAGCGGACCTACGTCAGGCGCTGGGGTGAGTGGATCTGACGCGGCAGGGCGGGCGCTCCGCGCGGCTGTCCTTGACAGGGGATTCCCCCGGGGCGTATGATAGAGGAAATTCTTCCAAATCGGAGGCTCGGCTTATGAAGAAACCGCGGCTGCTCTGCCTGTGCCTGGCGCTGCTCCTGCTCCTTGTATCCTGTGGCAAACAGGGGGAGCCGTCTCCCCCGCCGACCCCGACGCCTACCCCCAGTATGAGCGCTGTGCCGACTCTTACTCCCAGCGCGGAGCCCGGTCCGGAGGCCTCCGGACCTCTAAACCCCCTGACCGGCCTGCCCATGGAGAGGGAGAAAGAAACGGTCAATGCCCGCCCGGTGGCCATTATGCTCAACAACCTGAAACAGGCCCTGCCCCAGCAGGGACAGAGCCAGGCCGACATCATCTACGAGTGCCTGGAGGAGGGGGGCATCACCCGCATGATGGGGGTGTACCAGTCCGTCAAGGGCATCGACATGGTGGGCTCCATCCGCTCCGCCAGGAGCTACTATCTTGAGCTGGCTCTGGGGCACGACGCCATCTTCATCCACGCCGGCGGCAGCGACGTGGCCGGGGTGGAGGATGCCTACGGGAAGATCAAGGAGTGGGGCGTCACCTCTCTGGACGGGGTGCGCGGCCCCTATATGAGCACAAAGGTGGAGGGGGGCCTCATGTGGCGGGACCCAGCCCGGAAGAAGAACAACGGCACCGTCCACAGCGTTGTGACCACCGGAGCCATGATGGAAAAGGTACTGCCCACCCTGGACATCCGCCATGAGCACAAGGAGGGCTGGACCTACGAGATGGCCTTCGCCGACGACGGTACCCCGGCCGGCGGCGTGGACGCGGGTACCGTGAAGGCGGCGTACTCCAACTACAAGACCGGCGTCTTCACCTACGACCCGGAGCGTAAGCTCTACCTGGTGGAGGAGTACGGCGAGCCATACATAGACGGCAACACCGGAGAGCAGGTGGGCGTCACCAACGTGGTGGTACTCAAGGCCCGCCGGGGCTACACCGGGGACACCTACGGCCACGTCACCATCGACCTCTCCAGTGGCGGCACCGGGTACTTCGCCTGCGGGGGCAAGCTCATCGACCTCCTCTGGACCAAGGCCGCCCCCAGCGGGCAGTTCCATTACACTGACCTGGACGGCAACCCCATCGTCTTCGGCCGGGGCAAGACCTATGTGAATATCATCCCCACCGACCAGGGCGTGGAGATATTACCGTAAAGTATTCTTACATTACACAACAAGCCCGTCCCTGCAAAGCAGGGACGGGCTTGTTTGAATATCATATACACAGATGGTCAGAAATTGAAGGCCGCGTCGTAGGACCAGGGGTCCTCCTCGGCGCGCGGGCGGCTCCCGTCGCTCACGTCTATGGTGGCGGGGGCGAGGAGGTAGGCCTTGGAGGAGACCTGCAGCATGAGGCCGTCCCGGCTGTACGCAGCGCCGCTCAAAAAGTCCACGATGCGCCGCGCGCCCTCGGGCGCCACGGACGAGAGGTCCAGCAGCACCAGATACCCCGCGCACAGGTAGTCGGTCACCTGGCCTACGTTGGCATAGAGGTCGGGCTTTACCAGCATGACCTTGCCCGCGCAAGGCTCGAGCGCGGAGAGGTCCGCGCCGCCCTCGGCATCCGCGGTTTCCTCACCGCCGTCGTCCCCGCCCAAAATCAATCTCTTCAGCTTGTCCAGCAGCTCCACGGCACGTCCCTCCCAGCATATGTTCCAAATTGATACCGACATTATACAGCAAGGGGTTCTGCTTTACAACTGTCAATTTACATAAAACTTCCCTAATTGGCCGTAAGCACCAAACAGCCCGCATTTCATAGAATGGTATGGAAGGCAACCAACCTTTTAAAAATCACTCTTTAGGGAGGTATTGCAATGCCTGAAAAGGTCATGCCCGGCCCTGTGCAGGAAGGCGCCAGCATCCGCGAGGCCGTGCGTATACACACGAGAAAGATCTTTGACTCCTGCAAAGACAAGGATTGTATTGAGGATTTGCGTTTTTACCCCACCCTAAGCTCCAAGCCTGTGGTTGATCGGGCTCTCTGTCTCAAGGCCGGCAAGGCGGAGCTTATCAGCGTGTACATCGATGTGCAGCCCATCAGCTTCAACCGCGGTTTCTATACGGTAGATGTCCGCTATTTCTACCGCGTGACCGCAGACGCCTTTGTGGGTGCGGCCCGTCCCGTGGAGGTCACCGGGCTGTGCGTGTTCGATAAGCGCGTCATTCTCTTTGGCAGCGAGGGAGGCGCCAAGAGTTTCTCCTCCACTTCCTGCGCCGACGGTGTGGAGGGCCAGTCCGTCATGTGCGAGAACCTGCCCATCGCCGTGGTGGAGGCCGTGGACCCCATTGTGCTGGGCATGAAACTGGTGGACGTCTGCGAGTGCCAGGTCTGCGACTGCGACCTGGCCGACATCCCGCCCTGCATCTGCGGCTATTTCGGCAACGATCTGTGCTTCGGCGGGGAGGGCAAGCGGGCCTATGTCACTTTGGGCCAATTCTCCATCATCCGCCTGGAGCGGGACACCCAGCTCCTCATCCCCGCCTACGACTACTACGTGCCCGACAAGGAGTGCACCGGCAGCGACTCGGATGACGACCCCTGCGAGATCTTCCGTCAGGTCAAATTCCCGGTTGACGAGTTCTTCCCGCCCAACAGCACCGCCACCGCCTGCGACAGCTACCGCGAGATCAAAAACAGATAGTCCGGACAATCAAAAAGCTGGTGTTGCAGCATATGCTGCAACACCAGCTTTTTGGCCTGCCGTACCGGCAGGCCGGGAGAGCGTACCTTTCTATTTCTATCATAAAACAAAAAAGCCACACCCTTACGGTGTGGTACTCTCTGCTGCACGGCTTTATCGGTCGCTGATAACAATGGAACTGTCACTGCCAAAAATCAGGTCGTCGACATCCGCGCTATGGATGTCCTTCAAAAACATACTGCATAGTACCTCCTTTCTTCGATTGTGTCTGTATCATACCATAATTTTTGAAAAGATGCAAGCGTCAAT
>DATMXU010000273.1:0-10998 GCA_035562355.1 Pseudoflavonifractor sp.
AAACACTTCAGTTGCACAGGCCCCTTTATCAGTATCTGTGTGATATTTTGTCCCCCCAAAAAATCTATTTCAGATTCTGGGCAGTGATTGAGGGCTGGGGCCCTCGTTCCTGGCTAGCAGCAACCAGTACTCCCCCTCAGACATCTCAGACATCCACAAATTGCAGCGCCGAATCGGGTAATCCTCCTCCTACTGATCCATTGCGGTTTTTTTGTTATCCTTTGTCTTTTTAATACATTTCCCCACTACTAGGTGGAGTAGGAAGGCTCCAGCCGACGGAGGGAAATGCTTAGAAAGGCCCTGACCAGCGGCTTGACGCCTGGATCAATCTTCGTAATTGGTGGATCGAGAGATGCCAATGAAACTACTCGACGTAACTTACTAAGCACAGAGTTCCACATAGTACCTGCTTTGACTGGCTGCTACGTTGTAGGAACAAACTTTACATTAGGGATAGGCCGCTGCTTAGTTTCCCCATGAGATCTTTGATATGCTCCTGAGAAACATGATTATATTGTTCAAAGGTTGTTGCAATATCCGCATGTCCCATGATTTGCTGAATGACGGCTATATCTGTGGTGGTTTCACATAATCTTGTACAAAACGTATGCCGAAGATTGTGAACACTGAAATGCGGCAGCAACCGAGGTGTTCGTTTCGCGATTTTTGCTTGCTCGGTTTCTAGTAAATTGATTTCTTTGCAAATTCGGTTAATTGCTTGATTGATTGTACGTGCTTCCACAAAAGAATCGAAACGGTTACGAAAAACAAATCCATGATATCCACCTAAAGAAAGGTCAGAACCGGTAAAGCCGTCGCCGCTTTCTTCACATAAGGAATGAAGAACTTCCGCAACTTTCGGAATCAAAGGAATGACACGAGTGCTGTTTTTTGTTTTGGGAGTAGAGATATGAAAACCGGCATGTCCATCAATAACCCGATAAATCAGACTATGGTTGACAGATAGCGTGTTTGTTTCAAAATCCACATCGCTCCAGGTAAGGCCTATACATTCGGATACCCTCATACCGGTACCGAGAAGTGTAACAAAAATGGGGAGCCAATGTTGATAAGTGGTACTTCCTTTTATAAACTCTAAAAATTTTTGTTCCTGTTCAAGCGTGAGTGCGATACACATAACGCCCGTCTGGACGTTGGTCTGGACGTTGGCATTCACAGTGCGATTGTAAATGAGAGAAGAGGACTTGAGAAAAGCTAAACATTATTAAGTGCTGTTTTGTGAAAAAACTGCTCCAAAATATCTATACTATCCTTGAAGTATAGCCCCATAACACAGAACTTAGTGCGTCTATGGCTTCCCGCCGCCTGCGGTAATAGGTGCGAAAAGAGATGTCCTGGATATGCGGGCGCAGCTTTTCAATGATTTCCTCCACATTCCGCAGCTGCTGGGGCGAGAGGAAAGAGTAGTACAGAAACCAATAATAAGATTCACCGTTTTTATGCTTGTTCCGAAGCAGATCAATGGCGGTATCCAGTAATTTCAGCATCTGATGGCTGCGCTCAATGCATTTGGCATGATGTTCAATGTCAGAACCGGATAACTCGGCACCGGCGAGGTAGATGGAATCTAGAAACTCCTCAATGGAGCTGCCATACTCAATTTCAAACGTACTGCGAACCTGCTGGACGGAAAGCTCCAGGCTCCATACCACATCACGGTACTTTTTCAGCAGTTTCCAAGTGTCATGGTAGAGCGGATTTTCGGTAATATCGATCATTTCGTTCTTTTTCTTCATCATTTAGCCCTCCTTGTAAAATTCTCCCGGCTGGGGGAGCCCTCGGATGAAACACATACCTTGTGTTTTGATAACCATGCCCCGCCAAGGGAGAGAAGGATATGAGGTGCGAAAGTTCGCATAACTGGAACATACGGTAAAATAAAAAGACCGGAGTCTCCGCTTACACGAATGTTCCGGTCATATATCAGCCCTTGAATAAACTGCCGGTAAATCCGGCGGCGTGGATAGTCCGCGGCCTGCTTAGTTTATAGTTGGTCCAACATAAGGCCTCCTTTATATATAATGTATAAATCAAGGGAGTAGCAAAAAATCGTTGACTTGAACCTTTCACCAGCGTATGATATACTCATTTCTGAAAAACCATAGGCTAACTGTTCGGAAGTCCGATATGTGCTTTTTCAGGGGTAGGGATGAGGGAAGATTTTCTTTTTGGGGTGTCTCTCATCAATATACGATCTGGAAACTGCTACAGCTTACTACAATTTTTCTACAACTTTTGCCGCAGCAAACACGGAGAAGGACGAACCGCTATGAACTATGACCAGTTTCAAAAACCCAGTAGAATGGGGCCTTTTGGCGGCGGACGAAGCAGGATAAAGTGGTATAAAGCGGCGGCTATGCAAATCCCGACCATGAAACCCCTCTCATAGAAGGATAGCATACCGGCTGAGGATTTGGCCGGTATGCTTTTCTGCGTCTCCTTGTTAAATCACTATAGAAATTTGGAGGGTTTACTGTGGGCAAGGCACTGGGTCACCTCATGCGTGACCTGCTCATCCGCAGAAAGAGCATGAACGCCACCCGCATCCTTGCGGGAGGATTTGCGGCCATTATTCTCATCGGAGCGTTTCTCCTCACGCTGCCCATCTCCTCCCGGGCGGGGGAGTTCACCAACTTTATGGACAGCCTCTTCACCGCCACCTCGGCTACCTGCGTCACCGGTCTCGTCCGGGTGGATACCTGGCTCCACTGGTCCTTTTTCGGCCAGGCGGTCATCATTACACTCATCCAGATGGGCGGCCTGGGCTTTATGACGGTCATCGCTCTGGTTTCCCTCCTCCTCCACCGGCGCATCGGCCTGTCTGAACGGCTCATCATGGCCTCTACCTTCAACCTCAGCGATATGGACGGCGTGGTCCGGGTGGTGCGCCACGCGCTGTACGGTACCTTCCTCATCGAGGGGATCGGAGCCGCCCTCCTGTCCATCCGCTTTATCCCGGAATTCGGTCTGGCGAGTGGGATCTGGAGGAGCGTGTTCCACGCCGTCTCAGCCTTCTGCAACGCGGGATTTGACCTGACGGGCGGTAAGTATGGTCCCTTCACCAGCCTGGAGGGGTATAATCACGACCCCCTGATCCTCTGCACCATCATGGCCCTCATCGTCATCGGCGGTCTGGGTTTTTATGTCTGGGAGGATTTTCTTCGGGCCAAGGGCTGGAAGGACCTTTCCCTATACAGTAAGATGGTCCTTACCATCACCGCCTCCCTCATCGTGGGCGGCGCCCTCTTCTTCTTTGCGGTGGAGTACGGCAATCCCGGCACTTTGGGAGGCATGCCCATCTGGCAGAAAATCCTTAACTCCTTCTTCCAGTCTATCACCCTCCGCACGGCGGGCTTTGCCTCTCTGAACCAGGGGGCCCTGCGGGAGAGCTCCCTGGTGATGAGCTGTATGCTCATGCTCATCGGCGGCTCCTCCGGCTCCTGTGCCGGAGGCATGAAGACGGTGACGGCCGCCACCCTGCTCCTGGGGCTGCAGGCCGGACTGAAGGGCAGGGAGGAGGTCACCTTCCGGCGCCGCACCATCTCCTATCACAAGGTACTCAGTGCCATGACACTGGCGCTCATGATGGTCGCCCTGTTCCTGGTGGGTGCCATGCTGATCTCCCTCATCGAGGGGGTACCCTATCTGAGCGCCGCCTTTGAGACGGCGTCGGGTCTGGCCACCGTTGGCAACAGCGTGGGTATCACCCCGTTTTTGTCCACACCCTCCATGTTGATTTTGATCTCCCTGATGTATGTGGGCCGGGTGGGCGTGTTTACCTTCTCGGTGGCCCTCCTCGCCCGCTCCCGTCAGAACGCGAAGATCAAGTACCCCAACCTGGAAGTGCTCATCGGCTGAAATAGAAGGAGATGCCTTGATGTATGAAAACATTCGTTGTCATCGGTCTGGGCCGCTTTGGCTCCGCCGTCGCAGCCCCATAGCACGCCGCGCGCGCTATGGGGGCCCCGTGATTTTATCTGCTCGAGCGGAATAAATCCGCCCGGCATCAAGGTTTTGCCTGGGGCAAAACGCTTGTACACGCCAAAAGGCGCGACAGTAGCTCCGGCTGTATTGCCGAGAGCATAGGGGGATATGATTTATGAAAACGTTCGTTGTCATCGGGCTGGGCCGGTTTGGCTCCGCCGTCGCTACTGAACTCTGCGAGCTGGGCCATGAGGTGCTGGCCATCGACTCCATCGAGGAGAATGTGCTGGCCGTGGCCGACCATGTGACCCATGCCGTCACCGGCGATGCGCGGGACCCCGCCGTGCTCCGGGCCCTGGGCGTGCGCAATTACGACTGTGCCATCGTCGCTGTAGGGGTCGACGTGGGCAACAGCGCCCTCATCACCCTCAACCTGAAGGATATGGGGCTCAAGAAGGTTATCTGCAAAGCCCAGAGCCATGTCCACCGCAAAGTGCTGGAGAAGATCGGGGCCGACAAGGTGGTGTTCCCCGAACACGAGATGGGAGTCAAACTGGCCCAGAGCCTCTCCAACTCCAATGTGATCAATTTTATCGAGCTGTCCGACGATTTCGGTATCGTGGAGCTGAGCGCGCCCAAGAGCTGGCAGAACAAGACCATCCGGGAGCTGGACGTCCGGGCAAAATTCCACGTCAACATCATCGCCATCCGCAAGGCCGCGGGGGGCGAGCTCTTGGTGGCTCCCGGCGGCGACTACGTGCTGGAGTCCAGGGATACCGTGGTCACCCTGGGCCGCAACGACGACATCAACCGCCTTCAGGACCTGTAGGCCATGGAGCACATCACCAGCCGCCAGAATCCTCTGGCCGCCCATATCCGCAGATTGGGGACCGACCGGGCCTACCGCCGCGCCCAGGGGCTTTTCCTTCTCGAAGGGGTCAAGCTCCTGGAGGAGTGCGCCAAATGGAACGGCCTTGTGGATACCCTGGTTTTTGCCGAGGGGGCGGTTCTGCCCTTCACCCCGCCCCTGGCGGACCGGACCGTCACAGTGCCTGCAGACCTGCTGAAGACTCTCTCCACCGTTGAGAGCCCCCAGGGGGTGCTGGCTGTCTGTAAAGCGCCCTCCCTTGTCGCCCCCGAGGCCCTGCCCGGCAGCCGCTACCTGGTGCTGGACGGTATGCAGGACCCGGGCAATGTGGGCACGGTCTGGCGTACCGCCGACGCCTTCGGGGCCGACGGGCTCTTCCTCCTCCCCAGCTGCGCCGACCCGTATGGGCCCAAGACCGTCCGGGCCACGATGGGGGCCTGTTTCCGCCTCCCGGTCTGGGAGATCGAGCTGGAGGGCCTCTCCGCACGGCTTAGTGCCGCGTCCATCCCCCTTCGGGCCGCCGCCCTGGGGGCGGACACCGCCGATGTGCGCGCGGTGAACTGGAACCGCGCTGCGGCCGTCATCGGCAGCGAGGGGCGGGGCGTGTCCGCCCGGGTTTTGGCCGCCTGTGCATCCACCGTGAAGATCCCCATGCGGGAACGGTGCGAGTCCCTGAACGCCGCCGTGGCGGCCAGCGTTATTTTGTGGGAGATGTACCGGTGAGGGCACATTGTTTCGTGAAAGGGGTGACCTTGTTATGGCAACCCTCAAATACTGGCTCTGGCTCGCCCCATGCGGCGGGGGCCGCATGGGGACCCCTCTTATTTCATCTGCCCGGAGCAAGTAAATTGCCCCGGCATCAAGGTTTTGCTGCGCAAAACGCTTGTGACGCCGCAAATGCGGCGTTGTGGTTCGCCCCCGTCCCAGGGCGGTTTCTCACTTGAACAAAACGGAGGTGTCCCCATGGCTACCCTTAAATACTGGCTCTGGGTCACCCCATGCGGCGGGGGCCGCATGGGGACCCCTCCTATTTCATCTGCGCGGGGCAAGTAAATTGCCCCCGGCATCAAGGTTTTGCTGCGCAAAACGCTTGTGACGCCGCAAATGCGGCGTTGTGGTTCGCCCCGTCCCAGGGCGGTTTCTCATTTGAACAAAACGGAGGTGTCCCCATGGCAACCCTCAAATACTGGCTCTGGCTCACCACGCGGCGGGGGCTCTCCGCGCGGGATGCCTTCGCGGTGCTGGGGCGGTTCGGCACGCCGGAGGCGGCCTACTTTGCCGATCCCGGCGAGTACGAGCTGCTGCCTCTCGCGCCCCAGGGGAAGGCCGCGCTGCGGGACAAGGGCCTGGACGCCTCCGAGCGTATCCTGGCCGACTGTGACCGGCTGGGCGTCCGCATCCTCACGCTCCAGGACGCCGAGTACCCCGAGCGGCTCTTCAACATCGACGAGCCGCCCGTGGTCCTCTACGTCAAGGGAAAGCTGTTCCACTTTGACGAGGAGGTGGCCGTCGCCGTGGTGGGCACCCGCCGCCCGTCGGAATACGGCAGGCGTATGGCGGGCAAGCTGGGGCTGGAGCTCGGGCGTGCCGGGGCGCTGGTGGTCTCCGGCATCGCCGAGGGGCTGGACGCCGCCGCCATCAAGGGCGCCCTCCAGGGCGGCGGGCGCGCGGTATCGGTCCTGGGCGGGGGCATCGACGTGGTCTACCCCAGGGAGAACCGCTGGCTCTACCGGGATGTGGCCGCCGCGGGCGCCCTCATCTCCGAGTATCCTCCCGGCACCGAGGCGGCGGGCTGGCACTTCCCGGTCCGTAACCGGATTTTGAGCGGCCTGTGCGCCGGGGCGGTCATCGTGGAGGGCGCGGCGGGCAGCGGCGCGCTCATCACGCTGCGGGAAGCCCTGTCTCAGGGGCGGGAGACCTTCGCCGTGCCCGGCGGGGCCGACGCCCCCATGAGCTATGGGCCCAACCTGCTCATCCAGCGGGGCGAGGCAAAGTTGGTCATGTCCGCCTGGGACATCCTGGTGGAATTTGAGGGCCGCTACCCCGGCCGCCTGGAGCGGAAGAGGGCCCTGGACGATGCCGAGGAGGAGGAGCGCCTGGCGGTGGAGCCCGACCCCGCCATGACCGAGTTCGCCCGCCGGGAGAGCCGGAGCGTCGGGCGCGAAACACCCCCCGCCTCCGCCGGACAAGAACTGGAAACTGTTGACAAAGCGCCGGACAGGGCATATATTACCCTAAAGGAATGCCGTGAGCGGTTCACCGACGACGAGCGGGATATCCTGTTGGCCCTGGGCGAGAAAGCCCTCCAGGCCGACGACCTGGTGGAGCGCACCCAGATACCGGCCCGGCGGGTCCTCTCGGCCCTCACCATGCTGCAGGTCAGTGGCGCGGCGGTGGAGCGGCCCGGCAAACGGTTTGAGGCGGCCATCCTGATACGAGACGAATAGCGGGCGCCCATCGGATGCCTGTTTTGAGAAATTTCCCCCTACGGAGGTATAATGTGGCAAAATCGAATTTAGTGATTGTGGAATCCCCCGCCAAGGCCAAGACCATCACCAAGTATTTAGGACCCGGCTATGAGGTGAAGGCCTCCATGGGCCATGTGCGCGACCTGCCCAAGAGCAAGCTGGGGGTGGATGTGGAGAAGGGGTTCTCCATCGACTACCAGCCCATCAAGGGGAAGGAGGACGTGATCGCCGACCTGCGCAAGGCCGCGAAGGGGAGCGAGCGGGTATTCCTCGCCACCGACCCCGACCGCGAGGGGGAGGCCATCTCCTGGCATCTGAAGGAGCTTTTGAAAATCCCCGATGACAAGACCTACCGGGTAACGTTCAACGAGATCACCAAGAAGGTGGTCTCTGAGGCCATCGCCAACCCCAGGTCCATCGACATGGACCTGGTGGACGCCCAGCAGGCCCGGCGGGTGCTGGACCGGCTGGTGGGCTACCAGCTCTCCCCCTTCCTGTGGAAGAAGATCCGCCGGGGCCTCTCGGCGGGGCGGGTCCAGTCCGTCGCCACCCGGCTGGTGGTGGAACGGGAGGAGGAGATCCGCTCCTTTGATCCCCAGGAGTACTGGTCTCTGGACGTGACGCTGGACCGCATCGCCCCCAATCTGGGCCGGTTTAAGGCCGCCTTCTACGGGGCGGAGAAAAAGCAGGAGCTCAAAAGCGAGGCCGAGGTCGCCGCCGTGATCGCGGCGGTATCGGGCGCGGCCTTCTCGGTCCAGGGTGTGAAACGGCAGGAGAAACAGCGCAACCCCGCGCCCCCCTTTACCACCTCCACCCTCCAGCAGGAGGCCTCCCGCAAGCTGAACATGACCCCCCGGCGCACCATGTCCATCGCCCAGCAGCTCTACGAGGGCGTAGACCTGGCGGGGGAGGGCACCGTGGGCCTCATCACCTATATGAGAACCGACTCCCTCCGCCTCTCCGACGAGGCCACCGCCGCAGCCAAGGACTTCATTGAGGGCCGCTACGGGAAGGAGTATCACCCCGGAAAGCCCAGGGAGTACAAGACCAAGAGCGGGGCCCAGGACGCCCACGAGGCCATCCGCCCCTCCGACGTGCGCCTCACCCCGGATGAGATCCGCAAGGACCTGACGGCCGAGCAGTACCGGCTCTACAAGCTGATCTGGAGCCGCTTTCTGGCCTGTCAGATGTCCTCCGCCGTGTACGACAGCGTCACCATCGACGTGGAGAGCGCGGGGTATATCTTCCGGGCCAACCACTCCAGCCTCAAGTTCTCGGGCTACACCGCCGTCTATGTGGAGGGGAAGGACGAGGACGAGGAGGAGCTCCAGTCCCCCCTGCCCGATCTGAGGGAGGGGGAGGATCTCACCCTTAACAAGATCGACAAGGAGCAGCACTTTACACAGCCGCCTGCCCGATACTCCGAGGCCAGCCTCATCAAGGCCCTGGAGGAGAAGGGGGTCGGCCGGCCGTCCACCTACGCGCCCACCATCTCCACCATCATGGACCGGGAGTATGTGGTGAAGGAGGGCAAGCACCTGCGCCCCACCCCGCTGGGCGAGGTGGTGACGGGGCTGATGAAGGAGAAATTCTCCGACATCGTGGACCCCGCCTTCACTGCCCAGATGGAAGAGCAGCTCGACCAGGTGGAGGACGGTAAGCTCCCCTGGGGAAAACTGATGGACCAGTTCTACGATGGCTTTGAGCGCGAGTTGAAGAAGGCAGAGGCTGAGCTGGACGGGGAGCGCATCAAGGTGCCCGACGAGGTATCCGACGTGCCCTGCCCGCTCTGCGGCAGGATGCTGGTGGTCAAGTCGGGGCGGTTCGGGCGGTTCCTGGCCTGTCCCGGCTGGCCCGAGTGCCCCCACACCCAGCCCATCGTGGTAGAGATGCCGGGCAAATGCCCCAAGTGCGGCGGCAGGATCCTGAAGAAGACCTCCAAGAAGGGCTACGCCTACTATGGCTGCGAGAACAGCACCAACAAGGACGAGAGCAAGAAGTGCGACTTCATGACCTGGGACGTGCCGGTGAAGGACAACTGCCCCGAGTGCGGTCATACCCTGTTCAAGAAGTCGGGCAAGGGCTTTAAAAAGCCTTTCTGCATCAACGAGAGCTGCCCCAACTTCCTCCCCGAGGACCAGCGGGGCTATAAGAAAAAGACGGCGGGGGACGAGACGGCAAAGGCCGAGGAGAAGAAACCCGCCGCCAAGAAGGTCGCCCCGGCCAAGAAGACCGCGGCCGCCAAGCCCGCCGCGGCAAAGGCCCCGGCCAAGAAGGCGGCGGCCAAAAAGCCCGCCGCCAAGAAGACCACGGCGGCCAAGAAACCGGCGGCAAAAAAGGCCGCCGCGGAGGAATAGATGGAAACCGTCACAGTCATCGGCGCGGGCCTTGCGGGGAGCGAGGCCGCGTGGCAGCTGGCGGGGAGGGGCATCCCCGTCGTCCTCCATGAGATGAAACCCGCCAAGATGACCCCCGCCCACCACACCGAGTGGTTTGGGGAGCTGGTGTGCTCCAACTCCCTGCGGTCCGACCAGCTGGAGAACGCGGTAGGCCTTTTGAAGGAGGAGCTGCGCCGCCTGGGCTCGCTTATCCTCGCCTGCGCCGACGCGCATAAGGTGGAGGCCGGGGGCGCGCTGGCGGTGGACCGCCACGCCTTTGCCCGGGCCGTTACTGAAAAGATCAGAAACCACCCCCTCATCACGGTGGTGGAGGGGGAGGTGGAACACATCCCTGAGGAGGGACAGGTCGTCGTCGCCACCGGCCCCCTGACCGCGGACGTCCTCATCGAGGACATCCGCGCACTCTTCCCCGAGAGCAATTACCTCAACTTCTACGATGCCGCCGCGCCTCTGGTCACCTTCGAGAGCGTGGACATGGACCACGCCTGGTTTGCCTCCCGGTACGACAAGGGCACACCGGATTATGTCAACTGCTCCATGAGCGGGGAGGAGTACGACGCGTTCTGGACCGAGCTCTGCGCCGCCGAGGAGGCCGAGGTCCACGGCTTTGAGGACAAGCAGGTCTTCGAGGGCTGCATGCCGGTGGAGGTCATGGCCCGCCGGGGCCGCGACACCCTGCGGTACGGGCCCCTCAAGCCCCGGGGTCTCAGGGACCCCCAAACGGGGCGAGAGCCCTACGCCGTGGTGCAGCTGCGCAAGGATAACGCCGACGGAAGCATCTACAATTTGGTGGGGTTCCAGACCCATCTGAAGTGGCCTGAGCAAAAGCGGGTCTTCTCTTTGATTCCCGCCCTCAAAAACGCCGAGTTCGTGCGCTACGGCGTCATGCACCGCAACACCTATCTCGACTCTCCCAGGCTCCTGGACCGCTACTACCGGGTGAAGGGAAGGGAACGTATTACCTTCGCCGGGCAGGTCACCGGCGTGGAGGGGTATGTGGAGTCCACCGCCTCCGGGCTCCTCGCGGCGGTGGAGCTGGCCCGGCGGCTGGAGGGGAGGCCCCCCGTGGACTTCCCGCAGGAGACCGCCATCGGCGCGCTGGCCCTCTATGTCAGCAACGAGAGCGTCAGTGACTTCCAGCCCATGAACGTGAATTTTGGCATCATACCGCCTCTGGGGTATAAGGTCAAGGGCAAGCGGAACAAGAACACCGAGCTGAGCAGACGGGCGCTGGAGATTTTGGAGACGTTAGATACTGAATAGGCTTTGCGCTTGCCCGCGAGCGGGAGCGAGCCGCGCCGTAAGGCGCGTCCAAGTG
>DATMXU010000274.1:0-3503 GCA_035562355.1 Pseudoflavonifractor sp.
CTAAGCGGGGTGGGCCGGGAGGAGGTAAGCCGGGGGGATACCGTGGCCCAGTCCGGCTCTATGGTTCTCACCGATTTTGCGGAGGTGTCCTTTGCTCTCCTGCCCCACGCGCCCGCGCCTCTGAAGACCGGCGTGCAGATACGGCTCTACCACGGAACCCGGGAGCTCCTGTGCCGCTGTACCCTGCGCGGGCACAAGGTCCTCCTCCCCGGAGAGTGCTGCACCGCCCGCCTCCGGTTCACCGCGCCCATCGCCGCCCGGGAGGGGGACCGCTTTGTCGCGCGCTCCCTCTCCCCCGCCGCCACCGTGGGGGGCGGTGTCTTTCTGGCATTCGCCCCGGTCGTTCGGAGAGCGGAGAAACCAGACCCGCTGGCGCTGCTGGCACAGTATCACGCCCGCTATCCCCTGCGCAGCGGCATGAACCGGGGGGAACTGCTGCAGCAGTGCGGCGGGGACTCTGGGCTGCTGGAGGAGCTATCTGCCAGTCAGTCCGTAAGGCTCCGGGGGAGCTTGGTCGCTCTGCCCGGTTTCCGGCCCAAATACACTCCGGAGCTGGCGAAGGTCCTGGACCAGATCGAGGTGTACTACCGCCGCGCGGGGCTGACGCCCGAGGAGAACAGCACCGTGGACGCGCGCCTGGGCGGGGAGGTCATGAAAAAGCTCCTCCGCGACGGGGTGCTGATCCCGCTGGGAGGAGAGTACCGGGTCCACCGGGTCTGTTACCGGCGGGCGGAGGAGGTCTTGCGGACCCTGGCGGAGCGGGAGGGGACAGTCTCCCTGGGCCGATACCGGGATATGCTGGAGATCTCAAGAAAGTACGCGCTGCTACTGCTGGAACAGTTTGACCGGGCGGGAATCACGGTTAAGCGCGGCGACACCCGGATCTTGGCAGGGCATTGAAAAAGGCGGGGAGGCGTGGTAGAGTGGGAGCGGTGAGGCGCCTCCGATGGGTACTCTTTGCAAGGGTCCCCCTTCGGGGAACGCGCCCGCGCGGCGGGGGACAGGCCCCCGCCCTACATCGCAATGACGCCGCGGGCGGGACCGGGGACGGCGGGCGGCCACGGCCTCGCCCGCATGCAGGCGAGGAGAGAACAGGAACATTTTTATATGGGAGCAGAAGGGTATCTGGTGAGCCTCGCGGTCTTCAAAACCGTCGGGGGACGGTGGACCCGTCCCGGTGAGTTCGATTCTCACCTGCTCTCGCCACAAAAAGAAGCGTTGAGCCGCCGAGCAGGGGAGCTTGGACCGGAGCGACGGACAAAGCCCAGGGATCGTCGCAGGCGATACCGGCTTTGCCCGGAGTCGGAGGGAAAGCTCCCCGCCCGCGAGGCGTGTGAAACGTGACAGTAGAAGCGTTGAGCACCCGGGAGCAGGCGGATAATGACACAGCGGAGCGAAAACGCAGAAGGGGCCGCGCCCCTGGCGCGTTTTTGCGCAGTCGGAGGAGTTATACGCCGTCGCGGAGGGTGCGAAACGTGACAAAAAGAAACGTTGAGCCGCCGAGCAGGGGAGCTTTGCCCGGAGTCGACGGGAAAGCGGCCCGCCCGCAAGGCGTGCGAGGCGCGATGAAGAGGAGGCTACCAGATGAAACAGAACAGGCGGACCTCCTCTCTGCGGTGGCAGATGACGGCGATGATGCTGGGGGCGTGGCTGGTGCCGGTGGCGCTGGTGCTGGTCGTCATGTTCTGGTATATCTCGGATAGTCTGAGCATCCGTACCGCCCAAAACCTGTCCGACCAGTTTGAGGTGACGGTGCGGATGTGCGGAGACAGGCTGGACAGCGCGGTGGAGTCCTCCCGCCTCGCCACCTACAGCCCTGACATCACCGACGCGTGGCGCCGCTACCGGGCCGGAGGGCCCTACTCCGACCTCTACTGGAACAGCCGCTCCTTCCTCAACCGGCAGTACGGATACGACAGCCGGTTTCGTTTCACGGTCCTCTGGTTTTCCGACGACCCGGACCGAAGGGGTCTCTCCACCATCACGGAGACGGCGGGAGAGGGGTACGCGCAGGTGAACCGCTACTGGCGGAGCGACCACCAGGCGGTGAAGGAGTTTGCCGGGACGCTGGACACCGCCGTGGGCTTTCTCCCCCTGGGGGAGGAGCTCTACCTGGTACGCAACCTCAAGAGCTCCTCCTATGAGACCATCGGCACGCTGGTGCTGGCCCTCGACCCGAACTACTACTTCAGCGATCTGGCCGCCTACGCCTGGTGCTCCGACCTGACGGTGACCTTCAACGGAGCCTTCCCGGTAGCGGCAAAGGGGGAGGGGGCGTCCCCCCAGGACTTTGGCCTGAGGGCAGACCAATCCGGCCTGAGCTGGGGCGGGGACAAGAGCGCCATCTACCAGGTGACGGCAGGGAAGGGCTACACCATGTCGGCCCTGGCTCAGGTAAACGTGACGGCTCTCCTCTCCCAGTTCTCGGGATACAAATGGCTCCTTTTCGCCATGCTGCTGCTGCTGCTGCCTCTGCTGCTGCTGGTGTTCCGATTCTTCCGGCGGCGCATCTCCCAGCCCATCGACGTAATGATGGCGGGGGCACGGGAAATCGAGGCGGGCAAGCTGGGTTTCCAGATGGACTACCGGGCGGGCAGCCTGGAGTTCCAGTACCTGACCGACTCCTTCAACCACATGTCGGGCCAGCTCCAGTACCAGTTCGACCGGCTCTACCAGGAGGAGCTGGCGCTGCGGGACGCCCGGATCAAGGCCCTGCAGGCCCACATCAACCCTCATTTCCTCAACAACACCCTGGAGATCATCAACTGGGAGGCCCGGATGAACGGCAACGCCAAGGTATCCAAGATGATCGAGGACCTGTCCACCGTGCTGGACGCCGCCGTGGACCGCGACAAGCGGCCCGAAGTGCGCCTGGCCGAGGAGATGACCTATGTGACGGCCTACCTGCACATCATCATGGAGCGGTTCGGCCGGAGGCTCAGCGTCAACGTGGATCTCCCCGACGCGCTGATGGACTGCATGGTGCCCCGGCTCATCCTCCAGCCCGTCATCGAAAACGCGGTGGAGCACGGCATCGGGCCAGGCGGTTTTGGCAACATAACCCTGCGGGGACGGCGCAGCGGAGAATTCCTGCTGCTGGACATCGAGAACGACGGCGGCCTCACACCCGAGGACGAACGCCAGATCGAGCGGCTCCTCTCCCCCGACTACGACGCGGGGCGGGAGCCCTCCCGCAACGTGGGCATCTCCAACGTGAACCAGCGGCTGCGCATCCTCTATGGCCCCCCCTGCGGGCTGACCATCACCAGAGGCGAGGGGGAGCGGGTCGTCGCCCGCATCACCATCGCCCTGCACACGGGGAAATAGGCCGCTTTCCTCTCCCACCGCCCGCCGCGCTGCAGGGTAAAAATAGCGCGGCGGGCGGGGTTTTTTGTGCCTTTTGCTGTAAATTGCCTCGCATTGTTCCTCTCTTGCTGTCACGCCAATCAAATGCAACAAATGGCAAGGCAGGCTATTGGGTTTTTTTCAAAATCGTGTAATAT
>DATMXU010000275.1:0-20418 GCA_035562355.1 Pseudoflavonifractor sp.
GGCGCTCACAGACAGCGGGGAGGGGGCGGCCATTTTTGTGGCTGAGGATCTGACTCCGGAGGACACCGTGCGTCTTGATAAGTCCCGTTTGGGCGGTTTCGTCACCGAGCGCGGGGGCGTCACCTCCCATGCCGTCATCCTGGCAAAGACGCTGGGTATCCCCGCGGTGGTGGGCGCGGCGGGCATCCTGGAGGCCGTCCGCTCAGGGCAGGACATCTGCCTCAACGGGGACGAGGGAGTCGCCCTTGTGGACCCGGACGCCTCCGCGGTGGCCGAGTTCACCCGCGCCGGCGCTGCGCAGGAGGCCGCCCGCGCCCGCTGGCGTGAGGCGGCGGCCAAACCCGCCGTAACTCCGGACGGCCACACCGTGTCCGTCTGCGTCAACTCCGGCGATACCGACAGCCTAAAGAGCTTCCGGGCCGACCTGTGCGACGGCGTCGGCCTCTTCCGCACCGAGTTTCTCTTCATGGACCAAGACGACTACCCCTCCGAGGAGCTCCAGTACCGGGCCTACCGCACCGTGGCCGAGGCCGCCGCGGGAAAAGAGGTCATTATCCGCACCCTGGACATCGGCGGTGACAAGCAGCTCGGCTATATGGACCTCCCCAAGGAGGCAAACCCATTCCTGGGCTACCGGGCCATCCGCATCTGCCTTGACAGGGAGGAGGTCTTTAAGACCCAGCTGCGGGCCCTTCTCCGTGCCGCCCTCCACGGCCATGTCAAGATCATGTTCCCCATGATCGTCACGCTGGAGGAATTGCGCGCCGCAAAGGCTGCCGTGGCGCGGGCCAGGGCCTCGCTCAGGGTCGAGGGCGTCCCCTGCGCCGACCATGTGCCCCTGGGCATCATGATCGAGACCCCCGCCGCCGTAATTCTGTCCGACGTGCTGGCGGAGGAGGCCGACTTCTTCTCCATCGGCACCAACGATCTCATCCAGTACACCACCGCCACCGACCGGATGAATGAGCGGGTGCAGTACCTCTACGACCCCTGCAACCTCTCGGTGCTACGGGCCATCCAAACCGTCATCCAGAACGGGCACCGGGCCCACATCCCCGTTGGCATGTGCGGCGAGGCGGCCTCGGACGAGCGCCTTCTTCCCCTTCTCCTCGCCATGGGGCTGGACGAGTTCTCCATGCTCCCTGCCCAGGTGGGTCGGGTAAAGCATTTCATCCAGAACACTCCGTTTGCCACGCTTAAGGCACTGCCCGCAGAGGTCTTGGGCCAGCGTGAAATCGGGGAGGCAAAGCGTATTCTGGCCCAGTACGAGAAGGAGGGACTATAATGGCCGCTGAAAAATGCATCTACTGCGCCGCCCCTACCGAGCGCAGGGACTACATCATCAACCCCAAGGCGCCCCACGAGCTCCCCTGCTGCAGCGAGGCTTGTTTTGACCGTGCAAAGGCCTTCATCCGCTGGGATGAGAAGTGGCGCCCCAAGCTCTACCTGGGCCTCTTCGCGCTGGTGGTAGTTAATTTGTTCCTCTTTGGCCTCCTGCCCGACACCCGCTGGCGGTATCTTCCCATGCTGGGCATCGGGGTGCTGACGGCTGTCTTCCCCCTGGTCTTTGTCCGCTACGAGCGGTATCAGGCCCTGGGCATCCGTCGCACCGCGATGGTGGTGCGGGTGCTGGCGGCAGCGGTGGCCCTCTTCGCTCTGGTACTCACATTTACCGGCTGAGGCGGGCGCATCGTGCAAAACACACAACCGGGTCCTTATTCTTGCACGCTGCACTGTGAATTTTTGCGAAAGAAGTTGGCCTTTTTTCCTTGAAAGACCTATGCTATCCTGAACATACGAAGGGGTGCAGCCAAAAGCCCCCGACCGCCAAAGATGTTGGGAGCGTGAAGACAATCGGAACCTTACTGGACGAACGGCTGGTCATTATGGATGCCGACGTGGAGACTGCCGAGGACTGCATCCGCCTCATGGCAGGGCTCTTCGAGCAATACGGCTACGTAAAGCCCGGCTATGGGGACGCGGTGGCCAAGCGGGAGCAGGAGTACCCCACAGGCCTGCCCGGGAAAGAGATGAACCTGGCGATTCCCCATACCAACAACCAGCTGGTGAACCGCCCCGCGGTGGGCGTGATCATTCCCAAGCGCCCCGTCAAGTTCGCTATGATGGGCATGAAGGAAACCCTTCTGGACTGCGAGCTGGTCATGCCCCTGGTGGTGCAGGACTCCAAGCGGCAGATCCAGATGCTGAAAAAGATGATGAAGATCATCCAGGACGGAGCGCTGCTCCGACGCATCAAGGATTCAAAGGACAGGGCGGAGATCCTCGACTGCCTGTCGTCTTTGGATGAAGAAGAAACTGGGTAGAGAAAGGAGTAAGCAAAATGAGACCGGTAAAGATCCTATCTGTGTGCGGCTCCGGGACAGTCAGCTCCGCTATGCTTTCCTCAAAACTGACCGACGTCCTGGAGGAAAAAGGCTACGACCTGGAGGCTACCGAAGTGGCCCCCGGCGGCGTGGCGCTGGCGGTCCAGTCCGGCGGATACGACCTCATCGCCTACACCAGCCCTGTTGAGGACGTCTACGGCATCCCCGTCCTCAACGCCACCGGATTCCTCGTGGGCATCAATGAGGAGGAGTTCATCGAGGAGCTGCTGGACGTAGTGGGAAAGCTCAAGCTGTAAAGGGGACCCAAATTAGAACGAGAGATAGGAAGGGAGAGAAACCTAATGGACGCATTCTTTTCGACCCTGAAGGTATTCTTTGACACATTCGGCAACTATATCACCGTGCCCATTATCATCTTCGTCATCTGCCTGATCTTTGGCACCCCCGTGAAGAAGGCCTTTGCCTCCGCCGTCCTGATCGGCGTCGGACTGAAGGGTATGGCCTTCATTACCAGCGCGTTTGGCGCGGTACTGTCTCCGCTGGTTCAGCAGATCGTCGATGCCACCGGCATCAACCTCCCGGCACTGGATATCGGCTGGCAGGCGGTCGCCAGCGTGGCCTACTCCACCGATATCGGCATGATGTTCATCGGCGTGGGCCTTATCTTCCAGATCATCATCTGGATGGTGAAGATTACCGACATCTTCATGCCCTCGGACCTTTGGAACAACTACTCCATCATCGTCTGGGGCTCCATGCTCTATCAGCTCAAGAACAATCTTCTCATGGCCTTCTTCCTCATGCTGTTCATCAACCTGGTCACTTTGCTCATCGCAGAAGTGGTTCAGAAACGCTGGAGCATCTACTACCGCTACCCCGGCTGCGCCATGACCGCGCCCCACCACATGGGCGACGCGCCCATGTACCTGGTGCTCAACATCCTGCTGAGCAAGCTCGGCTTTGACAAGATCAAGGCCGACCCCGACACCATCCGTAAGCGGATCGGTTTCCTGGGCGAGCCCATGTATATTGGTCTCATCGTCGGCATCATCCTGGGCGTGGTGGGCAACGTTACAAATCTCGCCACCCTCGCCGCCTGGGGCCAGGTCGCCAACGTGGCCGTCACCTGCGCCGCCGTTATGGCCATCTTCCCGAAGATTGCCGGCCTCTTCGCCTCCGGGTTCACCGCGCTCACCGACTACTCCCGTAAGAAGCTGAAGAAGAGCAAGTTCGGCAAGGACCGCGAGTTCATCATCTCGGTCAACGACGCCCTGGGCTACGGCGAGACCGCCACCCTTACCACCGGTCTGCTGGTCATCCCCTTCGCCGTACTGCTGGCGTTCATCATGCCGGGCAACATCGTCATCCCCGTCATGGTGCTCCCCTCCCTGCCCTACATGGTCGAGGTGCCCGTCTCCCTCTCGGGCGGCAACATTGTGAAGTCCTGGGTCATGGCCTGCATCGTGTTCGTGGCTAAGATCATGATGGCCTCCTACTGGGCGGCCACCTTCACCCAGGTCGCCGCCGGGGCCGGCTTTGACGCCGCTGTCACCGCTCTGGCGGGCGGCACCCTCATCATCGGTTTCATTATGTCCAACTGCACCGCTGGCGTCATTACCATGGCCTTCCTGACCATGAACCCCATCATCATTGCCGCAGTGATCGCCGTCTACGTAGTTCTCTTCGTTCTCTTCAAAAAGAATAAGTACGCCGTGTGGAACTACCTTGAAAAGGGCGCCGGCTGCGAGCCTCTCAAGGACCCCAGCGAAATCGCCGCCGCATAACGAAAATATGCAGCCTTGGAAAGGGCGCCCGTTCCGTCCGCTCGCCGGCGGGGCGGGCGCCCCTTTTCATACCAAATTTTTAGATCAAACCATGGAGGAAACAGCATGAAAATCGTCGTGATCGGGGACATCGTTGTCCCCTGCGCCCTGCTGGAGGAGGCCGCCCATTCTCTGGCCGGAGACAAGGAGCATACCGTAAAAGCCATTCTCTGGCCCTGCGAGGACCGCAAAGAATTTCAGCGCCGGAGCCTGAACCTGGAGAAGAATGGCCCCACCGCCGAGAAGGTGCCGGACGAGGCCTATGCCGAGGTGGCTGACGCCGACATTTTGCTTACCCACTTCTGCCCCGTGCCCGCCGACCTCATTGACGCAGGGAAGAATCTGACGCTCATCGGCACCTGCCGGGGCGGCATGGAGCACGTGGACGTGCCCCACGCCACCGAGCGGAACATCCCGGTAATCCACTGCATCCGCAACGCCGAGTGCACCTCCGACTTCGCCATCGGCCTCATGTTCGCCGAGACCCGTAACATTGCCCGGGCCCATGCTGCCATCAAGCAGGGTAACTGGCGCAAGGACTATGTGAACAGCGGCTACACCACCTCCATGTGCGAGATGACCCTGGGCCTGGTGGGCCTGGGCCACATTGGCAAGCTGGTGGCGAAAAAGGCCGCCGGCATCGGCATGAAGGAGGTGCTGGCCTACGATCCCTATGTCACTCAGGAGGCGCTGGACGCCATCGGCCTGTCCGTCAGGCTGGTGAGCCAGGAGGAGCTCTTCCGCGCGTCCGACATCGTCTCCCTACACATGCGCCTCACGCCGGAGACCAAGAACAGCATCGGCAGGGAGCTGCTGGGCATGATGAAACCCACCGCCTACCTGATCAACACCTCCCGCGCCGGCGTGCTGGACCGGGACGCGCTTATCGACGCCCTGCAGAACAAGCGCATCGGCGGCGCGGCCCTGGACGTGTTCTGGGACGAGCCCATCCCCGCAGACGATCCCCTCATCGCACTGGATAACCTCACCATGACCCCCCACACAGCAGGCAACGTGGTGGACGCCCTGCCCAAGTCCCCCTTACTCCTGGCCAAGACCATTCTGGACTACTGGGCCACCGGGAAGAGCGATATGGTGGTTAATCTGAAAAATTTAAAGTAAAAAGGAGCGCACTACTATGTTGATGGAAAAAGAACGGATCGCGATCGTCGAGTTTGGCAAGAAAATGAGCGCCCAGGGCCTCTCCAAGGGCACCAGCGGCAACCTCTCCTGCTACGACCCCGAGAGCGGCTACATGGCTATCGGCCCCTCCGGCCTGGGTTATTTCGAGACTGCCCCTGAGGACGTGGTTGTCATGGATCTCCAGGGCAACATCATTGAGGGCAGCCGCAAGCCCTCCAGCGAACATGACCTCCACGCCACGGTCTACAAGCACCGCGCCGACGCCCGCGCCGTAGTCCACACCCACTCCACCTTCTGCACCACCTTCGCCTGCCTCCGTCAGCCGCTCAAGGCCGTCCACTATGTCATCTCGGGCGCTGGTGTGGATGAGGTCCCCTGCGCTGAGTACGCCACCTTCGGCACCCCGGAGCTGGCCGCCAACGTGGGCAAGGCCATGGGGGACAGCAAGGCCCTCCTGCTTGCCAACCACGGCCTCGTCACCTGCGGGCCCAGCATGGACAAGGCCTTTGGCCTGGCCGTGAACATGGAGTTCGTGGCTGAAATGCAGTGGCGCGCCATGGCCGTGGGCACTCCCGCCATTCTCACCGGCGAGGAGATGGCCGACGTCCGCGTGCGGATGCAGAGCTATGGCCAGGCCAAAAAGCCCGGTGAGGTCAAGGACACGGTCGGGTACTGAGCCTATGAACGAAACCATGAAACAGGCCATGCTCTATGAGGTGGAGGACATCCGCATTGTGGAGCAGCCCATCCCCGAGCCCGGGCCCGGCGAGGTACTGGTGAAGAACAAGGTCTCCACCACCTGCGGCACCGACGTAAAGACGTTCAAGCGGGGTTACCCCCTGCTCAAGCCACCCCACCCCTACGGGCACGAGTTCTCCGGCGTGGTGGCCGCGGTAGGTCCCGGCGTCATCAACTTCAAGGAGGGCGACCGGGTGGCGGTCCACAACACGGCCCCCTGCGGTCACTGCTACTACTGCAAGCATGACCAGCCCTCCATGTGCGAAAGCCTGACCTTCTGCCGGGGCTCCTATGCCGAGTACGTCAAGGTTCCCGCTCCCATTGTGGCCCAGAACATGTTCCATATCCCCGACAGCCTCTCCCACAAGACCGCCTCTCTGATGGAGCCCTTCTCCTGCGCGGTATACGGCGTTGAAAACTGCCCCATTGCCCTGGGGGACACGGTGGCGGTAAACGGCGCGGGCCCCATCGGCCTTATGTTTGCAAGGCTCGCCGTCCTCCGGGGGGCCAAGGTGCTGGTGACCGACATGGTGGAGAGCCGCCTGGAGACGGCGCGGCGCCTCGGCGTGTGGAAAACCCTGAACCTCACGGGCGTGGAGGACAGCGTCGCCGCCGTCCGGTCCCTCACCGGGGGAGAGCGGGGCGCCGATATTGTTATCGAGGCCACGGGCCTCATCCAGGTCTGGGAGACCAGCGTGCGGATGGCCCGCAAGGGCGGTTTCGTCCTCCTCTTCGGCGGCACCAAGGGGGGCAGCGTCCTCCATGTGGATGCCACGCTGCTCCACTACTCCCAGATCACCATCAAGGGCGTCTTCCACACCACGCCCCGCCATGTGGCCGCGGCCCTGGAGCTTTTGGAACTGGGCGTCATCTCGGCGGAGGACTTTATTCAGCACGAATACCCGCTGGAGCGGCTGGAGGAGGCCATCCGTGAGCACGCCTCCGGCACCGTTATCAAAAACTGTATCATTTACGACTAGGAGGTAGTCCTATGTACGCGATCAAACTCGGCTGCGGGCATATGTACTGCGGCCAGGGCGCGGTGGAGCGGCTCGCCGAGCTGCCCGCCGAGCGCAAGCGGGCCTATATCGTCATGAGCGGCACCATTCAGCAGGAGCTGGGCCAGCTCAAAACCGTCACCGACGTGCTGGAGCGGGCTGGGTTCATTTGGAAGGGCTACACCGACGTGGAGCCCGAGCCCAGCTTTGACTCCGTCCTGCGGGGCGCGGCCGACATGGCCGCCTTTGAGCCCGACTGGGTCATCGGTTTCGGCGGCGGCTCCGCCATGGATGCTGCCAAGGCCATGTGGGTTTTTTATGAGAATCCTGAGTACAAAGAGCTAAGCGACGTAATGCCCCCCAATGTAATTCAGAACCTCCGGGTCAAGGCGCGGCTTGCCTGCATCCCCACCTCGGCAGGCACCGGCAGCGAGGCCACCCGCGCCGCGCTGATCAAGGACACGGTGAAGAAACGCAAGTACTCCATCCGCTGCATGAACGGGCGCCTGGTGCCCGATGTGGCGGTGTTGGACCCGGTGTTCACCGTCACCATGCCCAGAAGTCTCACCTCCGCCTCCGGCATGGACGCCCTCACCCACGCCATTGAATCCTACGTTACGCCCGGCGCCAACCCCTTCTCCGACGCCATGTCCCTGGCCTCCTTCCGCTATGGATACCAAAACCTTGCCCGGTGCTATGAGCAGGGGGACGACCTTGAGGCCCGGGAAAAGATGCTGGCCGCCGCCTGTATGGGCGGTATCGCCTTCTCCAACTGCGGACTGGGCATTGTCCACGGCATCGCCCACACCTTCGGCGCGGAGTACGGCATCCCCCACGGCCTGGCAAACGCCATCGCTTTGCCCTACGGCATCCGGTACAACAGCGCGGACGCCAAGGTAAAGGCCCGGTACAACGACCTGGCCGCCCTGGTGGGAGAGCGGGACCTGTTGAGCGGCATCCTGGCCCTGCGGGAGCGGCTGAACATCCCCAACGCTATGGGCGCGGTAGTCCCCGACGAAGGGGACTTCCTCTCCAAGCTGGACCACCTGACGGAGCGGGCCCTTCAGGACGTGGCCACGCCCTCCAACCCCCGAAAACCCTCCGCAGAGGAGATGAAAGCACTCCTTCAGAAGGTCTACTACGGCGAATAAAAAAGCCTGTCCCGGCTTACCTGTGAATAGCCCCGGCAGAAAAGAGACAATGGATAAGGTGTTCCCTGGTGTAGAAAATAGAGCTACACCAGGGGGCGCCTTATCCATTGTCCGGTTTTTATTATGCTCGGTCGGTGTGATTCGGCTCTTTTGAAATGGGATATCTGCCCTTTGCAGCGTCCTTGTCCTTGATCAATCGCTTGGAGGGGTCCGGTTGAAACTTGATATTTTTTGTCTTGTCTTCTTTTTCCATGGTACGCTCCTTTGCCAAGCTGCTTTGAAATCATGATCATAGGGTGCCCAATGGACGTTCCTTTCATGTGGGCGGCAGCTGCAAAAGCAGGCTAAAACTGCAGCGCGACCTCGCACTCGCGCATACTCAGCGGTTGGCATTCTGGGTTATTGCCGCATACGAGACGCAGCATCGGGCGCATTCCCCAGATCTCGTGTCGATCGGAGGCATAGGTAATCAGCTTGCTGCCCTCGCCCGCGGTTAAAATCAGCCCCTTATTTTCGATGGAGCCGTCTGCCCAGGCCGTTGCAAGGTCGGTCACGTCCGCCTCAGTACAGCAGCGGCTTGCGTCATCGTAAAAGATGACTTCTCTCCCGCCGTCTATGGAAGGCGGGGCGTACAGACAGCCATACGGGCTGTAAAAATCAAGCAGCGGATAAGCAAAGAATGGGTTCGGGGAGGTGTCCTGGTAGTACCTTGTGCCGCTGTCCGGCAGTTTGAACAGGACTAGCCTTGCTTTCTTTATGCTGCAAGGGCTGACGCAGGACGGGATTTCAAAATATAGAAAGAGCTGATATCCGCATCCGAGGAGCGCCCGCTCACTGTTTTTGCAGGGGAGGGAACACGGAGGGGCAAAGCTGAAGGACTGACTGCAGCTCAAATCAAGCACGCTCAAATCGCTCACCTCATCCTATTCTATTGGACTGTGTGGGGAGTGTACCTCCGCCGAACCTTTTTTCCAGCGGCGAATAGACTGTACTGAGGACGATGAAGATCGTCCTCCATGTCATGACAATAGGGGAGACAAGAGGATGGATATTCCTGTATCGATTGTAAGCGGAACTGCATTTGATACCGATTATGGCGAGGCCGGAATTCTGACCGTCGTTTTTACGACCCAGGGCGAGATCACCTATAAATCTGGCACGACCCTTTATTTCTATGCCGTTATTACCGAGGGGGCCGCCTCTCAGACGGTCTGTTTCGAGGTAGCCGGCGGAGACAATCCGCTGCCTGCTGGGGCCTCTTCCTTCACAATAGCAAACGAGTCAGACTTCACTGACGCGGCGACTGCTACCGGAGCGGTGTATTATACGGCGGCGTAACGGCCCGCCGAAACGAACCCGCACTAAACGAAAAGCCTGTAACCATGCCGGTTACAGGCTTTTTCCATATGCCGGAGGCAGATGGAAAAGTAAAATAAGGTTGCAAAATTTAAACAAAATATTTTAAAATACCAGAGCATATCTGTGGTTTTTGCCGGAAAGCATTACCATTGAAAAAAGGTTACAAAGCGGTTACAATCATTTTGTCCTCGCGAGACAATCTTTTTATGGAGGTCGGAGATATGTGCAGCTTTAACTTTTGTAACCTCAGCTCCTGCGGCAATCTGTTTAACACGCTCTGCAAAATGCTCGGCTGGTCCTGCTGAATACATTTGGACGGCTCCGCCTTCGGCGGGGCCGTTCTTTTTTCTGCCTGCGGAGATAAAAGGTTTGAAAAATAAAGGGCGGTATGGTAGGGTACATATAAGCATAAAATCCGCGACAGAAACGGGGGAGACCCATGTCCCAGACCACCAAGCGGGCGCTGGAGGCGTCGCTCAAGCACCTGCTGCTCCAAAAACCGCTGGACAAGATCACCATTACCGACATCACCGACGACTGCGGCGTGAACCGCATGACCTTCTACTACCACTTCAAGGATATCTACGACCTGGTGGAGTGGTCCTGCGTGGAGGACGCGGCGAAGGCGCTGGACGGGAAGAAGACCTACGACACCTGGCAGCAGGGCTTTTTGCAGATATTCGAGGCCGTTTTGGACAACAAGCCCTTCATCCAGAATGTCTACCACTCGGTAAGCCGGGAGCAGGTGGAGATTTACCTCTATAAGCTCACCTACGATCTGCTCATCGGCGTGGTGGAGGAGCAGGCCGTCGGGATGGACGTGCGCCGGGAGGACAAAGAGTTTATCGCCAACTTCTATAAATTCGCCTTCGTGGGCCTCATGCTGGAGTGGATTCGAAACGGCATGAAGGAGGCCCCTCAGGGCATCATTGACCGGCTCTCCATCCTCATCCACGGGGACGTCGCCCGGATGCTGGAGAAGTACCGCACGGATAGGGACCCATCAAAGCCGCCCCAGTGATAAAAATTTTTACAGGTTCGCCGCTGTGATAAAATTCTTATCACGGCGGCTTTTCTGTTTATGGTGAAAGCCCCGCCGCCGGGCTATGATGTGACCATCAAAGGGAAACCCCATAAAACAGGAGGTCACATCATGTATTATTCCAGCGGTAACTACGAAGCCTTTGCCCGCCCCGGGAAACCGAAGGGCGTGGACAGAAAATCGGCCTATATTGTGGGCAGCGGCCTGGCGGCCCTGTCCGCCGCCTGTTTCCTCGTCCGGGACGGACAGATGAAGGGCGAGCACGTCCACATCCTGGAGAAAGAGCCTATTCCCGGCGGCGCGTGCGACGGCTATAAATATGAGAACGTGGGCTACGTCATGCGCGGCGGCCGCGAGATGGACAACCACTTCGAGTGTATGTGGGACCTGTTCCGCTCCATCCCCTCCATCGAGACCGAGGGGGAAAGCGTCCTGGACGAGTACTACTGGCTCAACAAGGCCGACCCCAACTACTCCCTCTGCCGCGCCACCGTCAACCGCGGGGAGGACGCCCGCACCGACAACAAATTTGCCCTCTCCGACAGGGGTGCCATGGAGATCATGAAACTCTTCTTCACCCCTGATGAGGAGCTCCAGGACAAGCGCATCACCGACGTGTTCGACGACGAGGTGCTCTCCTCAAACTTCTGGATGTACTGGCGCACTATGTTCGCCTTTGAGAACTGGCACAGCGCCCTGGAGATGAAACTCTATATCCGCCGTTTCATCCACCACATCGGCGGCCTGCCCGACTTCAAGGCACTGCGCTTTACCCGCTATAACCAGTACGAGTCCATGATACTGCCCATGGTCAAGTACCTGGAGGGCTTTGGTGTGCAGTTCCACTACGGGGTCAAGGTCGTAAATGTGGCGTTCGACGTGACAGGTGGCAAAAAGCAGGCCAGGCGCATCGACGTGCTGCGCTCCGGCAGGGAGGAGACCATCGATCTCACTGAGAACGACCTGGTCTTTGTGACCAACGGCGGCTGCGTGGAGAACTCCGCCATCGGCAGTCAGACCACCCCCGCGGCCTTCAACACCGAGCTGAAGGAGGGCGGCGGCTGGGATATGTGGCGGAAGATCGCCGCTCAAGACTCCTCCTTCGGCCGCCCGGACAAGTTCTGCCGCGATCCTGAGCAGTCCAGCTGGATGAGCGCCACCGTCACCACCCTGGATGGGCGCATCCCGCCCTATATCCAGAAGATTTGCAAGCGGGACCCCTTCTCCGGCAAGGTGGTCACCGGTGGCATCGTCACGGTTAAGGACTCCTCCTGGCTCATGAGCTGGACCCTCAACCGCCAGCCCCAATTCCGGGATCAGCCCAAGGATCAGCTCGTCTGCTGGGTGTACGGCCTTTTCTCCGACAAGCCCGGCGACTATGTAAAAAAGCCCATGCGCGACTGCACCGGCAAGGAGATCTGTATGGAGTGGCTCTACCACATGGGCGTCCCTGAGCGCGAGATCGAGGACATGGCGGAGCACTCGGC
This sequence comes from Pseudoflavonifractor sp., assembly GCA_035562355.1. Classification (GTDB taxonomy): domain Bacteria; phylum Bacillota; class Clostridia; order Oscillospirales; family Oscillospiraceae; genus Pseudoflavonifractor. The sequence continues at coordinate 12,087 of DATMXU010000275.1, forward strand.
CAATACCGTGCCTGTGATGATGCCCTACATCACCGCCTTCTTCATGCCCCGCGCATTTGGGGACCGGCCCGACGTGGTGCCCGAGGGGGCCGTGAACTTCGCCTTCCTGGGCCAGTTCGCCGAGACCAAGCGGGACACCATCTTCACCACCGAGTACTCCATCCGCACCGCCATGGAGGCGGTCTATACCCTCCTGGATGTGGACCGGGGCGTGCCCGAGGTCTGGGGCAGCGTCTATGACGTGCGCGACCTGCTCAACGCCACCGTGGAGCTTAGAGATGGCAAAAAGCTCACCGATATGGACCTGGGGCTTAAGGAAAGGCTCGCGCTCAAGGAGATGCTCAGAAAGGCCGAGGGTACCGACATCGAAAAGCTGCTGAGAGAGTACTGTGTGATTTAAGCCATACAAGGAACAAGGAGCCCGCCGCTCATTCCGTGAGCGGCGGGCTCCTTGTGTTTGGCTGGGGGAGAGGAGTCGGGCTTTACCGCCCGGATGGCACTGAGGACGCGTTTCACCCTGTCGGCATAGCGGGCCAAGAGGTACCGCAGGGAGATAGTCCCGGCCCGCAGCCGCGCATGGAGCTGACCCACCAAGAACCGCTTTTTTTCATGCCCGCCATGGACTTCTGCGAATCTGATTTCTTTATATTGACAAGCGGGCGTTTCCCATTTTTAATAGACATAAGAGGGGGGGACCGTGATGAAACAGACCGGACTATGGAAGGCACTGTATCTAACCCATCGGGCCGATAAAATGACAGACGCGGCGCGGATGGCATTGCAGCAGAGCCGCCTGAGGGAGCTCATTGCCTACGCGAAGGAGAACAGCCCCTATTTCTCAGCGCTATACAAGGAGGTGAACGAGGACACGCCGCTGGACACCCTGCCCGTCACCAACAAGGCGGAGATGACGGAGCATTTCGACGCGTGGATGACGGACAGGGCCATTACGAGGAAAAAGGTCGACGCTTTTATGTCCGATCTTTCAAACGTGGGCAGAAAGCTGGACGGCAAATACCTGGTCTACACAACCTCCGGCTCAACGGGAACGCCCTGCATCATCCTCTACGACGATACCGCATTCCATGTGTCCTCGGCCATCGGAGTGCTGCGGAGTTTTGCAAGGAAACAGGATATGAAACGCTTTATCCGTCAGGGTGGAAAGACCGTCGCGCTGTTTGCGGACAATGGATTTTATTTGGGCTGCGGCTCTGTCAGGTATAATTTGAGGAAAATGCCATGGAAGAGACATAAGCTAAAGACCTGCGATGTGAGAAAACGGACGCAGGATATTGTAGACCTGCTAAATGACTTTCAGCCCGCTATGATCGGCTCGTATCCCACCGCTTTGGAATTGTTGGCGCCCGAGCAGGAGATGGAAAACCTGCATATCCGCCCCGCCATCATAATGGCGGGCGGCGAACACCTGAGCGAGGAGGTGAGGGAGAGGCTGTCCCGCGCATTTGGCTGCTATGTCCAGACGAATTACTCCTGTACGGAGGGCGGGACGGTGGCCTGCGAATGTAAGGAGCGCCATTTCCATATCAATGACGACTGGGTGATCCTTGAGGCGGTGGATGAAAACAATAAACCGGTTCCGGTTGGCACACAGTCGGCAAAGGTGCTGCTCACCAATCTCGCCAACAGAATCTGCCCGTTGATTCGCTTTGAGATCACCGACCGGGTCGTCGTGCACGACGCGCCATGTCCCTGCGGGAATCCGAGGCCGTGGCTCACCCTGGAAGGGCGGACGGACGATATTTTGACCTTTGAGCATGGCGTAAAAATTGCGCCGCTCTCCCTGTACGCCATCTTGAAGGAGATACACGGGATAAGGAGGTTCCAGCTAATCCAGCTGGAACAGAATCTTTTGGAGATGCGGCTGGCTGCGGACGACAAGCAAAAACGTTTTATAGAGGCGAAAGGGGCGCTGGAGGACTATTTGCGGCGCAGCGGTGTGAGCGCCGAGGTGCGTTTGTCTGAAGGGGAGCCGGAGACCAACCCCATCAGCGGGAAATTCAAGCATATTATTGCAAAGGTTCCGACATAAAAAACCACCTGCCACAGTGAGAAACTGTGGCAGGTGGTTTTACTTTGCATAAACAAGGGAAGAAAAACTTGGGGAATTTACCAGTTGAACAGCCCGCCGCTGTCGCGGCTGTCCAGGACCTCCAGCGCGCCCAGGACCATCTCGGCGGCGCCGCCGCGGGTGAGCTGGTCGCTCAAGCCGAGGGTGCCGGTGCTGCCTGTCTGGAGAATGCCGCAGGTCTGGAGATTAGCGGCGGCCTGAGCGGCCCAGACGGGGGCGGCCTCTGTGTCGGAGAGCATGGTCTCGGTCACGTCGGTGATTTGGAGGGCGCGGTTGAGGATGACCGAGGCCTCGGCGCGGGTAATAGGCGCGTCGGCACTGAAGACGATCTGCCCGTCATACTGGGCGGCACCCAGCACCACGCCGGACTTGAGGGCGGCAGCTGCATAGGCCTTGGCCCAGGTTGGGATGACCACGTCGTCTGCAAAGCCGGTGGTGGTCACGTCGGCCAAGGACTTCATATCGGCGGCCTTCATGGTCATGGCGAGGAATTCACTGCGGGTGACCGGGGTATTGGGCCGGAAGAAATACTGGCCGTCAATGGTCTCGCCCACGAAGATGCCCTCCTCCGCCATACGGATGGCCGCCTTGTAGGAGGGGACGCCGTCCATATCGGCATAGGTGACCTTGGTTTTGGCCTTTTCAATGGTAATCTTCACAGTGGCGGGCGCGGAGGTGTTGCCCACGGCGTCCACCGCCACGTAGGTGAAGGTATCCTTGCCGGTCTTGTTTTCATAAGGGGTATAGACAAACCGGTCGGAGCCGTCGGTGGGCATAGTCACCGCGCCGCGGGCGGGTTTCTGGATGAGCTGGAAGGTGAGAAGGTCGCCCTCGGGATCGGTAGCGGCAAAGCGCTCGGTGATGGCGACGTTCTTATAGGTGCTGAAGTTCAGGTTTTCCGCGATGGGGGGCTCATTTTTGGCGGAGAGCAGGTAGACGCTTACGCTCACAGCGTCGCCTACGGTGCCGTCAGAGAAGAGAGGAGTGAAACTGAAGGCGGTGACCGCCACGACAGGGGCTGCCAGGGGCTGAAAGCGCAGGCCTGAGATGGCGCTCATGGCGATGGTGTCCCCCGCGGCGATGGGGCTGCCGCCCATCACCAGCATACCGGCACCGGGGTCAGGCAGGGTGGTGACGACCACGCTGTCTAAAGTGGCCTTTCCGTTTACCACAAAGTCGTCGGCGGAGAAGGTGATGGGGGAGTTGGCAAGGCCATTCTTGGAGAAGGCGGCCACGGTGGGGTCGCTCTCGTTTCCCCCAAGTCCAAAGAGGGCGGAGACGGGGACGGCCAGGGACATACAGAGTGCGGTGATAACGAGCAGAGGTAGGATGCGGCGCAAAGCGGCGGGTTGTTTCAAGAGAATGACCTCCTTAGTTGGATAGATCGTGAAAATGGAGCGTAATCATATTCTTTACCGGCTAAGAGAGATTATTCCCAAGGAATAAAAAACCGGGGCGGCAAATTTGCCGCCCCGGAAATGAGGTCAAAGCTTGCTGCGGTCGCTGATCCAGCTTGGGAGCGAGCGCATTTTGATACTGGAGACCACCCCCATGGCCGCGAACATGGTGACAATAGAGGACCCGCCGGAACTGATGAAGGGGAGCGTGAGCCCCACCACGGGGAAGATGTAGAGGCACATACTCACATTGACGGCGATCTGGGATAGGAGCATCCCGGCAAAGCCCATGGCGATCAGCGCGGACTGCAGGCTCCTGGCCCGCCGCGCCACCCAGACGCAGCGCAGAATGACGGCGGTGAGCAGGAGCAGCAGCAGCACGCAGCCCACCAGGCCAAACTCCTCGCCGCAGACAGCGAAGATCTCGTCGGTCTCGCGGGCGGGAAGGGAGGACTTATAGGCACTCTGGGTCTGGACGCCCTGGAGGTAGCCGCTGCCGGTGAGCCCGCCGCTCCCGATGGCCAGGATGCTGCGTGTCTGCTGCCAGCCGGCATCCATGGTCTGCTCGTAGAGGGTCTCCTGATTGCCGGTGAGGTGGTCGATGACGACGGTGAACCGGCGCATCCGGTAGTCGTCGTGGATATGGGGCCAGATCAGTATGATAACCACCACGCCCACGACCAGTGCCAGCAAAAACCAGCGCTTTTTCACCCCGGCGGTCCATGCGACGATGATAAAAATGAGGATGTAGGTCAGCGCCATGCCGAAGTCCCCGGAGGCCACCGCGATCAAGCCGCACATGAAGAGGGTGTGTCCGGCGATCTGAAAGACGGAAGTGGGGCGGGAAATGCCCCGCTCCTGGAGCTTGACGCACTGCCAGGCCAGCAGCAGCACAAAGGTGAGCTTGACAATCTCAGCAGGCTGAAGGTCGACAGGGAATCCGGGGATACGGACCCAGCTCCGGTTTCCGTTGACCTCCCTGCCCAGCGGAGTCCGGGTGAGGAGCACAAAGATCACATTGAACGCCATGAGAAGGCCCCAGGAGCGCTCGGTAATGAGCTCGATATCCACGGCGGAGAGGAGGATATAGACCAAAATACCCAGCACGATGGCCGCTGACTGGACAATGACGTTCCGGTATCCGCCGATGTACCGGGTCGCGCTGTAGACGAGCACAAGCCCGAAGAGGGACGCGGCGGTACACAGGCTCAATAGTAAAATATCGCCCTTGCGGGCAAACTCCCGCAGGGAATCAGTCAGCCAGGACATATGCCGCCCCCTTTCTTGCCTGTTTCAATGTATTTTACCATCTTTCTCACGGGTCGTAAACATTTTTTGCGCAGGCTTAAGAGATATGTTATAATAGCCGCAAAGCGGCTATTATATTTTTTTAAAGCATGACCCATGGTACCATTCGCGTGTGCTCATGGTATCATACCGCGTAAAGAAGGCGGCGAGGTGTTCTATGGACTATTGCTCAAATACAGTGGAGGAGACCGAGGCGCTGGGCGCGCGGCTGGCAGAGCAGCTGACTCCCGGCGCGGTGGTGGCCTTTACAGGCGATCTGGGGGCGGGAAAGACAGCCTTCGCCCGCGGCCTGGCCCGTGGGCTGGGCATTACGGAGCGGGTGACCAGCCCCACCTTTACGATCGTCAACGAATATGAGGGGGGGCGTCTGCCCCTCTTCCACTTTGATATGTACCGGCTTGGTTCCTCGGAGGAGCTCTTTGAAATCGGCTGGGAGGACTACCTGCGCAGGGGCGGCGTCTGCGCCGTGGAGTGGAGCGAGATCGTCTCCGACGCGCTGGAGGATGGCTGCATCCAGGTGGATATTAGCCGAAACGGGGGAGAGGATAGCCGCGTCATCACCATTGAGGGGGGGCCTCAGCTATGAAGATATTGGCGCTGGAGTCCTCCGCCGTGGCCTGCTCAGTCGCTCTGTGCGAGGATGAGGAGCTGATTGCCCAGTCCTTTCAAAATAGCGGCCTGACCCATTCCCGTACCCTCATGCCCATGTGCGAGGACCTTCTGAAGAATTGCGGCCTGACCTTGAAGGATGTGGACCTGATCGCCGTGGCGGCGGGGCCGGGCTCCTTCACGGGTCTGCGCATCGGCGTGGCGGCAGCCAAGGGCCTCGCCTGGCCGGGGGATAAGCCCTGCGCCGGAGTCTCCACTTTGGAGGCCATGGCCTGGACTGTTGCCCATATAGACGGCGCGCTCTGCGCCGCTATGGACGCCCGGCGGGGCCAGGTCTACAACGCCCGTTTCGAGGGGGACCGCGGCGCCCCCCGCCGTCTGACGCCCGACCGGGCCATCGGCCTGGCGGAGCTGGCGGAGGAGCTGAAGGGAACAAAAAACACACAAATTATAGTTGGAGACGGCGCGGCCTTATGCTATAATTATCTGCAAGAGCTGGGCATTCCGGCGCGGCTTGCTCCGCCTCACCTCCGTCACCAGACCGCGTGGGGTGTGGCCCGGGCGGCGCTGGAGCAGGCCCGGCGGGGCGAACTGACCGACGCCGGGGGCCTTGTGCCGGTCTACCACCGCCTGTCCCAGGCGGAGCGGGAACGGCTGGAGAAGAAAAAAGACAAAGGGGATCAAACATGATGGAAAAGATGGATAAGGTACACATTCTGGACCACCCGCTGCTTCAGCACAAGGTGAGCATCCTGCGCGATGAATGCACCGGTGTGAAGGATTTCCGCGAGGTTGTCTCTGAGATCGCCACCCTTATGTGCTACGAGGCGACCCGCGACCTGCCCATGGAGGACGTGGAGATCAAGACCCCCGTGGCTACCGGCATCTTTAAGAGCATTGCCGGCAAGAAACTGGCCATCGTCCCCGTCCTTCGGGCCGGTCTGGGCATGGTGGACGGTATCCTCACCTTGATCCCCTCGGCCAAGGTGGGCCACATCGGCCTCTACCGCGACCCCGCGACTTTGGAGCCGGTCGAGTACTACTGCAAGATGCCCACCGACATCGCCGAGCGCGACGTCATCATCCTCGACCCCATGCTGGCGACCGGCGGCTCGGCCTCGGCTGCCATTCAGTTCATCAAGAACTATGACGTCAAGCACATCAAGCTTATGAACATCATCGCCGCCCCCGAGGGCATCCAGCGGGTGCATAAGGACCATCCCGACGTGGATATCTACTGCGCCGCCGTGGACGAGAGGCTCAACGACCACGGCTATATCGTCCCCGGCCTGGGCGACGCGGGCGACCGCATCTTCGGTACGAAATAGGCTGACGGAGCAAGCGATACCCTCGGACGGAAATTTTTCCGTCCGAGGGTACCTTTTATATCCTATATTCACATCTGCCCATCCGCGTGCCGCTCCAGCGCCGCTCTGTCCAGGAGAGAGACTGAGCGGTAGCACGTCTTGAGCCAGCCCCTGCGCTCGAACTCGCCCAGCACCCGGCTCACCGTCACCCGGCTCAGGCCCACGGCGAACCCGATCTCCTCGTGGGTACAGGGGAGAAGGCCATCCTGAACAGGGAGGGAGAGGAGGTGGCGGGCAATGCGTCGGTCGGCGGGGAGGAAGGCGCCGTCCACGTGGGAGGAGAGGAGCCGCACCGTCCGCGCCAGGTACTCCAGCATGGAGACAGCCAGATCGGGGTGGGCGGCAAAGACAGCCGAAAGGCGGGCGCGGTCCACGCTTACCAGCTCGCACCTCGTTACCGCCACGGCGGAGGAGACCCGGGGCTGCTTGTCGAAGAAGGCCGCTTCTCCGATCAGACTGCCCGCGCGGTGGAGGGTGAGGGTGCGCTCGTTTCCCTCGTCCGAGCTGATAAAGATCTTTACCGTCCCCGACAGGATATAGTAAAATTGCTCCGCCTCGGTGCCCTGGAGGTAGATGAGCTGTCCGGGCGCGCAGACCTTTACGCTCTGGCCCTCGGCCAGAGGACGCCAGGTATCCACATAGGGGTCCCCCTTTCTTTCACTGTATGGATCGATTGTAACACGGTTTACATTCTTTGTGCAACCTAAATTGTTATGATAGGCGCAATGAGATAATAAGGAGGGACCCCTCATGGGAATGACGATGACCCAAAAGATCCTGGCGAAACACGCGGGCCTTGCGCACGTGGAGGCCGGGCAGCTCATTGAGTCCAGGCTGGATCTGGTGCTGGGCAACGACATCACCGCCCCCGTGGCTATCACCGAGTTTGACAAGGCGGGGCTTACCCGAGTCTTCGACCGGGACAGGATCGCTCTCGTCCTGGACCACTCCACCCCCTGTAAGGACATCAAGTCCGCCCAGCTCTGCGCCCAGGTGCGGGAGTTCGCCGGGCGGTTCTCCATCACCAATTTCTTCGATGTGGGAGAGATGGGGGTCGAGCACGCCCTCCTGCCCGAGAAGGGGCTCACCGCCCCCGGCGAGGCCATCATCGGGGCCGACTCCCACACCTGTACCTATGGGGCGCTGAACGCTTTCTCCACCGGCGTGGGCTCCACCGATATGGCCGCGGGCATGGCCACCGGCCTTGCCTGGTTCAAGGTACCCTCCGCCATCCGGGTGACCCTGAAGGGCAGGCTGCGCCCCTATGTCTCCGGAAAGGACATCGTCCTCCACCTGATCGGCGAGATCGGCGTGGACGGTGCGCTCTACAAATCCCTGGAGTTTGCCGGGGAGGGGATCGGCCAGCTCACCATGGACGACCGGTTCACCATCGCCAACATGGCAATCGAAGCGGGGGCCAAAAACGGCATCTTCCCTGTGGACGCCGCCACCCGCGCCTATCTGGACGGCCGGGTGGGCCGGGTGTGGGAGGCCGTAGAGCCCGACGCCGACGCGCAGTATGAGAGGGAAGTGGTCATCGACCTGGATGCCCTCAAGCCCAC
>DATMXU010000276.1:0-11717 GCA_035562355.1 Pseudoflavonifractor sp.
GTTCGAAATGTGCTCTAAAACAGCGGGGATGCGCTCAATGCAGTCCAGCAGGGAAACCATGAGAGTACTCCTCCTTTGAAAATGGACCCCGCCGCCCCTCACAGGAGCGGCGGGGTTTTCGTCAGCGCGCTCAGAAAATCCCGGCCACCTTGCCGAGAACACCCACCGCCATCATGCCCAGCATGATCCAGATGGGCTTGACGCCCTTGTTCAGCAGCGTAAAGCAGCCAAAGGTCAGACCCAGGGGCAGGAGGTTGGGGAAGATGGAGTTTAAAATATCCTGCACCACGATCTGGCTGCCCTGGATGGTGGGCGCCCACGCGATGTTGAAGGATACCATGCTGCAGCACATGGCCCCCACGGTCATGAGGCCCACTACGCCGGCGGCCTTGGTAATAAAGCCCAACGTGCCGTTCTGTACCGCCTTGGCGATAAAGCTGCTGCCCATGCCATAGCCCCAGTAGACGCCGTAGTAACGGGTGATATGGGCCAGCACGTTAAAGAGCAGCAGATGGACGATCACACCCAGGAAGTTGCCCGCCATGCACAGGGAGATGCCGATGCCCAAAGTGATAATGCGCAGGGCGGCCCAGAAGATGGTGTCTCCAATGCCGGCAAAGGGGCCCATGAGGCTGACCTTGACGGCGTTGATAGAGCTCTTGTCAAAACTGGCGTCCTGTGCGGCCTCCTTCTCCATGGAGGCGGAGAGGCCGGTGATAAAACCCGCCACCGAGGGGGTGGTGTTGAAGATCTCGAAGTGGCGCTTGTAGCCCGCGGCCCGCTCCTCCTTGGTCTTGTAGAACCGGTTGATGACGGGGATCATGGCGTAGACGTAGCCCAGCCCCTGCATACGCTCGTAGTTATAGGTAGCCGAGAGGGTCAGAGTGCGGCGGTAGACCGACTTGAGCATCTTGTCGTCTTCCCTGCTCAGTCCGTTCTTCTTCACAGTTTCGTTAGTCATTGAACAATTCCTCCTCGGCAGAAGTCGCGGTGCCGCCCACAGTGGCGAGCTGCTTGCCCTTGCTCCAGTTCTCCAGGTACAGCACCCCGGCCAGGACGACGCCCAGGCAGGCCACGCCGATCAGGGGCACGTTCAGGAAGGTGACCAGCAGGAACCCGAGGAAGAAGTACACAGCCATCTTTTTCGACCACATCATGCGCAGCAGCAGGGCAATACCGACGGCGGGCATCAGGTTACTGGCGTAGTCCAGGCCGTCGATGATTACCTGGGGTATGATGGCGATGAGCTGCTCGGCAGGGCCCGCGCCGAAGAGCAGCACCGCGAAGAGGACGATTGCCTTAGGCAGGTCGGGCAGGAAGGCAATGCCCAGATGGGCCCACTCCAGCCCCTTGTCGTTCCCGGTCTCGCACAGCCGCTCGATCATAGGGTTGAAGAGGCCGCGGATCAGATAGCCCAGGAAGGTGAAGGTGGAGCCGACCACCGCCACGGGCACGGCGAAGGTCAGGGCGACCTCCACGCTCTGGCCCATGGAGATGGCAAAGGCGGTGCCGATGATGGAACCCAGAGACGCGTCGGCCGGCATGGTGCCGCCGATGCCCATAACGCCCAGGAAGATGAGCTGCAGCGTCGCGCCGGCCACGACGCCGAGGCCGAAGTCGCCCATGATGAGGCCCACGATGGGGCACAGCACCAGAGGCTGGTTGATCATCGGGTAGGCGAGCCAGGCCTCACCGCTGCCGATGAGCCAGGAGACCAAGGAAATAAGCGCCGCTTGAAAGACTGACATTACTTTCCCTCCTTAATAACACTTTCTAGCGTCTTTGCGGAATCCGACGGAACCATGCGGAATTCGACCTTGTCAACCCGTTCTCCGAGTTTTTTCAGGACCTCGACGTCCTCGTCGTTGACATAGACCGCCGCGGCGATCAATCTGCTCCCCTCCTTTTTTTTGATTCCGCCGATATTGATTTGCCTGATCTGGTCGGTCTTCTCCACCAGGCGCAGCGCGTCCGCGATGGTGCGCACAATGACGAAGATGGAGATCTCTCTGCTGCGGGGATCATTTAAGAGCTCGGCCGCCCCGTCGATGCTCCGGATGGCCAGATTCACCCCGCTGGGCTTTGCCATTTTCAGGGCCATCTTGCTCATCTCGTTGGTCATCACCTCGTCGTCCGCGATCAGAATGGACGACGCGGCCACGCTGCTGACCCAGGTCACCGCCACCTGTCCGTGGAGCAGCCGGGCGTCCACTCGCATCAGTTTTACCATAAGCTATCCTCCTCCATATCCTTTACGGCCTCGATCGTACGCTTGTCAAAGCAGGCAATGCCCTCCTTCGCCAGGCGCATGGCCGTCTCCCGCTCGGCGGGCCAATCGTTCCCGTCGGCCATCATCAGCTCCAGCACCAGGTTCAGGTTCATGCCCGTGAAGACGCACACCCGCTCCTCCTCGCACAGGGGCAAAAGCTGGTTATAGACGCTGCCCCCCTTGATGTCGCACAGGATGGCCACCTCCGTGCTCCGCTCGGCCTCCATCACGGCCTTGACCTGGGTCAGAATGTGCTGCGGCGTCTCCCAGCGGTCCAGGCCGTAGGCCAGAATGCCCTCGGCGTGCGCGCCCAGGATCATCCTCGCCGCGCTCTGCATCCCCTCGGCCAGGCTCCCGTGGGAGGCAAGTATCAGTTTCCTCATAGGCATGCTCCTTTGACTTGTAGTGGTTTGCTCACCCAAACTAAAAAGCAAGCGGCGTGCCAACTTTTAAAAAGCCGGTACGCCGCCTGTCCAAATTCCTTGAAACCAGAGGTCTTTTTCTTTTTTATTCTTCTTGTCCGTCCACACCCGCGCGACAGGGCGCGCCGCGTTTTCGTCACTATCCAAGCAACTCTCGTCACTATCCCAGCCGGTAGATGTACTCAAAGAGATACCCGATCTCGCTGTCCGGGATGCCCACGCCGTAGTCCTTCCCCACGTCGGCAAAGCTCTCCCGCACCTTCTCGATGAAATCGGCGTGATCGCGCTGGAACTCCTCCAGATTCTCATAGTTGACGATGTAACGGTCGGTGAGCAGCCGCTCGATGAGGCAGGAGATGTGGATGTAAAGCCCCACCACAACGGCGTTGCGAAAGCGTCTCCCGGTCAAATGCTCCAGCCGCCGGACGATGACCTCCACGTAGCCGATGACCTTCTCGGGGTTTAGAATGGTCAGGTGGTCCAGCAGGTTCTGAAGGGAGAACTGCTTGACCAGGTTAGCATTGAACTCCCGCAGCTCCGTGGGGTCGAAATAGGCCGAGAGGAGGCCGTTCATCTCCCCTACGCTGCGCTGCTCCAACAGGTCCTCCAGAGAGAAGAAGGGGTAGCCCTCCAGCCCCGGGTCGTCGGTACCCACGATGAAGAGGACCTCGTACTTCTCAAAGACCGCCGCCTTACGCCCCCCGGCGGCCAGACTGCCGAAGTGGTAGGGCAGAACCTGGAGAGGGATGGTCCGTGGGAAACTCTTGGTCAGAAGGGCGCTGATGCGCTCGGCCGTGCCCAGCCCTGTGGCGCAGACCGACAGGATCGCCATGGGCCGCTTGCGGTTTTCCAGCAGTACGTGGTCGTGAACGGTGGGCCTCGCAGTGCACTCGGCCACGATGGCGCCCACCCCCGCGTCCTTCTCGATCAGTTCTCCCACCGTCAGCGCCAGCCGAATGGTCACGTTGTTGAGAATCGCAAGATTCATGTTGTCGGCGTTCTCGATGCCCCGGTGCAGCTCCTCCAGGGAGCCCATGTCCACTAAAATGACCACGTCCTTTACCCCCGACAGGGACCCCAGGTAGTCGGACAGGCGGGAGACGATGACGCTGCTGTGCACGTCCATGGGCATGTCGATGGCCTCATAGATGTGCTGCCCCAGCAGGTGGTTGGCGGTGGCCGCCATGCTGCTGGCCGTGGAGTACCCGTGGGCGACGATAACGCCAACCGCCTTGCGCTGGTCAAACCGGGCGGCGAAGGAGCGGAAACACACGCACAGGTCCAGAATGCCCAGCTGTCCCAGATTGAGGTTCATGCCGCCGCCGATCATCTTCCCCAGCTCCTGGACGATCTGGTAATCCTGGGCCCTGCGGGTGCGGAAGAGCTCGATGCCCGCCAAAATCTCCTCCTGGTGCCGGCGTAGCAGTGCCTCGCAGGTGGCGGCGTTGGCGGCATAGTCGTTCACCAGGCGGCAGAGGTTGAGCACGTCGTGACGGCGAAAGGTCAGGCCAAACTTCTTGCCCACGCTCTCACAGATGCTCTTGAGCAGATCGCTGTACAGCGCCCGGCGGGGGTTGTCCTCCTTCGCCGGGGCGGTGTACAGGTCGTCCAGGTACTGCTCCAGCCTGATGCGGCAGGCGGCAAAAAAGTCCTCCGGGCTCTTGCTCTGGTCCCCCACCTGCCCAATCTGGTCGATCAGATCGCTGTTGAAACGGTAGAGCCGCTGTTCCCCCTGCTGCTGCTCCTGGAGCTGGGCCAGCGTCAGCAAAGCACGTTTCCCGCTCCCCTCCCACAGCCGTGCCGCCCCGCTCTGGAGGAGGTAGGGCGGCAGGTGCTGCAGATGGACCTCCAGTACCGCCGGGGCCGGAGCCTTGCTCTCCAGCATGGCGTTGGCCATACTGGCCCGGATGCAGTTGCGCATCTGGCCGACGTTCTCGGTGAAGATATAGTCGAGCAGCGTCTCGTAGGCCTGGCCGCTCACCGCCACCTCCCGCTCCACCCGCTCGGCCTCGGACTGAAAGAGGCGGTAGAGAAGCTCCTTCTTCTCCTGCAGCGGCCGGTCGGCCAGAGACGGCAGCTTGGTGACGATGGGGATGCGCCGCAGCATGGTCTTCAGCAAAGCGATCTCCGGAGTTTCGGTGGTCGCCATGACCAGGCGCACCTTGGAGGAATACCAGGTCTCGTTGTCCCCCGTCATATGGTAGATGCCCTGGTCCATGAAGAGGAAGAGCTTTTCCTGGCATTCCCCGGTCAGGCAGTGTACCTCGTCCAGAAAAAGGATGCCCCCGTCGGCCATGGCGATAAGGCCCTTGCGGTCCCGGTCCGCGCCGGTGTACGCCCCCTTGCGGTGGCCGAAGAGATTGGTGAGCAGCAGCTCCGGGTTGTTGGCATACTCGGCGCAGTTGACGGTGACGAACCGGCTGTCGGACTCCAGCACCCCCTTCTCCACCCCATAGTCGTACATCAGCCTGGCGAGCAGGCTCTTGCCCGTGCCGGTGGGACCGTGGAGCAAAATGGGTAGCCCCGCGCCGGGATAGGTGATGGCAGCCTTACACTGCTCCACGTGGTAGCTCAGGCTCCCCGCGGCGCCGATGAGCGCGCCGAAGACCGAGCCGCCATGCCCCAGCGGGGCCGCCGCCGCCCGAAGGGCGGAGGCCGACTCGTAGCTCCCCTCCAGCAGGGGCGCGTCCTTGGCACCCACCAGTGCCTCCCTGTGCAGAAAGGAGACCGGACGGCTGTTGATCTTGACCAGTACCCCCTCCGCCGCCGCCTCGTTGAGGTACTGGCTCACCACCGTGCGGCTCAGCCCCAGCTGCCGGGCAATACTGCCCGCCGACAGCTCCTCCAGCCGCTCCCACAGCGCTCCAGGAGTCTGCGCCCGGACAAAATCCACCAGCCGGGCCTTGCTGTCCACTCCGCTCATGGTCTCCCCTCCCTTTTTCTCTCCACAATCCTACCAGAGAACGTACGCCCCGTCCACTCCAATTTCCGGCTCCTCCCATTCGACAACCCATCTACGACCTGCTATAATAAAAAGACTTCATTCCCCGGGAGGCCTTTCAATGTTCACCATAACCATCCCCGATATGGACTTGGCGCAGATCGCCGCGTCGGGCCAGTGCTTTACCTGGCGGCGGCTGGAGGAGAGGGCCTTCCTCATCTCCTCCCGGGGCCGTACCCTCACGGCCGCTCAGGCGGGGGACACGTTCACCTTCTCCTGCAGTGAGGCGGAGTTCGACCTACACTGGCGCGACTACTTCGACCTCTCTACCGACTACGCCGCCGTCAAGGCCGCCGTCGACCCCGCCGACCCCTGCCTCACCGCCGCGGCCGCCTTCGGCGGCGGCATCCGCATCCTGCGGCAGGACCTCTGGGAGGTGATGGTCTCCTTCCTCATCTCTCAGAACAATAACATCACCCGCATCACCCGGAGCGTCCAGGCCCTATGTGAGACCTATGGCCCTGCCGGAGCCTTTCCCCGGCCCGACGACCTGGCGGGCATCCCCGCCGCCGAATTCGAAGCCCTGGGCCTGGGCTACCGGGCCAGCTACCTCGCCGCTCTGGTGGAGGCCATGGCCAGCGGCGGACTGGAGGAGCTGGAGGAGGCCCTGGAGTGCTGCGGCGACGGGGAGGCCGCCGGGCTCCTCGCCACCCTCCACGGCGTGGGAAAAAAGGTGGCCGACTGTATCCTCCTCTTTGGTCTCCACCGGGTGGACTTCTTCCCGCTGGACACCCATATCAAAAAGATCCTGACCCGGTACTACCCCGGCGGGTTCCCCTTCGAGCGCTACCGGGGCAGCCTGGGCATCCTCCAGCAGTACTTATTCTATTACGACCTGAAACAGCCTCCGTCTGTATGAACACAGACGGAGGCCCTGTTTTAGCTCCGCTCTCTCCAGCTCGGAAAGAGCTTTTTAAATTCTCTGGGGGTGGGGGCGGTGAAGGAGACCCGCCCGCCGGTGCGCGGGTCGGTGAAGGCCAGCTCACAGGCGTGGAGCCCCAGGCGTCCCATGGGGCTGGTAGCGGCACCGTACTGCTTGTCCCCCGCCACGGGGCAGCCCAGCTCCTGCATCTGCACCCGGATCTGGTTCTTCCGTCCGGTGTCCAGGCTCACTCTGAGGAGGGAGTAGCCCCCCTCTGCCGCCAGCACCTCGTAGTGGGTGACGGCCTCCTTCCCGCCGCTGTCCGGCCCGGCGGACCAGACCAGGTGGGTCACGGTCTCCAGCAGCCAGGAGCGGCAAGTGCCCTTCTCCTGAGGCGGACGGCCCTCCACCACGGCGAGATAAACCCGTCTCTCCACGTTCTCCCCCCAGTTCTCCTGGAGGGCGCGCTTGGTCTCCTCATTCTTGGCGAAGAGCACCACGCCGGAGGTGTCCCGGTCCAGCCGGTGGACCACAAAGATGCGCCCCCCGCGGCTGCACTCGCGGACGTAGTCGGTCACCATGTGGTAGGCCGTGCGGTTCTTCTCCTTCTCGGTGGCCACTGTGAGGAGCCCGGCGGGCTTGTCGATGACCAGAATGTCCCCGTCCTCATATAAAAATTCAAAGGGGGCCTTGGGCGGCTGGTACTCGGGCGGCGGCAGAAGGGTTACGGTCTGCCCCGGCCGGAGGGGTTTGTCAAATTGGGTCGCCGTTTTCCCGTCCACCTGGATCTGCCTGCGGGAGAGCAGACCCTTCACCGTGTTGCGTGACTTGCCCTTCACCCGCTCCAATAGGAATGGGAGCAGCGTCCCCGCCTCCTCCACCCGGTAGTCGGTGCTCTGCTTTTGCTTTTTCTCGTTCATGGGGCGCTCCTCTGTCTCTTTTTTTTCATCTTACCACAGCACCGGGAAAAAATCCTCCCTTTTGCATATTTTCTTTTTAAGTGGAAAGAATAGGGGACACACAGACCGATTTGTAAAGGAGAACCCCAATGAAACTGCGCCTGTCCGTCCTCCTCTCCGTCCTGCTCCTGATTGCCCTGCCCGGCTGTACCGGGACCCCAGGTTCCTCGCCCAGCGCCTCCCCCGGCGCCAGCGGCGCGGGCGTGTATAACCCAGGCACTTACTCCGCCAAGGCCCAGGGCTACCGGGGCGAGGTCACAGTGACCCTGACGGTGGACGGGAACAACATCACCGATGTCTCCATCGACGGCCCCGACGAGACCCCAGAGGTGGGAGGCGCGGCCCTCGACACCCTGGCGGAGAACATCAAAAAGGCAAACTCCGACCAGATTGACGGCGTTTCCGGCGCGACGGTTACCTCCGACGCCGTGAAGGAGGCCACGGCTGCGGCCCTGGCCCAGGCAAAACGGTAACACCCCGGAGCGGGCGGGTCCATGATGGGCCCGCCCGCTCCTCTATTTTCATGGACCTCCCAGGGGCGCATACGCACGGCCCGATGGGACCATCCGGCTCTGCCAGAGGTGCGCGCGCCGGCAGGGCGGGGGCGACGCACCCCGCCATTCTCTCGCCCCCTCGATCCAGCACGGCAATTCGTCTCCTTCCTCCCGGCTCCTTTTTTCTATCTTGTGCCGGGCCATTTCCTATCATAAAATAAGCAATGTAAAGGGATTTTATCAGCGTATCGCCTGGATGGAAAAGAAGTTGGATGGACGTTCCCCCTTCTTCCCCACATAATAGAGCCAAGGGAGGCCCAAAGATGAATATCGGACAAAAACTGAAACGCGCGCGCACAGAGGCAGGTTTCACACAGGAGGGCGTCGCGGAAAAAATCGGCGTGAGCCGCCAGACCATATCGAATTGGGAGAACAATAGGTCCTATCCCGACATCGTCAGCGTCATATCTCTGAGCGATCTATATTCCCTCAGTCTGGATGAATTGCTGAAGGAGGATAAGAAGATGATTCAATACTTAGAAAAAAGTACAGACGTGGTAAGAAGCAGGCAAACGCTCTCAAAATTAGTCTTGGTCACGGCGTATCTTGTCATCTGGGCAGTGGCCATCATCGTGTTCTGGCTGGGCGGCAGGGCCGATGCCATGGGGTATTCCATCGTGGTATTTTATTTGGTCTTACCGCTGAGCACATTCATCCTCTCGATTTTCATCGGAAGAGAGGACAACTGGGCCAATTATAAGTGGATCATGCTTTTGTTCTTTGGCCTGATGTATATGTTGGCCTCGTACGCGACCTTTTCTCTGGCGAATATGGCCGCCTTTGAAACGTTTAATTTGCCGGAGCTCACAGAAATGCTGCCCGGAATTTTATGCGCGGCGGCCGGAATATTGATCGGTTCCATCCTAAAAATTAAGCGGCGCCAAGAGTAAAAGGGAAAACAATATCCTTCCCTCGACATTCTCCGCCTTCGGGTATATACTGTTACCAACCCAACCTGAAGGAGATGCCGTCATGACGCCCAGCGAATATTTGCAGTTCCTCTCGGTCCTCGAAAAGCTCAAGTGCAATACCCGCCACTCCTGGACCTCCACCGGGCGGCACGAGACGGTGGCCGCCCACTCCTGGCGGCTGGCGGTCATGGCCCTCCTCCTGAGGGGCGAGCTGGAGGACGTGGACATGGATAAGGTGCTGCGCATGTGCCTCATCCACGACTTTGGCGAGGCCGTCACCGGGGACATCCCCTCCTTTGATAAGACGGCCTCGGACGAGGAGACCGAGACCCAAGCCGTCGCCGCCATGCTCGCCCCCCTTCCGGAGCCCTTACACAGTGAGCTCACCGCGCTCTTCGCCGAGATGGACGCGCTGGTGACTCCGGAGGCCAGGGTCTACAAAGCGCTGGATAAGCTGGAGGCCGTCATCCAGCACAACGAGGCCCCTCTGGACACCTGGACCCCTCTGGAGTACGACCTCAACCTGACCTACGGCGAGGAAAACACTCGGGAATTCCCCTACCTGGCCGCCCTCCGCGCCGAGGTCCGCCATATGACCGAGGAAAAGATCAAATAAGTATCGCCCCGCCTGACTGTGTCAGGCGGGGCGCTGTTTTACGGCTGATAGGGGGCCATCTCCACCCGGATAAAATAGCCCTGAGGATGGCGGCAGACAGGGCAGGTGGCGGGGGCCATCGTGGCGTCCAGAACGTGCCCGCACTTGAGGCACATCCACTGGCACTTCACCTCGGAGACGAAGAGCTTGTCCTGCTCCAGCAGGTCGGCAAACAGCCCGAACCGGTCCCCGTGGACCTTCTCAATGTCGGCGATGCTGGAGAAGAGGTGGCCGATCTGGTCGAACCCCTCCTCCCGGGCGACCCGCGCAAAGCCCGCGTAGTCGTGGTCCCACTCCTGGTACTCATTGTGCTGGGCGGCCCGGAGGTGGCGGAGCATGTCGGGGAAGATGTCCACCGGATAGGTGCCGTCTATCTGGATGCTCTGCCCGGTGAGGGCCTCCAGCTGGTTGTAGTAGAGCTTGGCGTGCTGCTCCTCCTGGCCCGCCGTGAAGAGGAACACCCCCTCCAGCACGTGGAGGTTCTTCTTCCGGGCCAAGCCCGCGGCGAAGACATAACGGTTGCGGGCCTGGCTCTCCCCCGCGAAAGCGCGCATCAGGTTCATCCGCGTCACGCTGGTGTCAAATGTGGTAGGCATGTACACTCACTCCCATTTCTCGAGATACCGTGAGTATACCCCGCTCTCCCATTTTTATGCAGCTCCCCGCTAGGCCAGTTTCTCCTCCAGCTTAGCCTTGACGGCAGCCAAAAACTCGGCCGAGGTGACGCTCTTGGCGGGGGTCTCCCCCTCCCAGAGCCCGGCCAGATCCTTTGTCATGACGCCGCCCTCGATGGTCTCGATGCAGGCGCGCTCCAGCGCGTGGGCGAACGCGACAAGGGCGGCGTTCCCGTCCAGCTCCCCGCGTTTGGCGAGGGCCCCCGTCCAGGCGAAGATGGTCGCCATGGGATTGGTGGAGGGCTGCTCCCCCTTGAGGTAGCGGTAGTAGTGCTGGGTCACCGTGCCGTGGGCGGCCTCGTACTCGTACTTCCCGTCGGGGGACACCAATACCGACGTCATCATGGCGAGGCTACCAAAGGCTGTGCTCACCATGTCGCTCATCACGTCGCCGTCGTAGTTCTTGCAGGCCCAGATGAACCCGCCCCTCGACCGGATGACCCGGGCCACCGCGTCGTCGATGAGCGTATAGAAGTACTCGATGCCCAGGGCGTCAAACTTCTCCTTATACTCGGCGGCGAAGAGATCGGCAAAAATGTCCTTGAAGGTGTGGTCGTACTTCTTGGAGATGGTGTCCTTGGTGGAGAACCACAGGTCCTGTCTAGTATCGATGGCATACTGGAAACAGGACCGGGCGAAGGAGGCGATGGAGGAGTCCTTGTTGTACTGCCCCTGGAGGACCCCCGCGCACTCAAAGTCATAGACCGTCTGGCGGAAGGTCTCCCCATTCTCTCCAGTGAAGAGGAGCTCGGCCCTGCCGGGGCCCGGAACCCGGTACTCGGTGGAGCGGTAGACGTCGCCATAGGCGTGGCGGGCGATGGTGATGGGCTCCTTCCAGTTCTTCACCACCGGAGAGACCCCTTTCACCATAATGGGGGCGCGAAAGACGGTGCCGTCCAGGATGGCCCGGATGGTCCCGTTGGGAGATTTCCACATCTCTGTGAGCTTATACTCCTCCACCCGCTGGGCGTTGGGGGTAATGGTGGCGCACTTGACGGCAACGCCATACTCCCGGGTGGCGTGGGCACTGTCGGCCGTTACCCGGTCGCCCGTGCGCTCCCGCTCGGGCAGCCCCAGGTCGAAGTAGAGGGTGCTGAGCTCGATATAAGGCTCCAGCAGGACCTTCTTGATGTCGGCCCACAGCACGCGGGTCATCTCGTCCCCGTCCATCTCCACCAGGGGGGTAGTCATCTTGATTTTTTCCATCTTCGCGCCTCCCATGCGTTTTCTTCCGTAATATTATAGCGGTTTAGCGCGCAAAAGGCAAGAAACAATCGCGACCCCGGTATAGCTTACTATCTTTTTTTAGAAACGCTCTCGGAACATCCAATGCGCCATAATGAAACAGTTTTTGCAATGATTTTCGGAAATTAATATATGGTTTTTTGTCGAAAATGGTTGGTTTCGGGT
>DATMXU010000277.1:0-2662 GCA_035562355.1 Pseudoflavonifractor sp.
GATCTACCGCCCCGAATTTGTAGAGTCCTTCAATATGGACGGCTGGTTCTTCGCCCCCCGGATGCGCCAGGCCCACGCCCACGGTAATATGTCCTATATCCCCAACCACCTTCACCTGGCCGCCATCAAGCGGCTCTGCTATGTAAAGCCCAACATCTACGTGGGCGCGGCCTCTATGCCGGATAAGCACGGGTACATCTCCCTCTCCTGCTCCAACACCTACGAGATGCGCATGATCGAGGCGGCCGATCTGGTCATTCTGGAGGTCAACCCCAACATGCCCTATACTCTAGGCGACGTACAGATCCCAGTGTCCGACGTGGACTATCTTGTCCGGGCCGATTATATGCCCCCCGTGACTCCCGACGCCCCCTTCAGTGAAAAGGACGCCGCCATCGGCAAGTTCATTGCCGACATGGTGCCCGACGGCGCCTGCATCCAGCTCGGCATCGGCGGCATCCCCAACGCGGTGGCCGCCGCCCTGGAGAGTAAGAACGACCTGGGCGTGCACACCGAGATGCTGACCACCGGTATGATGCACCTTGCCAAGCTGGGCGTCATCAACGGCAAGCGCAAGCAGATCAACCGGGGCAAGATGGTGGCCACCTTCATCATGGGTATCCCCGAGCTCTATGAGTTCGCAGACTACAACCCCTCCGTGGCCATTATGGACGGCGCCTGGGTCAACGATCCCTACACCATCGCCCAGAACGACAGCCAGATCTCCATCAACACCTCCCTGGAGGTGGACCTGACGGGCCAGTGCGCGTCTGAGTCCCTGGGCTCGCGCCAGTTCTCGGGCACCGGCGGTCAGGCGGACACCGCCGTCGGCGCCCAGATGTCCAAAAACGGCAAGAGCATCATCGCCCTCTACTCCACCGCCATGGTCAAGGGCCCCGACGGGGGGCGGCACGAGGTCTCCAAGATCGTGCCCCAGCTCATGACGGGGGCCGCCGTCACCCTCTCCCGCAACGACGTGGACCGGGTGGTCACCGAGTATGGCGTGGCCGAGCTGCGGGGCACCAACCTGCGGGAGCGGGTGGCCCGGCTCATCGCCATCGCCCACCCCAACTTACGGGATTCCCTCTGGGACCAGGCTGTGGAAGTGGGCATTCTGGGGCGGAGGTGAGCGACATGGCAAGCTTTGTATTTGAGGGCAAGTCCATCTACTTTGAGGAGTACGGCGCGGGCGCGCCCATCGTGGTGCTCAACGGCATCATGATGTCCTGCGCCAGCTGGGCTGAGTTTGTGGAGCCCTTCTCGGCCCAGAACCGCCTCATCCTCCTCGACATGCTGGACCAGGGCAAGAGCGACAAGATGGATGGCCCCTTCTCCCAGGCCCTCCAGGTGGAGGTGGTGAAGGCCCTGCTCGACCATCTGGAGCTTGACAAGGCCTCCCTTCTGGGCATCTCCTACGGCGGCGAGGTGGCCCAGCGCTTTGCCGTCAAGTACGGCACGCACCTCGACCGGCTGGTCCTCTTCAACACCACCCCCCGCACCGGCCCCTGGCTGCGGGACATCGGCGACGCCTGGAACCTGGCCGCCGCCGACCCGGACGCATACTACCTCACCACCATCCCCGTCATCTACTCCCCCGCCTTTTACCGCGAACATAACGCCTGGATGGAGAACCGCCGCAAGCTCTTGCGGCCCGTCTTCTCAAACCCTGCGTTTATCGGCTCCATGGTCCGCCTCACCAACAGCGCCGCCGATTTCGACGTGACCGGGGCGCTCCCCAGGGTCCAGGCCCCCACTCTGGTGGTCTCCTGCCAGGACGACCACCTCACCCCCCCGGAGGAGCAGCGACGCATTGCCGAGCTCATCCCCAACAGCCAGTATGTGGTGATCCCCCGCTGCGGCCACGCCTCCATGTACGAGCAGCCCGTCCTCTTCACCTCCCTTGCCCTGGGTTTCCTCAACAACCCCAAGCTGAGTTTCAGCATCGTCTGACCTCAACAAATCGTATTGTGCTTTTTTCAAATCCTTGTTATAATAAAGCATTAGTCTAAGAGTATCGGGGTTATTAAGAAAAGAGGTGCAGCCATGCAGGAAGAGCTTGTGAACATGCCCCGCACCAAGCGGGGACGGACCACCTTGAACAATATCCTCAGCGCAGCGGCGCAGGTCATCTATGAGAAGGGCTATCACGCCGCCTCCATCAACGACATTACAAGCCTCGCAGGCGTGGCCTCCGGGACCTTTTACGTGTACTTTGACGGCAAGTATAACCTCTATAAGTACCTGCTGCTCCAGTGCAGCCACAAGATCCGCAAGCACCTGAGCCGCTCCACCAGGGACTGTAAGACCCGGCGAGAGATTGAGGAGGTCGGTCTGCGGGCGTGGCTGGAGTTCATGATGGAAAACCAGTATATGTACCACATCATCTGGGAGTCCCTGTACGTGGACTACAACCTCTTCGTGCAGTACTACGAGACCTTTGGCAAGGCCTACAAGGAGGGTCTGGACAAGGCCAAGGAATCCGGCGAGATCGGCGACATCGATACCGAGGTCCTGGCGTACACTTTGATGGGGGCCAGCAACTTCCTGGGTCTGAACTGGTGCCTTTTCCAGCGGGACCCCTCCGCCATCGACCACGTGGTGGAAGAGTTCATGAAGATCATCGACGGCGGCGTGTTTCAGACCGGTTTCCAGCCTCCGGTCC
>DATMXU010000278.1:0-16385 GCA_035562355.1 Pseudoflavonifractor sp.
GTCCAGCACGGCGCAGCCCTTTTCCTTCACGTGGGCGCAGCCCACGAAACGGCACTCCCCCAGGTAGGGGCCAAACTCCCGGAAGGTACGCTCCAGTTCCTCTTTTCCGCAGCCCTCCAGCTCCTCGGTGTCGAAGGAGGAAAAACCGGGCGTGTCGGCCACGATGGCGCCGTTTTTCAACCGGAAGAGCTCCACGTGCCGGGTGGTGTGGCGCCCCCGGCCCAGCTTGTCGCTGACCTCTCCCACCTGCAGGTGGAATTCCGGCTCCATGCGGTTTAGGATGCTGGACTTCCCAACGCCCGAATTCCCTGTAAAGGCAGACACCTTTCCAGCGATCGCGGCGTAGAGCGCGTCCAGCCCCTCCCCTGTCTCAGCGCTGACCCTCAGGGTGGGAAAGCCCGCGCCCTGATAGACGGAGAAGAGGTTCTCCGCGCCGTTTAGATCGCACTTGTTGATGCAGATGACGCTCTCGCAGCCCTTCCACTCCGCGATGGAGACCATGCGGTCGATGAGAAAGGGGTCGGTGACCGGAACGGCCCCGGAGACAACGATGACCAGCTGATCGATGTTGGCCACCGCCGGGCGCTGGAACTGATTTGCCCGGGGTAAGATATCTTCCACCCTGCCGCTGCCGTCGGGCAGGAGGGTGAACTCCACCCGGTCCCCCACAAGAGGGTTCACCTTCTCATGGCGGAGGCGGCCCCGGCCACGGCATGCCACCGCGGGACCTCCCCCGCCGTCGTCCACATAGTAGAACCCGCTGAGGGCCTTTAAGATGGTCCCCCGGCTCATGGTACGAAGTCGATATATCGGGTATCCTTCAGAACTCCGTCGATATAGATGCAGACCTCCTGGTTCAAGCCGCTGCCCCAGATGGTTGGTTTAATTTTTCGCATATTGGTGGGCGTGTCTTCAAATCTGCCGCCACCCGCCTCCGATCCGTTCACCGTAATGACCACGTCCACCATCTCGGGCTCGGACGGCAGCTCCACCTCGATGACCTTTGCCACCTTCTTGGGTGTGTCCGGGGAGGTCGGGCTGGTGCCGGGGGACTCGCTCGTGTCGGGTGGGGGGCTGACGCTGGGATCGGGCCCCTGGCTGATCTTGACGTCCACCACGGTCCCCTCCGGGACCGACACCGTGGGCGCCACGCTCTGCCAGATCACGGTGCCCACAGCCGCCTCGGCGTCGTAAGTGGGGACGACCTGGCCCAGTTCCAGCCCTGCCGCGTGGAGTTTTTGCCTTGCATCCTCCTCGGTGAGCGTAATGAGGGAGATCATGGCAACCGATTTCTTCTCCGGCCCCTTGCTCACTACAAGGGTGACGGGGTCGCCGGGATGGAGTTTCGTTCCCTTGGGCACCGACTGGGAGATCACAAAGGTCGAGGTGACCACGTCATCGAAGGCCTCCTCAATCACGGGATAAATGCCGTGGCTTTCCAGGGTTGCTTTCGCCACCGACGCAGAACGATTGTGGAACTCTTCCATCTGATAGGTGTTGGTGTCCCCGCCCGACACGTCCACCTTGATGGTGAGGCCGCCGGACTTGACGGTGGTGCCCGGTTTCGGGTCCTGGTCGACAATCTGCCCCTCGGGCTCGGTCCTGTCATAGAGGGTCTTGCCCTTTTCTACGGTGAATTCGCCCAGCAGGTCCTTATTGTTCATGGCGTCCTCGATGGTCATGCCGGTGAGCAGGTCGGGGACGGTATAGATCACGTCTTCGGGGCCCATGCTGGAGATAACGGTCCAGACGAAATAGATCACCGCCAACAGGAAGATGACGATGGCGCCCACCGCCGCGACGGCGGGGGCCGAACTGCTCTTTCCGCGGGCGCGGCGGTTATCCCCCTCGTCGTCCAGGTCGTCCTCCACCCTTCTGCGGCGGACGGGGCGCCCTGTCTGCTCCTCGCCCCGCGGCGCGGGGGCGGCGGCAGCGCGCCCGGCGTGGCCGACGCCCGCACCCAGCACTTGGGTCGGCTCGTCCGCCCCGCCCAGAAGGTCGGCGGAGGTGTACTCAAAGTTGATGTTGGGGTTCTTGCGAAACTCCTCCAGATCGGCCAGCATGGCGTCGGCCGAGAGGTAGCGCTGGTCCACCCTGGGCGCCATGGCCTTCATGGTGATGGCCTCCAGGGCCTCGGGAATATCGGGGTTGAGCTCCCGGGGGGAGAGGGGGATGGAGTTGATGTGCTGAATGGCCACGGAGATGGGGGAATCCCCCTCGTAGGGGAGGCGGCCGGTCAGCATCTCATAGAGCACCACGCCGGCGGAGTAGATGTCGCTCCGCGCGTCGATATGGCTGCCCTTGGCCTGCTCGGGGGAGATGTAGTGGACGCTGCCCAGGGCCTCCTGGGTCAGGGTATTCTGGGCGGCCGAGGCCAGGCGGGCGATGCCGAAATCGGCCACCTTCACGCTGCCGTCCCGCAGGACCATGATGTTGTGGGGCTTGATATCCCGGTGGATGATGCCGCGGCTGTGGGCGTGGCCCAGGGCCTTCATGATCTGGGTGATGAAGTGGAGGGACTCCCGCCAGCTCAGGGGTTCCCCTTTTTTCTGCATATACTGCTTGAGGGTGATGCCATCAATCAGCTCCATGACGATGTAGTCGAGCTGATCGGAGTGGGACACATCATAGACGGCCACGATATTGGGATGGGACAGCATGGCGACGGCCTGGGACTCGTCATGGAACCGGCGGCGGAACTCGGCGTCCTGCGCAAGGTCGCTCTTCAAGATCTTGACGGCAACCAGCCGGTTCAGACGGTGGCAGCGGGCCTTGTAGACTACGGCCATGCCGCCTGAGCCGATGCGCTCCAGGAGCTCGTATCGGTTGTCGAGTAATTTACCTATGTATTGATCCATGGTAAATATCCTCCTACTAATTTCTTCATCGTTACACCTGCAGCAGGACTACCGTCACATTGTCGGGCGCGTCCCGGTCCATGGCGATTTGCAGCAGCCGGGCGCAGCAGGTCTCCGGCTCGCCCCCGTGGAGCACCTCATAGAGGATCTCCTGGTCGGTCACCACATTGCTTAGCCCGTCGGAGCACAGGAGCAGGAAATCCCCCTCCGCCAGGTCCTGGCGGTAGAGGTCGGCCCGGACACGGTCCTCGGCCCCCAGCGCCCGGGTGATCAGGTTCTTTCTGGGGTGGAGCCGGGCCTCCTCGGGGGTGATCTCGCCCCGGGTCACCAGGTCCTCCACCACGGAGTGGTCCCGGGTCACCTTGGTGATGCCCTTTCCGGTGATCCAATAGCACCGGCTGTCCCCGATGTTGAGGATGTGGCCCACGAGGCCCTCCACCAGGGCGGCCACCATGGTGGTGCCCATACCCTGGCAGTCCGGATCGATGCCGGAGCGGTAGAATACCGCGCCGTTGGCGCGCTCCGCCGCGTCCAGCAGCACCTGGCCGGGGTCGTCCTGCCGGTCGGAGCGCTGGCCGCGCAGCGCGTCCACGAAGGTGTCCACAGCCAGCGTGCTGGCCACGTTGCCCGCCTTCGCACCGCCCATGCCGTCGCATACGACGGCGGCGGCCAGCACATCCGTGACGGATAAGTAATAGGCATCCTGATTCTGTTGTCTGACGGCGCCCCTGTCGGTCACGCCCCAACCCTTTACCATACCCAGTTCCTCTATTCTTCGTCGTTGCAAGGTCCGCTTTGTCCGCTCCGCCCTGTCGCCGCCGCGAAGTCCGCTCCCCTGCTCCTCTCCCCACCGGATGCCGGCGCATCGTGCGGGGACTCCATTGCCTTCCTGCGGAGCTGTCCGCAGGAGGCGTCTATATCACCGCCCAGCTTACGGCGGACGGTGGCCGTGATACCGTGGCTTTCCAGCCGCTTTTGAAAGGCCGCCACCCGGCGGCTCGGCTTGAGGGGACTCTCCTCCACCTCGTTGAGGGGGATCAGGTTCACGTGGCCCGGCGTGCCCCTCAGATGCCTGGCCAGCAGGTCGGCCTGCCAGTCGGCGTCGTTCACGCCGTCGATCATGGCGTACTCGTAGGAGATACGCCGCCCGGTCTTCTCAAAATACCGGCGGCAGGCGGCGAAGAGCTTCTCCACGCCCACCGACCGGTTTACCGGCATAATGGCGCTTCTGGTCTCGTCGTCAGGCGCGTGGAGGGAAACTGACAGGGTCAATTGTAACTTAAGTTCAGCCAGTTTGTCAATTTTTTCGGTGAGTCCGCAGGTGGAGAGGGAGATGTGCCGCATGCCGATCCCCATACCCTCGGGGCTGTTCACCAGCTCCAAAAACCGCATGACAGCGTCAAAATTGTCCAGCGGCTCGCCAATGCCCATGAGGACGATATTGGAAATGATTGCACCTGAATCCAATTGCGTGAAGAGCACCTGATCGAGCATCTCGGCGGGGGTCAGGTTTCGCACCCTGCCCCCCAGAGTGGACGCGCAAAAGGCGCACCCCATAAGGCAGCCCACCTGGGAGGAGATGCAGACAGTATTCCCATGATGATAGCGCATCAAAACAGTTTCGATGCAATTCCCGTCCTCGAGCCGCCAGAGGTACTTGATGGTCCCGTCCTGGGCCGACTCCTGCCTGCGCTCCACCGTGGGCGGGGCGAGAAAGCAGGTACGCGCCAATTTCTCACGCAGGGCCTTGGGGAGATTGGTCATCTCGTCAAAGCGGCACACCCCCCGGTGCAGCCACTGAAAGACCTGCCCCGCGCGGAAAGCCGGCTCCCCCAGCCCTTTGAAAAAGTCGGCCAACTCGGCCTGATTCATGGATTTGATGTCAGTCATACATGCTTCCTCAATTTCGCAAAGAAAAAACCGTCGGTGCCGTGGCGGTGGGGCCAGAGGGTGATCGTGCCGCCGGGCACGCGCCCTATCGGGCCAGGCAGCGCCATGGGCTCAAGTGTAAAGTCGTTATGCCTGTCAAGAAAATCCCGGACAACGGCGGCGTTCTCCCGCTCCAGAACGGTGCAGGTGGCGTAGAGCAGTACCCCGCCGGGCCGGACGTACCGGCAGACGTTGTCCAGAATGGCCCTCTGGACAGCGGGCAGGCCCTCCAGGGGCTTGGGGTCCTTGTAGCGGATGTCCGGTTTCTTTCGGATGATGCCCAGGCCCGAGCAGGGCACGTCGGCCAGAACGGCGTCAAAGGTCCCGTGCCACTCGGGCCGGTCGGCCTTGGCGTCCTGGGTCATGGGGGTGATGATGCCCAGGCCCAGCCGCTCAGCCCCCGCCCGGATCAGTTTCTCCTTGTGGGGGTGGATGTCGCAGGAGAGGATCTCTCCCCTGCCCTCCATAGCGATGGCGGCGGTAAAGCTCTTGCCGCCCGGCGCGGCGCAGGCATCCAGCACGCGCATCCCCGGCGCGGGGGCCGCGGCCAGCACGGCAAGCCGCGCCGCGGCGTCCTGCACGTAGAAAAGCCCCTCCTGAAAGGCGGGCAAATTCTCCAGGTTGCCGGTACCCGACAGGATGAGGCAGTCGGGCAGCCAGGGGTGGAGCTCGGCGCCCACGCCAGAGGCAGTCAGGGAGGCCTGCGCCTCCTCCGCCGTCGCCCGGAGGGTGTTGACCTGGGCCATGGTGGGGGGCTGGCTGTTGTCGCACGAGAGCAGCTCCTCCAGTTCATCCGTACCGACCGCAAGGCGAAACTCCTTTACAAGCCAGTCGGGGTGGCTGTACTGCGTCGCCAGGTCCGGGGGCTGGGGCAGGCCCTCCCCCGCCCGGGCAATGCCGCGCAGGACGGCGTTCACCAGTCCTGCCGCTCTGGGGTTCGGGGCATATTTCCGTGCCAGGCTCACCGACTCGTTCACCGCCGCGCTCTGGGGTACCCGGTCCATAAAACGCAGCTGATAGACGGCGATGCGCAGGGCGCAGAGCACGCGGTTGTCCAGCTTTTCCGGCTTGACGGAGGAATACTGGGCGATATAGAAGTCCAGCAGCATCCGGTTCTGGAGCACGCCGAAGGAAATGCGGGTGGCAAGGGCCGCGTCCCGGCTGTCCAGTCCCGCGTCACGCAGGGCTTTTTTGAGATAACCGTCCGACCAGGCCCCCTGTTTTTCACAGGCGGAGAGGGCCAGCAGGGCGATCTCACGGGCGGAGGATGCCATTCTCTCCCTCTCCCCTTTCAAAAGTTGGTCAAACCGTAATGGGATGGCCCCTCAGATACTCCGCGGCGGACATGCGCTTGCCACCGTCGGCCTGGAGCGTTTCGATGCGCAGCACCGTCCCGCCGCCGCAGGCCACCCGGATGCCGTCCCTGTCCGCCGCCAGGATGGTCCCGGGGGCCTTGGCGGTCACCTCGCCGGGCAGGCTGGCGGAGAAGATCTTGCAGCGCACCCCGGCCAGCTCGGTCACCGCGCAGGGCCAGGGCAGCAGCCCCCGCACCTGGTTGTGGAGCTCGCCCGCCGGGCGTGTCCAGTCCATGGGGGACAGCTCCCTGGAGAGCATGGGGGCCAAAGTCGCCTTGCTGCCGTCCTGGGGCGTGCGCCCGGCGGTGCCCGCGTCGATCCCGGCCACGGCTTTCACCAGCAGCGCCCCGCCCAGCCCGGCCAGGCGGCCATAGAGCTCGGCCGCCGTCTCCTCAGGGCCTATGGGGGTGCGCTCCTGGACAATGATGTCCCCCGTGTCCATCTCGGAGGCCATGTGCATGATGGTGACGCCGGTCTCGGCGTCGCCGTTGAGGATGGCCCAGTTGATGGGGGCCGCGCCCCTGTACTTGGGCAGCAGGGAGGAGTGGACATTGATGCACCCCTTGGCGGGGTAGTCCAGAATCTCGTCGGGTAAAAAGCGCCCGTAGGCCGCCACCACGATGAGCGAAGGCTCTAGGTCCCGGATCAGGGCCAGGGCGGTACCGTCGCGCAGCTTGGCAGGCTGAAAGACGGGAATGTTCTTCGACAGGGCAAACGCCTTTACAGGTGTCGGCTGGAGTACATTCTGGTGCCGCCCCACCGGCTTGTCCGGCTGGGAGAAGACGCCGCAGAGCTCGTGCCCCGCGTCGAAGAGCGCCTTCAGGGAGGGCACCGCGAACTCCGGAGTACCCATGAAGAGTATCCTCACTCGATCCTCTCCTCCCGGTGCCGCTCCGCCATCTCGTCGACCTCCTCGGTGGTGTAGAGGCGGCTTGCAAGCTCGGTATAGAGCTTCCCGTCGAGATGGTCCAGCTCGTGGCAGTAGCAGCGGGCCGCCATGCCGGTGCCCTCCACCTCAAACCAGTTTCCGTTGCGGTCCTGGGCTCTGAGGCGCACCTTTTCGGGCCGCTTGACAAAGCCCCAGTAGCCGGGTATGGACAGGCAGCCCTCCAGGCCGTCCTGCTCCCCCTCTGCAGAGAGGATGGTGGGGTTGACGAGCTCCAGGATCTCGTCCTCGTTGTTGACCACCAGCACCACGGCGCGCAGGATGCCGATCTGGGGCGCGGCAAGGCCCGCCCCTCCCGCGTCGTCCAGGGTCTCATGCAGATCGTCGAGCAGGCTGTGGAGCCTGTCGTCAAATTTGGTGACCGGGTGGGCCTTCTTGTTCAGTACGGGGTCTCCCCGCTTTAAAATTTCCCGTAAAGCCATATACTCTCCTCCTAGTCCAGGGGATTCACGTCCGCGAAGACGGACACGCCCCGGTTTTCTTTATCGTTCTGGGCGGTGCGCACCAGGTAGGACGTGAGCTCCCGCAGCCCTCTGCTATTCTTTCCAATCAGCGTGAGCTTATAGCGAAAGCGGTTGTTCACCTTCGCCACCGCCGCCGGGGCGGGGCCCAAGAGCTGGAGGTCCAGGCCCTTGTACGGCCCCTCCATCCAGCCCTCCACCGTGCGCCGCAGCTTCATGCAGACCCTGAGGACCTGGCTCTCCTCCGCGCCGGAGGCGGTGAGGACGAAGAGGTCCCGGTAAGGCGGACAGAGGCGCAACTCCCGCAGGCGGATCTCCTGCTCGTAAAAGGCGTCGTAGTCCTGGGCTGCGGCGTGGACGACCACCTCATTCTCCGGGGTGAAGGTCTGGATCACCGCCCGGCCCGTCTTGCCGCCCCGGCCCGCCCGGCCCACCACCTGGGTGAGGAGGGAGAAGGTCCGCTCCCCCGCCCGGTAGTCGTCCACGTAGAGGGACAGATCGGCCGCGATGACCCCCACCAGAGTCACGTTCTCAAAGTCCAGCCCCTTCGCCACCATCTGGGTCCCGATGAGGATGGGTACCCGCTCCCGCTCAAACCGGGCGAGGAGCTTTTCGTGGGATTGGGCGGCGGTGACCGAGTCGGCGTCCAGGCGCATGATCTCCACGCCCGGGAAAAGGTTCTCCAGCTCCTCCTGCACCCGCTGGGTGCCCGCGCCGATGAAGGCCAGCTCCCCCCCGCACTCGGGGCAGGCGTCGCTCAGGCGCTCAGAGTGACCGCAGTGGTGGCACATGAGCCGCCCGTTTGCCGAGTGGTAGGTCAAATAGGCCGAGCACCTGGGGCACTCGGGCACCGCGCCGCACTCCCCGCAGGAGACCATGCGGCTGGCCCCCCGGCGGTTGAGAAAGAGGATGGCCTGCTCCCCCCGGGCCAGGTTCTCCTCCAGCTCACGGCGGAGGAGGGCGCTGATGGAGCTGCCGTTGCCCCGTTTGAGCTCCCGTTTCATATCGGCAATGAGGACCTGAGGCATGGCCTGCTCGTTATAGCGCCTTGTGAGGGGAAAGAGATGATAGGCCCCGGTCTTCGCCTGGTACATGCTCTCCACAGACGGGGTGGCCGAGCCCAGGAGGAGGAGGGCGTTATTTCTGGCGCAGCGGAACTTTGCCACCTCCCTGGCGTGGTACCGGGGGACGTTTTCCGACTTGTACGTATACTCCTGCTCCTCGTCCAGAATGACGAGGCCCAGATCCCGGAGTGGGGCGAAGACGGCGGAGCGGGTGCCCACCACCACCCGGGCGCTGCCCGAGCGCGCCCGTTTCCACTCGTCGTACCGCTCCCCCGCCCGCAGGGAGCTGTGCATGACGGCGACGGAGTCTCCAAAATGGGAGGAGAAGATGTGCAGCAGTTGGGGCGTGAGGGCGATCTCGGGCACCAGGACCATGGCGGTCCTGCCCTGCTCCAGCACGCTCTCGATCAGCTTGATATAGACCTGGGTCTTGCCGCTGCCGGTGACCCCGTAGAGCAGCGCGGCCTGGCTCTTTCCGGAGGCGCACAGGGCGCGCAGGCCCTCAAAGGCCCGCGCCTGCTCCTCGTTGAGCTCCACCGGACCGGCCGGTTCAGCCGGCTCCACCGCCACCCGGCGCAGCACCTCCTGCCTGCTGCGCTCGACGAGGCCGCTCTTCTCCAGCGACCGCAGCGTGGCGGAGGACGCGCCGGTGAAGTAACAGATCTCCTTGGAGGAGGCCACCCCCACGGCGGCCAGGAGCTCCACCACCGCGTAGCGGAGCGGGGCCGCCTTGCGTTTGGGGGCCACCAGGGCCAGGGCCTCCTCGGGTGGGACGGCAAGGCAGGTGAGCTCCTCGGTCTTGTCACCGATCCCCCGCATGGCGGTGGTCTCCAGAGTGAGGATGCCCTTATCCACCAGCAGCTTCAGGGCCGGGCCCGGGTCCTTGCTGCCAAAGGCCGCCCGGAGCTGCCCCAGCTCCGCGCAGCCGCCCCCCGCGTAGACCGCGTCCAAAACCCGCCGCGCGTGGTCTGAGCGGCCCGCCGCGTCATAGGCCTGTTCCTTGTCTATGCCCTTGGCGATCTGATAGCGGTCCTGAAGGGCGAAGTAGAGCCCCGCCGGGAGCATGGCCCGCGCCGCGTCGTACACGGTGCAGAAGTACCGCTCCCGCATCCACAGAGCCAATTGGATACCCTCGGCGTCCAGCACGCTCTCCTCATCCAGCAGGGCGGTGATGGCCTTGAGCTTGGGGGAACGCTCCCCCTCCGTGACGGCCAGGATCAGCCCCTCGGTGCTGCGGTTGCCGGGCCCGAAGGGCAGCAGCGCCCGCATACCGGGCCGGGCCGTCTGGGCGAGCTCCCCGGCGAGGAGATAGTCATAGGGCTTGTCAATGGTGAACGTGGCAGCCTTGAGAGCCACCTTTGCCAGCTTGACCTGCTCCATTTCTCTCTCCCTCCCGTTTGAAAAGGGCAAGTGAAAGGGTACCGAACCGATGCCCCCTCACTTGCCCTCTTTGCTCAGATGGACTCCTGAACCTCAGGCGCACACTTGCCCTCGGCCACCTCGCGGATCGCCATAGAGACCGGTTTATCATCCAGCGGGATGCCGGAATCCTCCGCATCGCTGGCGATCTGGCGGGCCCGGCGGGCCACCACGTTCACCAGCATATAGCGGCTGGGAATTTTGTCGAGCAGTTTATTCATAGGGGGTTCGAGCATCATAAGGCATCGTTCCTTTCGTTTCGTGTATCTAGATTCCTTCGACCAGGCATATACGGTTTTTTATCTTGCAATCGGTGGCGGTGAGGATGGCGATGATCTCGGCCGCCGCCGCGGAGACCTTGTCGTTGACCACCAAATAGTCATAGGAGGGAATTTCCTTGTACTCCTCCCTGGCCTTCTCCAGCCGCCCGGCAATGACCGCCTCGCCGTCGGTATTGCGGCTTCGCAGGCGGCGGGACAGCTCCTCAAAGGAGGGGGGGATAATGAAGATGAACACCGCGTCGGGACAGCGGGAGCGGACCTTTGCCGCGCCCTGGACCTCGATGTCCAGCAGCACGTCGATCCCCGCGTCCAGGCGGTCCTGGATGACCTTGAGGGAGGTGCCGTAGTAGTTGCCCACATACTGGGCGTATTCCAAAAGCTCTCCCCGCCCGATCATCCCCTCGAACTGCTCCCGATCCACAAAGTTGTAGTTCACGCCGTCCTCCTCGCCCACCCGCGGGGGACGGGTGGTGTAGGACACCGAGAAGTGGATGCCGGACCGCTCGCTTAAAAGCTCCGATATCACCGTGCTCTTGCCCACGCCCGAGGGGCCGGAGAGGACGATGAGCTGGCCCCTGGTCTTTTTTTTAAGAATCATGCCTCACCCTCCTCCGGATCCGCCACATCCCTTCCGGCCAGGCGGCCCGCCACCGCCTCAGGCGAGATGGCGCAGAGGATGATATGGTCGCTGTCCATGAGGAGGACGGCGCGGGTCTTTCTGCCGTAGGTCGCGTCAATGAGGACGCCCCGCTCCCTCGCCTCCTGGATGGTGCGCCGGATGGGCGCGGACTCCGGGCTGACGATGGCGATCAGCCGCTCGGCCGAGACCAGATTGCCAAAGCCGATATTCAGTAGTTTCATGGCCGCAGCCCCCTCCGTGTTTTCTCTCCGCTCCGGACTCCCCTGCTCGGCGGCTCTGCGTTTCTACTCTATGTTCTGTACCTGCTCCCTGATCTTTTCGATCTCGGCCTTGATATCCACCACCCAGCGGGTGGTCTCGAGGTCGTTGCACTTGGAGCCGATGGTGTTGGCCTCGCGGTTGAATTCCTGGATGAGGAAGTCCAGCTTGCGGCCCACCGCCCCGCCCTGGCCCAGCATGTGGGAGAGCTGGGAGAGGTGACTGCGCAGACGCACCGTCTCCTCGTCCACGGCCGCCTTGTCGGCGAAGATGGCGGCCTCGGTGAGGATGCGGCTCTCGTCGAGCTGCTTGTTCTGGAGCACCTCGGCCATTTTGGCAGCCAGCCGCGCGCGGTAGTCGGCGACGATGCCGGGCGCGCGCTCCGCCACCCTGGCCGTCAGGTCCTCAACGGCCTTGGCCCGGCCGAGGATGTCCTCCTCCAGCTTGACCCCCTCGCGGCTGCGCATGGCGTCGAAGTCGGCCAGGGCCAGGTCGGTCACCGCGCAGAGGTCGGCGGCCACCGCGTCCAGGTCCTCCTGGCTCTTCTCCACCAGGAACACGTCGGGAAAGCGGGAGAGGAGGGAGACCGAGAGGTCGTCCCGCAGGCCGTAGGTATCCCGCATCTCACACAGGGCCCTGTAGTACCCGTCGACCACGCTCCTGTTGAGAGAGACCGAGGTGTCCCCCGACTCGGAGGGGCCGATGGTGACGAACACGTCCACCTTGCCCCGGGAGATGCTGCTCTGCACCCGGGCCTTGATGGCATCCTCGGCAAAGACGTAGATGCGGGGCATCTTGACGGTGCAGTCGAGGTAGCGGTTGTTCACCGAGCGGATCTCCACCGTGATGGTGCGGCCGCTCTTTACCGCCTCTCCCCTTCCATAGCCGGTCATGCTCTTGACCAAAGGGCATCGCTCCCATTCTGTTATCGACATCGCATCAAAGGATTATACCAAATTTGCCGCCCAAGGGCAAGCCCTTTAATGGCGGCGAAGATTTTTATCGATCCGGACGGTATAGAGGGCAATGAGCCGGGAAAAGCCCAGGTCATAGGCCACGAAGACCGCATTGCCGATGAGATAGAGCACCCAGAGCGCCTCAAACACGGGTGGCAGGCCCTCAAGCAGGGCGGCGCGGAGGACAAACCAGCACAGGGTGAGAGCCAGATTGAAGAAAGCCAGCTTGCAAAGCCACTCCAGCGGCAGCCTGCGCAGCCGCTCGATGAGGCATTTGACCAGGGGATAGAGCCCGAAGAAGACGAGATACAGGGCAGCGCCCCCCTTGTCCGGAGAGAGGAGCAGGCCCAAAATGCCGGTGGCCGCGTAACAGAAGGCTCCGGCGGGCAGGCCCGCCGACACCACCGCCGCCGCGGGCATAAGCCCTGCTGCGGCGACCACGCCAAGCTGTCCCGTGGGCGTCAGAGCAGCCAGATAGAGAAATATGACGGACAGCGCCGTCAAAACGCCCACCAGAGCGATCCGGCCCGCGCCGGTAGAAGAACGCCCCTTACCCATCGCCCTTACCGGCACCCGCCGCACAGGCAGTTGAGGCACAGGAGCGAGGTGCAGCAATCCATGGAGTCCATGCCGCCCATGCCGGTGTTATAGGAGCGGTAGGCCTGCCCGCCCTGCTGCATCAGGTTATAGGCCTGGCGGTACTCCAGGTTGCCGGGGTCGGCGCTGCAGGCGACCTGGAACTGCTGCCGGGCCTCGTCCAGCCAGCCGCGGCGGTAGGCGATGGACCCGGTCAGAAAATGCCACTCGGCGGTCTGCGCCGGGGCCTCCCGCAGGAGCCGCTCGGCGGTATTGAGGTCGCCGGCGCTGATGTACTGGCGCACCTGCTGGAAGAGGGGGCTGGAGGACGAGGAGGACTGGCGCTGGTAGGCGCTCTGGTAGCCACCCTGATACGTGCTCTGATAAGCGGAGCCGCCCGACGTCCCGCCGCCGCTGCGCAGGCGGTTGACCTCCTCGTAGGCTTCGTTGATCTCCTTCATCTTCTCCTCGGCCAGGTCGGCCAGGGGATTGTCCTGATAGTTGTCCGGATGGTACTTGCGCGCCAGGTCCCGGTACGCCCGCTTGATCTCCTCGTCGCTGGCGGTCGCGCTCACACCCAGCACGCCATATGGATCGGTCATCTCGTTATCTCCTAAATCTCAGTTTCGTTTCAAGCCCAGGTCCATTTTCTTCACTCTGTCCCACTCACCGCGGAAGACCAGCTCCTCCACGGCAGGCAGGCCCAGGTAGAGGATGTTCTCTATGGTGCCGCCCCAGCAGCCGAAGTCGGCCAGCGCGAAGGCGGACCGGGACAGGTTCAGCGAGTGGCGCAGGGTGGTGCGCAGATAGTCCCGCGCGCCCTCTCCCCCGCCGCCAAACCGGGCCTCGATGGGGTTATAGCGTCCGGCCGCCATGTCCTCGGCCAGGTCGTCCCACGCGTCCACCAGGTAGATCCAGCGGCCCACGTGGTAGAGCAGCTCGCCCAGGACCCGGTCCCGCGCCCCGTCCCCCGAGGGGACAGCCGCCGCGCGGAGGATGCGGGCGAAGGTGTCCGCCGCGGCGTCCAGCGAGGGAGAGCGCTCCTGCTCCAGCTGCCGCAGCTCCTCCAGGCAGGCGCGCACCTGCCGGTCAAACTCCGGCCGCCGGGCCGCCGCCCTGCGGTAGCCCCGCCGGAGGAGAAACGACAGCGCCCGGGCCCCAAGCCCCTTCCAAAAGCCGCTGTCCTGGACGTTGTCACGCAGCTTCCAGTAACTCAAAATCACGCTCTCGTCGGCCGCCGCGTCCAAACCCTCGCTGTAGGCGCAGGCGCATTTTCTGCGCAGGCCCAGCCGGGCGGGACAGCGGCGCAGCGCGGTGGACGGCCTGTCCTCCCGCGGGGCGAGGAGCATGGCGAGGAATACAAAGTCGTAGTTCAGGAGCATCCGGGCTGTAAAGCCATGCCGCTTGCCCATGGCGGCGCAGAGGCCGCAGTACATGGCCTGATAGCCGTCCAGCTCCCGTACCCTCAATTCTTCCCGGTAAGGCCTCACATATCCAAACACAGCTTGCCCCTATCGGCTCAGGGAGACCGAGATGTTGTACGTGCCCACAACGCCCACGGCGCTGCCGCCGTCCAGGTGGACCTTGGCCGGAATGTCGAACCGGCCCACCGCCGCCGCCGGGATCCCGGCGGCCACATCCACCACGATGCGCAGCTGCGATTGGAAAATGGCGTCCACCGCAGCCTCGGGCCCGCGGACCATGACGGTGCGGGACTGGGTCACCGCCTCGGCGGCGTAGCCCTCGGGGATATTGATGAGCTGGATGTTGTCCACACTGAACTCCCGGGTGGTCAGGCCCTTGATGGTGACCTGGACGGTGGCCTCGGTGGTGCCGCTCTCGTTGGTGAGCTCCTGTCCCACATCCAGGGGGAAGGTGTACCTCTCGCTCGTCACGATCTTGGTCAGGTCGATCTGTCCCACATAGAGCTGCTTGAGCAGCGCCAGGTCGTCCTCCTCGCCGGAGACGCTGATGGACTCCGGCTGGATGTCGATGTCCACATAGTCCTCCAGGTTCTCCGCAGTGATACCGCCGCCGTAGAGCACATCCACGGCCAGAGGTACGCTCACCACCTTGACCACGGGGTAGGTGACATGGACCGTGTCCGAGCTGGCGGTGACGTCCAGCTCGGTGAGCGCCTTGCCGTCGGTGCCGATATAGGTGAAAGGCAGGTCTCCGGTGTAGGTGGCGTCCAGGTTATCCTGGGTCAGGGTGACCTTGGCGTAGGCAACCTGGTCCACCAGCTCCTGCTGGCCGCTGATGCCGATGGTCGAGGGCGTGACCGCAATATCGCCCAGCTGGTAGCCCTCGGCCACGCTGCCCATGAACTCGGCCTTGACGGGGACCTCCTTGGCCTCGCTCTTTGCAATGGTAACGCGGACATAGAGGTCGGACAGGTCCATCCTGTCGCTGTCGATGGTGACGCTGCCGGTCTGCACGGTGGGGGGATAGCTGATCTGGATTGGCAGCCGCTGCTGCTCCCCGGGCTCGGTGATCTTGGACACGTCCACCCTGATGGTGATATTATCCCGGCTCAGCTTGGAGAGCACGTCCGACTTGGCCCTTACCCGCAGGTTCATGGTCTGGTCCGCCCCCTCGGAAATGATGAGGTGGCGGGTCTCCAGCACGTCGGTGCCCGTGAAGGTGATCGGAATATCGTAGATGGTCTTCGGCTGGTCCGGATTCAGCTCGTTGCGGACGAAT
Organism: Pseudoflavonifractor sp.; assembly: GCA_035562355.1. Taxonomy (GTDB): domain Bacteria; phylum Bacillota; class Clostridia; order Oscillospirales; family Oscillospiraceae; genus Pseudoflavonifractor. The sequence continues at coordinate 15,447 of DATMXU010000278.1, forward strand.
CCCCACAGGAGGACGGACATCAATACGGAGAGCACCACATAAAGCCATCTACTTTCTGTTATCTTTTTCCACATTTGATGGCTCTCCCTTTTTGAACTTAAATAACCCGGCGATGGTCGCAAGACTGAATTTTGGCTTGGTCTCGTCGTCCTGCTCAGGCATCAGCTCGTTGATGAGCAGACGCTCCAAGGTGTCGGGGGCCAGATGGCGCTTGAGCATGCCGCCCACCGCCACCGAGATGGAGCCGGTCTCCTCCGAGACGATGGCGACCACCGCGTCTGAGTGCTCGCTGGCGCCGATGCCGGCCCGGTGGCGCATGCCCAGGTCCCGGGAGAGGTTCACGTTGCCGGACAGGGGGAGCATGCACCCCGCGCCCACGATGCGCCCGCCCCGGACGATGACCGCCCCGTCGTGGAGGGGGGCCTTGTTCCAGAACATATTCTTCAAAAGCTCGCTGTTGACCTGACAGTCCAGGGCGGTGCCGGTCTTGACGGCGTCGTCCAGCAGGTTCTTCCGCTCGAACACCATGAGCGCGCCCGTCTTGCTCTTCGAGAGCTCTATGTAGGCGGCCACGGTCTGGGTGATGGCGTTTTTCAGCTCGCCGGGGATATTCTCCCTGACAAAGACGTTGCCGATGCTGCTGCGGCCCATCTGCTCCAGGAAACGGCGGATCTCAGGCTGAAAGAGGATGACAAGGGCCAGGACGCCCCACTCCAGCGCGCGCCCTAAAATATAGCTGAGCATATTGAGCTGCCAGAAACTCGCCAGCGCGAAGGCGGCCAGGATGATGAACACGCCCTTGACGACCTGCCCCGTGCTGGTGCGGCGGACCAGCATGAGGACTTTGTAAATGATATACGCCATAATGGCGATGTCAAGGATATCGGTGAGGCCGGCGGCGGGCACATTTGTCAATATGTCCTGCCACCACCGCATGAT
>DATMXU010000279.1:0-2382 GCA_035562355.1 Pseudoflavonifractor sp.
CCCTCCATCCTGCCCGGCCTGTCCAGGCAGGAGGCCCTGGAGGCCACCGCCATCCACTCGGTCATGGGGCTGACCTCCCGGGAGCAGCCCCTGCTGCTGTGGCGGCCCTTCCGCAATCCTCACCACACCATTTCGGCCATGGGTCTGGCGGGAGGGGGCAATCCCCTGCCCCGGCCGGGGGAGATCTCCCTGGCCCACAACGGCGTGCTCTTTCTGGACGAGCTGCCCGAGTTCCACAAGGACGTGCTGGAGGTCCTGCGCCAGCCTATGGAGGAGGGCAGGGTCCAGATCACCCGGGCCACCGGCAGCGAGGTCTTCCCCGCCCGGTTCATGCTGGTCTGCGCCATGAACCCCTGCAAATGCGGCTGGTACGGGCACCCCTCGGGCCGCTGCCGCTGCGCGCCCCAGGAGGTGGAGAAATACCTGGGCAAGCTCTCCGGCCCGCTGCTGGACCGCATCGACCTCTATACCGAGGTGCCGCCCCTGGAATATGATGAGCTGTCCCAGAAGAGCGCCGGAGAGTCCTCAGCCGATATTAAAGAACGGGTGGACGCCGCCCGGGCGATCCAGGCCGCCCGTTTCGGCCCCAATGGTGTGGACTGCAACGCCCATATGGGCCCCGCCGAACTCCAGAAGTACTGCGCCTTGGACGACACGTGCCAGGCCATCATGAAGGGGGCCTACGAGCGCATGGGCCTCACCGCCCGGAGCTATGACCGCATCCTCCGGGTGGCCCGCACCATCGCCGACCTGGATGCCGCCGACCATATCGCCCCCGCCCACCTGGCCGAGGCCATCCAGTACCGCGCCAGCGAGTATTTCAAGCGTTGATGAAAAGGAGAGCGACCATGATCACACTCGCCCAGCGTATTGAGGCCCTCCGCACCGAGTCGAACCTGAGCCGAAACGCCCTGGCCGCCGCTCTGGGCTTTCCCAGGGGGGCCTTCGATAAATTTGAGACCGGACGGGCCACGCCCACCAAGGAGCAGCAGGAGAAGATGGCGGCCTACTTTGGCGTGTCTCTCTTCTACCTCCGGGGGGAGAGCAACGACCGCACCCGGCAGGAGACCTGGATGGACGCCGCCGTGGCCGACGACGCGCCCGACCCCGCCCCAGCCCGCAAGCCCGCCAAAGTCTACGATCCGCCCAGGGAGGACCAGCCCACCGTGTGGGACACCCTCCTGGCCGGCAAGCAGACACAGGACCTCCTGCGTGCCATCGTCCTGGATACCTTAAAGAGCCCGGAGGGGCAGGAGCTCATCGCCAAGGCGGTCGCGAAGGAGCTTGCCCGGCGGCAGAAGTAACGAGAGAATTGAGGAGCGATCCATTTGGACGAGATGATTTTACTAAAGCTGGGTGAGCTGGTGCTTAAGGGCCTCAACCGCCGCAGCTTTGAGGACAAGCTGATTGCCAACGCCCGGCGGCGGCTGCGCCCTTACGGCGACTTTAAAGTGTATACCAAGCAGTCCACCATGTACGTGGAACCCAAGAGCGAAGAGTGCGATGTAACGGGGGCCTATGAGGCCATGAAACAGGTCTTCGGCGTGGTGGGACTCTCTCTGGCCCGCGCCTGTGAGAAGGACAAGGACGTGATGCTGGACGTGGCGAAGACCTACCTTGCCGACCAGCTCCGCGCTGCGAAAACCTTCAAGGTGGAGGCCCGCCGGGCGGACAAGAGCTTTCCGATGACCTCCATCCAGCTTGCCCAGTACGTGGGGGGTGAGCTGCACGACCTCTTCCCCCACCTGAAGGTGGACGTCCATGACCCCGAGCTGACGGTCTATCTGGAGGTGCGGGATTACGCCGCCTTTGTCCACGCCAACCCTGAGCCGGGTGCGGGCGGCCTGCCTGTGGGCATCGGCGGCAGGGCGGTCAGCCTCCTCTCCGGCGGGATTGACTCCCCCGTGGCCTCCTGGATGATGGCCAAGCGGGGGCTGGAGCTGGAGATGGTCCACTTCTTCTCCTACCCCTACACCTCCGAGGAGGCAAAGCAGAAGGTCTTGGACCTTGCGAAACTCCTCACGCCCTGGTGCGGAAGGCTCACCGTCCACGTGGTTCCATTCACCGCGATCCAGGAGGAGCTGCGCCGTACCTGCCCGGAGGAGCTCTTCACCATCCTGATGCGCCGCTTTATGATGCGCATCGCCTGTGCTGTAGCCGGGCGGGTGGGGGCCAAGGCCATCGTCACCGGCGAGTGCCTGGGGCAGGTAGCCAGCCAGACCATGGAGGCCATGGCCGCCACAACCGCCGTGTGCACGTTGCCCATCCTCCGCCCTGTAGTGGGCATGGACAAGGAGGAGATCGTCCGCCTGGCCCGGAAGATCGGCACCTTTGAGACCTCCATCCTCCCCTACGAGGATTGCTGCACCGTCTTTACCCCCC
>DATMXU010000280.1:0-8459 GCA_035562355.1 Pseudoflavonifractor sp.
GCTAATGACACCATTAAGCTGGCGGGTGCCAAGTTCCAGTTGAAGAATGCGGCCAACAAATATGCTCAGGTCGACGTCAACGGCAAGCTCACCGGCTGGGTTGACACGGAGGCCACCGCTACCACCCTGGTTTCTGCTGAGGATACCGGCATTTTCAAGGTTATCGGTCTGGACGATGGGATCTATACCCTAACCGAGATTGAGGCCCCCATCGGCTATAATAAGCTAGCTGACTCCATCAAGGTCGTGATTACCGCCGGCACTGTCCACAATACAGAGTGGATTAGCGATAATACCAGCGATGCGCTCAGGACTCTGACGGTTGCGGTCGATAGCGGCGAAGCGAAAGATGGCGTTCTCTCTACCGGCACCGTCGCCATCACCATCGCAAACAACAAGGGCGCCACTTTGCCCTCCACCGGCGGCGTGGGCACCACCATCTTCTACGCCGTGGGCGGCGTGCTGATGCTGGGCGCGGTGGTTCTGCTCATCACCAAGAAACGCATCGGCGGCAAGTAAAAATGCGCCGTACCGGCGCGGCGTATTACATCGGCTTTCCGCGCCCGGGGGAGAAAAAAGCCCCGGGCGCGGAGGCAGGGAGAAGTTTATGAAAAAGCATCGCTCTACTATCATCTTAATAGCGGTCTTTTTCGTAGGCCTCTCCGTGCTGCTCTACCCCACGGTCAGCAACTACGTCAACTCCTTCCACCAGAGCCGCGCCATCGCGACCTATGAGGAGAATCTGGCCTCCTTTACCGAGGAGGACTACACAGCCTCCTTCCGCGCGGCTCAGGCCTATAACGACGCGCTGCTGAACGGCGAGGCCTCCTTCCACAGCGGTGCGCCCCTGGACGGGGCCTATGCCTCCCTCCTCAGCGTGACCGACGACGGCGAGATGGGCTATGTGACCATTCAAAAGCTGGGCGTGCAGCTGCCCGTCTACCACGGCACCGCGGAGACGATCCTGGCCGTCGGGACCGGGCATCTGGAGGGCTCGTCCCTCCCCGTCGGCGGCGTGGGCACCCACGCGGTCATCACCGGGCACCGGGGGCTGCCGTCGGCTAAGCTCTTTACCAGTCTCGACAAGCTGGACATTGGAGATACCTTCACCGTCACGGTGCTGAATCAGACTCTGACCTATGAGGTGGACAAAATCAGCATCGTCCTTCCGGACGATGTCTCCCTTCTGCAGATCGACCCGAATGAGGACTATGTGACCCTCCTGACCTGCACCCCTTACGCCGTCAACACCCACCGGCTGCTGGTGCGGGGTGTCCGCACCGACGCGGCGGTAGAGGTCCGGGTGGCGGCCGACGCGGTGCAGATAGACCCCGTCCTCGTCGCTCCGGTGGTGGCAGCCCCCATACTGCTGCTTTTACTGCTTTTACTGCTGACCGGTACGCCGGGGAAGAGGGGAAATCGCAAAGGCGTCAACGCCGGAGAGGATGGTGAGACGGCGTGAAAAGAACACCGCGTCCCCTGGGGGCGGCGGCCCTCATCGGGGCGCTGCTGCTTTGCCTCCTGCCCGGCAGGGCCGACGCCGCGAGCCGGTTTGACCCGACCCGCGCGGTCTCGCTGACGCTGAGCTATGTCTATGACGGGGTCCCCCTGCCCGGCGTACAGGTCCGCGTTTACCGGGTGGCCAGGGTGACGAGCTCGGGGCGCTATGTGCTGACAAAGGACTTTGCGGACACAAAGGTGGACGTCTCCGGGAAGACGGACTGGACGAAGGTGGCCCAGACCCTGCCGGGCGGCATCGCCCTGTATGGGATCGCCCCCACGGTCTCGGGCAGCTCGGACGGCGGGGGCGGGCTGTCTTTCCGTGAGCTGGCGGCGGGCCTGTATCTGGTCCTGGCCGACCGCATCAGCCTGGGCGGCTACACCTACACCTTCTCGCCCACGCTGCTCGCGCTGCCCAGCCTGAGCGGCAGCGACCTGTGGGAATATGAGGTGGCGGCCGTTCCCGCGTCCGACTGGGTGTACGACGTGACCGCCAAGACGAAACCGGACCGGAATCCCGGCGGCAGCGGAGGCGGGGTTGGGGGCGGAATCGGACAGTTCGTCTCCTATCAGGTGGTCAAGCATTGGGCGGACCTGGACCATGAGGAGGAGCGCCCCGCCAGCGTGGCAATTGAGGTTTTAAAAAACGGCGCGCGCTATACGACGCAGACCCTGTCAGAGCACAACAACTGGACCTATGAGTGGAGCGACAAGGACGACGGCAGCGATTGGCTGGTGGCGGAGCGAGATATCGCGGAGGATTACACTGTCACTGTCACCAAGGAGGGTATGACCTTTGTGGTGACCAATTCCTACACCGAGGAGATGGAGGAGGAGGCGCCCCCGGAGGGGGCCGCCCCCAGCCAGCCCCCGGAACCGGGCGAAAGTGCGGCGCCGCCTGACGGCATACCGACGGGAGCAGTTCCCACGCCCAGCCTCCCGCAGACGGGACAGCTCTGGTGGCCGGTACCCCTCATGAGCGCGCTCGGGCTGGTGCTGTTCGGACTCGGCTGGGCCATGCGCAGAAAGGGTGGGCGCAGACATGAGGAATAGCCGCGGAGTGCTCCTTATGTCGGCTGGAGTGCTGCTGATTCTCTGCGCCGCCGCGCTGGCGGGCTACAACACCTGGGAGGACCGGGCGGCGGGAGCCGCCTCCGACAGAGTCCTCGGGCAGGTGCGGGCCCAGATCCCCAGCGGCGTGGAGCGGCCGGCGGTACAGGCGCAGGGGGAGGGAACGGCGGCGGCTGAGCCTCTCGTCGCCGTGAAGGCCGGGGGGCGCTCCTACCTCGGTATCCTGGAGATACCTGCCCTGGACCTGACCCTGCCCATTCTGAGCAAGTGGAGCTACCCCAATCTGAAGGCCGCCCCCTGCCGCTACCGTGGAAGCGCCGCAGGGGGAGACTTCATCATCGCGGGGCACAACTATGAGAGCCATTTTGGCCAGCTCAAGACGCTGGAAACCGGCGCCGCCGTGCTCTTCACCGATGCGGACGGCGCGGTGTACGCCTACGAGGTCTCGGAGGTCGAGGTTCTGGACGGCTCCGCCGTGACGGAGATGAGCGCCGGGGACTGGGACCTGACCCTCTTCACCTGCACCGTTGGCGGGGCCCAGCGCGTCACCGTCCGCTGCGGTCTGATAGGATGATCAATGAAGAAACCCTGCCGGAGCGCCGACAAAAGTCGGCGCTCCGGCAGGGTTTTCAGCCTGTCAAAGAAGTCCCCCGGGACTTCTTTGACAGGCTGTTACACTTTTTGAAACACCGTAAGAAGTTTCAAAAAGTAGTCTTCCTGCGTGTGAAAGGGAACCGTGACGGTTCCCTTTCACACTATTCCTCCCTCCGAGACTTTCGGTCCAAGGGTTTTTAGGCCGCTATCAAATACCTGTGAGAGGGCTATGCGCCCGGCGCGTCCAGGGCCTCCTCCAGGGTGTGCCAGGAGAGGACGGCACACTTCACCCGCGCAGGCGTGTGGGAGATGCCCCGCAGCGCGGCGGCGTCCTCCAGGTCGTCCAGGGCGGCCTCGTCGGTCACCTCGCCCTTGATCATGGCGAAGAAGAGGGCGATAAGCCGCCTGGCCTCGGCCTCGCTCCGGCCCTTGATGAGGTCGATCATCAGCGTGGCCGACGCCTGGGAGATGGCGCACCCGTCCCCTACAAAACCGGCGTCTTCAATCACGCCGTCCTTCACCCGCAGCTGAAGGGTGATATCGTCCCCGCAGCTGGGATTGACGCCCTCCAGCGAGTGGGTGGCCCCCTCCACGCTGTGGCGGTTCTGGGTGGAGCGGCTGTTCTCCGTGATGATCTGGCTATATAACTCATTCAGTTCCAAGGCCCATCTGTCTCCTTACATTCTTTAAGCTGCGCAGAAAGCTGTCCACGTCCTCCTCTGTGTTGTACAGGGCAAAGCTGGCCCGGCAGCAGGAGTGGATCCCCAGAAAGTCCATCAGGGGCTGGGCGCAGTGGTGTCCCGCCCGGACAGTCACGCCGTCGGCGTCCAGTATGGTGGCTACGTCATGGGGGTGGACCCCCTCCACGTTGAAGGAGATCACGCCCCGCCGCCCGGTGGGGGAGGGGTCGCCGTACACGGCCACGTGGGGCAGGCGGGCAAGGCCCTCCAGCGCCCGGGCCATCAGGGCCTGTTCGTGGGCCATGAGATCGGCCCATCCGATGGACTGGAGGTAGCGCACGGCGGCGGCAAAACCCACCTCGCCGCCCACATTGCGGGTGCCCGCCTCGAACTTGCGGGGGACCTCGGCGTAGGTGACCGACTGCTCGTGGACGCTGGCGATCATGTCCCCGCCGCTGAGGAAGGGGGGCATCCGCTCCAGCAGCTCCCGCCTGCCGTAGAGGACTCCCACGCCCATGGGCGCGTAGAGCTTGTGGCCCGAGCACGCGGCGAAATCCACGCCCAGGGCCTTTACGTCCACCGGCATGTGGGCCACGCTCTGGGCGCAGTCCAGCACAACCACGGCCCCCGCCGCGTGGGCGCGGTCCACAATCGCCTTCACCGGGGCCTCCAGCCCCAGCACGTTGGAGACCTGGGCGACGGCCACGATCTTGGTGCTCGCCGTAATCTTCCGCGCAAGCTCCTCCTCGGTCAGCCGCCCGTCCGGACCCGGGTAGAGGTACACGAGCCTTGCGCCGGTGGCCTTCGCAACCCGCTGCCAGGGCACCAGGTTGCTGTGGTGCTCGGCCACCGAGAGGGCGATCTCGTCGCCCGGTCGGAGGAACTCCAGACCATAGCTGTAGGCCACCAGATTGAGGGCCTCGGTGGTATTCTGGGTAAAGATGATTTCCTCAGTCTCCGCGCCCAGAAACGCGGCTACGGTCTGGCGGGCCTCTTCATGGGCCTGGGTAGCGCGGGCGGCCAGCTCGTATACCCCGCGATGAGGGTTTGCATTATCAAAGCGGTAATAGTGCTCCACCGCCTCCAGCACCTGCGCGGGGCGCTGCGTGGTGGCGGCGTTGTCGAGATAGACCAGCCGTTTTCCGTTCTCCGGGACGGCCAGCGCCGGGAAGTCGGCAGCACGGTCAAGCATGGGCGTCCAGTCTCCTTCCAAGATAAGTGATAACTTCCTCCCGGAGCGCCTCGTCCGGGAGTTTCTCCAGCGCGGGGGCAAAGCGGGCCTCCACCATCATGCGCCTTGCCTGGGTGGGGGAGAGGCCCCGGGAGCCCAGGTAGTAGAGCTTGCCCTCGTCCAGCCGTCCGACCGTGGCGGCGTGCTGGCCCTCCACCCGCTCCTCTCCGCAGAGAATAAGGGGGACGGTGCGGCCCCGCGCCGTGGGGCTGAAGAGCAGCACGTCCTCGCTCTCATGGCCCACCGCATGGACCGCGCCCCGGCGAAAGTCGATGGTGCCTCTTAAAATCTTGTCGCTCCGGTCGGCCAGAACGCCCGCGGAGTGGAGCTCGCTGACGGTCTCCCGCCCCACATGCTCCGCCACGTCATTGAAGTCCAGCACCCGGTCCCCGTCCCCGAAGTAGACGGCGTCCAGGTCATATTCGCTGTTTTCTCCGGCCAGAATGGCCCGGGAGCCGCAGGCGGACAGGGTCCCGCCCAGCTCCGCCCGCACCAGCTCCACCTTGGCGCCCGCCTCGGTCTTTATGCCTACAGCGCTCCAGCGGCGGCTCCCGCCGCCCAGGAGCTGGACCTGGATCAGGCGGACGTGGGCGCCGGCCTCGGCGTAGATTTGGGTGAGGGCGGCGCAGAGACCGGCCACATCCTCGGCCGCCCGGCACACCTCAACCACGGTCAGCTCACTGCCCGCCCGGGCGTAGACCGTCTGGTGGGCCACGACGGCGGGGCGGTCGCCGCTGAGGGTGTGGGTGAGGAAGACAGGGGCGTCTGCCCTGCCCTCGGCGGTCAGAAAACAGGTGGTGTTGGCGTGCTCCGCAGCAAACCGGTCCATCGCCGCCCCCATGCCGCTCTCAAGGTCGGCACATAACCGGGGCGGTGTCTCGGTCCGGAGCACCCCGGCGGGCAGGCTGCTGAGAGTCGTGCTTGCCTCGCCCCAGCCCTCTGCTGGGGGTGTGGGCAGGGCGGCCGCGTCCCCTGCCCAGTTGACTCCCGTCCAGCGCCAGGTGGATACGGGCAGGAGGTTTAGTTTTTCGTTCATATTCTTCTGCCTCCTCCCTCAGCCAATGCTGCCCTTCATCTCAAGATGGATCAGGTTGTTCATCTCCACGGCGTACTCCAGCGGCAGCTCCTTGGCGATGGGCTCGGCAAAGCCGCCCACGATGAGAGCCCTGGCGTCGTCCTCGGAGAGGCCGCGGCTCATGAGATAGAAGATGGCCGTCTCGCTGATGCGGCCGATCTTGGCCTCATGGCCCACGTCCACCTCGTCGCACCGGATGTCCATCACCGGGATGGTGTCGGACCGGGAGCGGTCGTCCAGCATCAACGACTCGCAGGCCACGGCGGACTTGCTGCCCACGGCCTCCGGGGCCACGGTGACCGCGCTGCGGAAGGTGGAGCACCCCCCGTCCCGGGAGATGGACTTGGTGGAGATATGGGAGCTGGTGCGGGGCGCGGCGTGGAGTACCTTGGCCCCGGTGTCCAGAGTCTGTCCATTCCCGGCGAAGGTGATGCCGGTGAACTCCATCCGGGCCCCCTCGCCCTGGAGAATGCTCATGGGGTAGAGGTAGGAGGTGTGGGAACCGAAGGAGCCGGACACCCACTCAATGGTGCCGCCCTTCTCCACCCGCGCCCGTTTGGTGTTCAGGTTGTACATATTCTTGGACCAGTTTTCAATGGTGGAGTAGCGTACCCTGGCGTCCTCCCCCACGTAGATCTCCACGCAGCCCGCGTGCAGGTTTGCCACGTTGTATCTGGGGGCCGAGCAGCCCTCGATGAAGTGGAGGTAGGCGCCCTTGTCCACGATGATGAGGGTGTGCTCAAACTGGCCCGCCCCCGGCGCGTTGAGCCGGAAGTAGGACTGGAGGGGGATCTCCACCGACACGCCGGGCGGCACGTACACGAAGGAGCCGCCCGACCATACCGCCCCGTGGAGGGCGGCGAACTTGTGGTCGGAGGGGGGGACCAGCCGCATGAAGTGCTTGCGTACAAGCTCGGCGTGCTCCCCCGTCAGAGCGCTCTCCAGGTCGGTGTACACCACGCCCTGGGCGGCCACCTCGGCCCGGACATTGTGGTACACCACCTCCGAGTCGTACTGCGCGCCCACCCCGGCCAGGGAGGCCCGCTCCGCCTTGGGGATGCCCAGGCGCTCAAAGGTGTTCTTGATGTCCTCCGGCACGTCGGACCACTTGCCCCGCATGGGGGTGTCCGGCCGGACATAGGTGACGATGTGGTCGATATCCAGCCCGTCCAAAGGGGGCCCCCAGGCAGGCAGGGGCATGCGCTGGTAGGTCTCCAGGGCCTTCAGCCGGAAAATGCGCATCCACTCCGGATCGTGTTTTTCCTCTGATATCTGGGACACGATCTCGGCCGTCAGGCCGGAGCCCACCTCAAAGGAGGAGCGCACCGTATCCTTTACGTCGTAGACGCTGCGGTCCACCTCGTCTACCCGGGTCTTCTCCTCCTCAAAGGCTCCCATGGCGCTGCGCCTCCGTTTCCAGCGCGCCGAAACCGCCCTCGGTAATCTCTCTCACCAGCGTGCCGTCCCCGGTCCGGGCGATGCGGCCGCCCTCCAGCACGTGGACGTAGTCCACCTTCAGGCCCTCCAGGATTTTGGCGTTGTGAGTGATGATAAGCAGAGCGTTGGTGCCGTCGTGATAAGAGCGCATCCCCTGGGAGACCGTCCTCACCGCGTCCACATCCAGGCCCGAATCGGTCTCGTCCAGCATGGCCAGCTTGGGGCGGAGCATCAAGAGCTGCAAAATCTCGGCCTTCTTCTTCTCTCCGCCGGAGAAACCCACGTTCAAATGCCGGTCCGCGTAGGACGGCTCCATGCCCAAGGCGTCCATCTGTTCCCGCAGCGCCCGGCGGAAGGGCAGGACCTTGGCGCTCTTGCCGCTCACCGCGCCCTGGGCCGTGCGGAGAAAGCTCTCCAGCGTAACGCCAGGGATCTCCTCCGGCGTCTGGAAGGAGAGGAACACACCCAGCCTGGCCCGCGCGTCGGCCCTCTCCTCCGTGATGTCCTTGCCCTCCAGCAGGATGCTGCCGCGGCGGACCTCATACCGGGGGTCCCCCATGATGGCCGAGGCCAGCGTGCTCTTGCCCGCCCCGTTGGGCCCCATCAGCACATGGATCTCGCCCTTGCGGATGGTCAGGTCCACGCCGTCCAAAATGACCTTGTCCTCCACGGCGACCTGTAACTCTCTTATCTCAAGCAGCGGACTGCTCATAAAAAATACGCCTCCCTGATCTGTCTATCTGCGGGTTAATAGTATACCTATTTACTAGGAAATGCAACCCTTTTTTCTACAAAAAGAGGTTTGCACCGGACAAATTCTATTGGAAGAGGGAGGGTTAAATATTTGCCCGCAATGATAAACTTCCTCTTG
>DATMXU010000281.1:0-6115 GCA_035562355.1 Pseudoflavonifractor sp.
ATACGAACTACAGCGTCAGGTTAATAAGTCAGGCGCTGTTTCGGGACGGTACCCAAAACGCTCTCCGGGTCGTCGTCAGCGGCGGGACGGCTTAAAACACAGGTAATGATTGATAGACCAGATTACATGGGAGGTTGTCCAATGGAATCCTCTGTAAGGGAAAAGCGGCTGCGCATCGGCGGGATGACGTGCGTCAGCTGTCAAAACAAGATCGAAAAAAAACTGCGCAATACTGCGGGAATAAAGTCCGCGAAAGTCAGCTACAAGGCGGGTATCGCGGACCTTGTGTATGATAATGACCTTATAACGCTCAAGGACATTGCCGCGATCATTCAAAAGCTTGACTATACCGTTTTGACAGACCGCGAGCGGCAAGTCCCCGGCACGAAACGGATCGTCGGCCTGCTTGTGATTATCGTCTCCCTGTATCTGCTTTTGCAGCGGTTTGGTCTATTGAACCTGCTTGTGCCCAGCCAGCTGGCCGACGCCAACATGGGGTACGGCATGCTGTTTGTCATCGGCCTTCTGACCTCTGTGCACTGCGTCGCCATGTGCGGCGGAATCAACCTTTCTCAATGCATTCCCCGCAGTGACGCACCAGGTGGAAAAGCCGGCCTCTTCCCCACCCTCAGGCCAACATTTTTATACAACCTGGGCCGTGTGATCTCCTATACGGCCGTCGGTTTCTTCGTAGGCGCCTTGGGCTCGGTGGTCACGTTCTCCAGCACCATGCAGGGCGGGCTCAAATTAATCGCCGGTATCTTCATGGTCATTATGGGAGTCAATATGCTCGGCATCTTCCCGTGGCTGCGCAGATTTAACCCAAGGCTGCCCGGTGTGCTCGCCCACCAGATCGACAGGCAGAAATCCGGCAGCAACAGCCCCCTGTTTGTCGGTCTGCTGAACGGGCTGATGCCCTGCGGCCCTCTCCAGGCCATGCAGATTTACGCCCTGTCTACAGGCAGCCCGTTTGCCGGCGCGCTCTCAATGTTCCTGTTCAGTCTGGGAACGGTGCCGTTGATGTTCGGGCTTGGCGCGCTGAGCTCGGCTCTGGGAAAAAAGTTCACGCACAAGGTTATGACCGCGGGCGCGGTACTGGTTGTCGTGCTGGGCATGTCGATGTTTTCTCAGGGCTGGAGCCTATCCGGCTGGTCGTTTCCCGCGCTGCCGCCGGACAGCCTAAGCCCGAATTCCGGCGCTCCCGAAAGCAGCGCCAAGGTGGAGGACGGCGTTCAGGTCGTTAACAGCACCCTGTCGTCCGGCAGATATCCATCGATTACCGTACAGGCAGGTCTGCCTGTGAAATGGATGATCGACGCTCCGCAGGGCAGCGTCAACGGCTGCAATAATCGGGTATTTATCCCCGAGTACAATATCGAGTATCAATTCAAGACGGGAGAAAACGTGATCGAGTTTACCCCGTCCAAAACAGGGACCTTCCCGTTCAGCTGCTGGATGGGTATGATCCGGGGCACAATCGAGGTTGTGGAATCCGGCTCGGAGGTCCCGGCAGGCAGCGCGTCCCCCGGTCAGGAGGAGTTCATTGAGAGCGCCGCGCCCAAGGAGCCGGTTTCGGCGAACTATGTTATCCCGACGGATGAAGTTGCCGTCGCGTTACAGGAAGATGATCGTCAGCAGGTATCAATCGAACTGACGGATGAGGGGTTTAAGCCCGCGGTCGTCGTTGTTCAGGCAAATATCGAAACGGAGTGGGTCATAAACAACACCTCGTCCAAAGGCAGTAATTTTACCTTGCTCGTTCCCTATTATGCGACTCAGATTCCCTTAACCGCAGCCAAAAGCCCGCTCTACTTCTATCCCAGCGGCGACTTTGATTTTTCTAACGGCGACGGCACCCTTTTCGGATATGTGAAGGTGGTGGATGACGTTAATCGCATCGACCTTGACGCGATAAAAAGAGAGGTATCCGACTTTAAGCCATTGGTCTGGCCCCCCGAAGCATTCGGGGCTGGCGGCGGCGCTCCGAGCTGTCATTGAAATGAACCGTATATGGAAGGTGGATCATACATGGATGTTCTGATCAGTCACTGGCACTGTATCCTGCCGGCTGCAGGAATTATCATCGCGGTTATCCTGATGCGCGACAAGCCGAAGGATCAAAACCCCAAGGACTAAATTGAGACTTTGCAGGAGGAATTCGTTATGGCACAGAGCAAAAAAGCGTCTAATCCCCAGAAGAAATCCCGCTCCGCAGCAACGCGCAAACTTCCAGTGGCGGTTATATTCATCTTGGCGGCCGTCCTGATTGCCGGCGCCGTACTGGTCAGCCGCGGCTTGGGCGGAGCTTCCGAGCCTGCTGCCGGTGCTACGGCGGCTGTTGCAGCAGATCAGGATCTCGTAATACCGGTCAGCGAGATATCTGAAACAGCGAAATTCTACCCGGTGGATATTGACGGGACGCGTTTGGAGGTGGTGGCCGTAGAGGCTGCCGACGGGTCCATCCGCACGGCCTTCAACACATGTCAGGTCTGCTATGATTCCGGCAGGGGCTACTACAAACAGCAGGGCAATGTGCTGGTTTGCCAGAACTGCGGAAATCAATTCCCTATGGACCGCGTCGAGGTAGAATCCGGCGGCTGCAACCCCTGGCCCATTTTTGACCAAAACAAGACCGTGACCGACAGCTCCATCACGATCTCGTATGATTTTCTCAGGCAGTCAAAGGACATCTTCGCCAATTGGAAAAGCTCCTATTGACCGTCCGGAGACCTATACTCCCCCCGCCATACACGTTTCCAAAATCGGACGCGAGCTGATACCGGGGGCGCAGCCGCGGCGCTGCACCTCAAATACCAAATACGCAAATCCGGAAAGGGGTTATTATGGACAGTCAAGTATTGAACATCCGGGGCATGACCTGCGCCGCCTGCGCCCAGAGAATTGAAAAAACCGTGCGGAAGCTATCCGGTATCGAGCAGGTTTCCGTAAACCTTGCAAGTGAAAAGCTGTTCGTAGAGTACGACGCGGGCGTTCTGCCGCTTACCGACATCAAAGCCGCAGTCGAAAAGATTGGGTATGAGGTCGTGGAGAAAACGAGCAGCAGCAGCGTGACCATCCCAATCGGGGACATGACCTGCGCCGCCTGCGCCCAACGCGTTGAAAAGGCGATAAAAAAGCTGGACGGCGTAAAGAGCGTCTCGGTCAATTTTGCCACGGAGAAAGCCACGGTGGTATACGAACCTCAGACAGTGCGGCTGTCATCGATTCGCGGCGCCATTGAAAAGGCCGGATATAAGGCGCTGGAAATCAATAAGCAAGACGCGGCGGACGAGGACAGGCAACGCAAGCAAAAAGAGATCAAGGTCCTATGGACAAAGTTCATTGTCTCGGCTGTGTTTTCACTTCCGCTCTTGTACATCGCCATGGTGCCGATGATCAAAATCATCCAGCTGCCGTTCCCGGCGGGACTTGCCCCGATGCGGTTCCCCCTGCTTTATGCGCTGGCGGAGCTGCTGCTGGTGCTGCCCGTAATCGGCGTAGGCTATAAGTTCTATACCGTAGGCTTTAAATCGCTGTGGCAGCGCAGTCCGAACATGGATTCGCTCATTGCGATCGGCACGACAGCCGCCGTCCTGTACAGCCTCTTTAACACATGGCTGATTGCAAATGGCAATTTTGCAGCGGTCGAGCATCTGTACTATGAAACAGCCGGGGTAATTATCACCCTGATCCTCCTCGGCAAGACGCTTGAGGCGGTCTCAAAAGGCCGAACCAGCGAGGCAATCAAAAAGCTGATGGGGCTTGCCCCGAAAACGGCTATTATCATAGAGGACGGCGCAGAAAAGGAAATCCCCATCGACGAGGTGGAGATCGGCGACATTCTTGTGGTAAAGCCCGGCACAAAGATTCCGGTAGACGGCTCCGTGCTTGAGGGGCATACCGCCATCGACGAATCCATGCTGACCGGCGAGAGCATGCCGGTGGATAAAAAGGTCGGAGATCCTGTCTACACAGCTTCCCTGAATACCACGGGAACCATTCGCTTTAAGGCGGAGAAGATCGGCAGCGACACCGCCCTGGCACAAATCATCAAGCTGGTGGAGGACGCGCAGGGCTCGAAGGCTCCGATCGCCCAGATGGCGGATGTCGTCTCCGGATACTTTGTCCCTGTGGTATGCGTGATCGCGGTGCTTGCGGGGGTCGCATGGTATCTTGGCACCGGCAGCCTGGAGCTCGCGCTCACCAGATTTACCGCCGTCCTGGTCATCGCCTGCCCCTGCGCATTGGGCCTGGCGACCCCCACCGCGATCATGGTCGGAACCGGAAAGGGCGCTGAAAACGGTATTCTGATCAAAGGCGGCGAGGCGCTGGAAACAGCCCATAAGATCAATACGATCATTTTTGATAAGACCGGCACCATTACCGAGGGCAAGCCCACAGTGACGGATGTGCTCACCGTGAATGGCATTGAAAAGGACAGGCTGCTGCAGATAACCGCTTCAGCGGAGAAGGGCTCGGAGCATCCCTTAGGGCAGGCAATCGTCCGCGGCGCCGAGGACGCCGGGTTTGAACTGCTCTCCATGGAACGCTTTGACTCCCTCACAGGCAGGGGCATTGAGGCTCAAATCGGCGGGCAGACCGTTCTGGCCGGCAACCGCAAGCTGATGGAGGAACGGGGCATCCCGCTTGCCGCTCTGGAGGAGCCCAGCGACAGGCTGGCCGGGGAGGGCAAGACGCCCATGTACGTCGCTTTGGACGGCGGGCTCTCCGGCATCGTCGCCGTTGCGGACGTTGTGAAACAGAGCAGCCGCGCCGCGATCAAAGAGCTGCACAAAATGGGCATCGAGGTCGCGATGATTACCGGCGATAACAAAAAGACGGCAGCCGCCATCGCAAAGCAGGTCGGCATTGACCAT
This sequence comes from Pseudoflavonifractor sp., assembly GCA_035562355.1. Lineage (GTDB taxonomy): Bacteria > Bacillota > Clostridia > Oscillospirales > Oscillospiraceae > Pseudoflavonifractor. The sequence continues at coordinate 4,878 of DATMXU010000281.1, forward strand.
GTGCTTGCGGAGGTACTTCCGCAGGATAAATCCAACGAAGTGAAGAAACTGCAGGCCCAGGGCCGCAAGGTGGCGATGGTTGGCGACGGGATCAACGACGCGCCCGCGCTGGCTCAGGCGGATATCGGTATCGCTATCGGCTCCGGCACCGACGTGGCCATGGAATCTGCCGATATTGTCCTGATGCGCTCAGACCTGATGGATGTTCCAACAGGCATTCTCCTGAGCAAAAGGACCATCCGCAATATCAAGCAGAATCTGTTCTGGGCCTTTGCTTACAACGTTGTCGGCATCCCCGTCGCGGCGGGCGTCCTTTCCCTGTTCGGCGGCCCCCTGCTCAACCCCATATTTGCAGCGGCGGCCATGAGCCTGAGCTCGGTCTCCGTTCTCACCAACGCGCTGAGGCTGAAAAGATTTAAAACGACAATCGGAAAGGAATCGGTGGCAGCGGCATGAAAAAAAACACTAAATTGATTGTGGCATTGGGAATCGCTGTGGTAGCCGTCGCGGCAATCGTGATCGCCATCCTGAAAACCGCCGGCGGCAACCTGGACATCGTGGGGAAGGACTCCGCCGCGGCATTTGAAAAGGTATTGACGGCATCCGGCGGCAAAGTGACCGCAGACGAGGAAAACGCGGGCTGGTCGCTGGAAGCGCCTGACGGCTCGGTTCGATTCATTTGGAGCGAGGATTACAGCAGAAGCCCCCTGCATGACGTGATGCTGGAGCTTGACGCGGCGCCATTTGTAAACGCCGGGCTGAATACGGGCAAGCTGCCGGAATATTATGCGGCCTATGATGGGATGCTTATGGTGGGAACCAAGCTTGGCGGCGATACGCTCACCTATCAGGGGGATGCCACCCCGCTGGCAGCCTATGAACAAATCGTCAGCAAATACCGCGACTCGGTCGGCTATCACACCGCGCTGGACCACTACAACGTAAGTCTTGGCAACGGCAATATGTTCGAATGGGCCAAGGATATGCAGACCAACACTGTCGCAAAGGAAAATCAGGATAAGGACATTGTGTTTGTCCTCGATCCTGAGCCGCTGATTGCCGCCGGGGTTGACCCCGAACTGGTGAAGGGCTGGGTTTACACCACCGTGAACGTGGAGATAGACGGAAAGGCAACAGACGTATATAAGTTCTTAAAGCCCTTTAATTTGCAGTAATCCATTCAAATTGGAGATAGACCCGGCGGCATGACTTGTCATTCCTAATTGGAGGTATTATAA
>DATMXU010000282.1:0-2519 GCA_035562355.1 Pseudoflavonifractor sp.
CCCTCCCCTTGGCGCCTCCTCCTGCGGCGGGCTCCGCCTGCATATCCGCCGCCGTAACGGTGACTGCTGCTGCTGCGGTCACGCCGCGGAAGTCGGCCGTGATCACCGCGTTTCCCGCCCCGTGGGCGGTGACGGCGCCACTCTCGTCCACCGTCGCCACTCCCTCGTTGTCAGAGGACCAGGCCACGGGCTCATTCTCCACAATGACGGGGTCGGCAGCGGTCACCGTGGCGTTCAGCTGCACGACGCCTCCCTGCGTCACGGTCACCTCAGCGGCGTCCAGAGCAAGTGTGGGAGTGCCCCCCAGCTCGGCCACGACGGCATATACCCACTTCGCCGACTGGGAGGCCGTGCGGGTGGTGGTGTCGGTCTGGCCGAAAATCAGGCGGAAACGGGTATTGCTCCTCAGGTTCAGAAAGTCGCTTCCAAAGGTGGCCCCGGCAATGACCCGGTTCCAGTCGTCGGCCAGGGCCATCACGGTATCCACCTGCTGGGCGTCGGAGGCGGCGTACTCGTTGCCCACGCCCTCGTCATAGTCGAAATTGTCGGGCAGACTGTAGTAGCAGTAGCGTGGGGTATCGATCAGGCTGGCCTTGGAGAGGGTGACGTAGGAGGACTCCTTTTTGTCCTGGATCCAGAAGTGGAACTTCTTCACTTCGCCCAGTTCAATCCCTGCGGCGTCGATGATGTCGGCCAGGCGCACCCCTTTCACGTGGTCGATGATGACCGAGGGCATATTGTCGAGAAAGGTATAGTCCGCGTAGACCACGTCCATCCCCTCCAGCTCTGAGAGGGTGTACAGGCGCTTATCGTGGTAGGGGCCACCGGGATAGCCCACCTGGACCAGCAGCGTGTCCGAGGGATAGCCCCCGAACTCATCGTCGTCCAGCGCCCGCACCGCTTTGGGCGGCAGCAATGCCGCCACAGCGACCAGCAGGGCGATGAGGCGGAGCATCCGCCGCGTTCTCTGTGTCTTCAAGAGTCCATCCTCCTCCGGGTATGCGCCGCAGAAACGTATCTCCCGGCGGCTCAGTACATCTTCCTGAGATAGTGCAGGTAGTAGAAACGTCGCCCCTTCTTCTCCCGCACCAGGCGGGGGACAGACCGAAAAAGCGCGAGACAGGTCTCGTACAGATCGGATGGGACCTCTTCCCCTCCATAGAAGGAGGACAGGAATGCCTCTGTGACCGCCCCAAACTGAGCCCGGGGAAAGGGAAAGCCCTCCGACTGAGCATGCTCAAGATATTCAAGGGGGGTCTCATGGGGCTGCCGCGCCCAGCCGCACCGGTCGAGACAGCGCAGACAGTACCGGTAGAACTCCGCGATCTGTCTCCGCCGCGGTGCAGCCAGGGTCCTGCGCAGCCACCTCCTGTACCGGAGGTATTTGAGCCCCGCCGCCCCTGCCAGAATACAGGCCGCGGCGAACGCCGCCGCCAGAAGGAACGACCCCGGGCGGATCGGCTTGGCGGGGGGCTTGAGGGGCAGGCTGCGTACCGCCCCCCTCTCCCCTTCTATCAGGGCGCCGCCGCTGTCCGGCGCCGGGGTTTCCGGGGCGTCCGCGCTCCGCTCCGGCGCGGCGGATGGACGCGCTGGGGCAGGGCGCGTCAGCAGGGTAAACTTCGCCCCCTCCGGCAGGTTGGGCGCCAGGACAAGCCGGTACACCTGAAAGGTGGAGAGCGCCACCAGAACACAGCAGAGGAGCGCGGCCGGAAAGGCCAGCCCCGCGGCGGACGGTCCGCGCTCCGTCCGGCGGGCGCTCTCCATGAGCTGGGTCTGGATATAGAGGAGCGCCAGCACGGACAGGCCGGCCAGGAGGTGCCAGGGCGCAATGCTCCGCCCCATCCCCTCCAGCAGGAAGACAAGAATCAGGGCATAGCTCAAGAGGACGAGCACGCTCTCCCTGGAGCGGAGATACAAAAAGACCGTTGGCACCGTCAGCGCCGCAACAATGAAGAAAGCGGGGGAAATGACCCCGGCATCCTGAAAAAAGCCCAGCTCGATGAGGGAGAGCAGGCCGCCGGCCAGGAGGCACAGCAGCGTTCTCGTCAAGCGAAACAGAGACTCTTTCATCGCTCCTCCTCCAATGCGCCCGCGAGCTGGCCCGCTGAGCGGATGACGTGATACTCGATCCCCCGGTCCGCTATAACCTCCGCTCCAGGGGCTCCCGGCTGTTCCTCCCCGTACAGGTGGAGGAGCACGGGCCGCTTGCCCCTCTGGCGGCAGACGGAGAGCAGCTCCACCAGGGCCTTGCTCACCGTGGGCGTCAAAACGACGATATGATCCAGAGCGTCGGGGCGCACGGCGTGCTCCTCCACCAAGAGCTCCACGGGATACCGCTCCGTCGCCGAGACCGGGCGCAGGGCGCAGACCGCCTCGGTCAGCAGCTCCCGGTCCTGGAGCGGCAGGGCGGTGGGAACGCTGCCCTGGGTATAGATCAGCTCCGCCCTGTGCTCCCGGCCCAGCGCGTGGGCGGCGACGGCATAGGCGCTCTCCACCAGGCAGTCGTTGACCGAGGCCAT
>DATMXU010000283.1:0-6303 GCA_035562355.1 Pseudoflavonifractor sp.
GCCGAGACACCTATGGGGATGCTCAATTCCGTGGGCCTCCAGAACCCCGGGGTGGACGCCTTTATCGCCCATGAGCTGCCCGACCTCCGTAAACACGACCTGCGGGTCATCGCCAACATCTCGGGCAACACCCCGGAGGAGTACGGCGAGATGTGCGAGAAACTGTCTGCCGCCGGGGTGGATATGATCGAGGTCAACATCTCCTGCCCAAACGTGAAGGCGGGAGGGATGGCCTATGGCACCCGGCCCGAGCTGGCCGCCGAGGTGACGGCGGTGGCAAAGGCCCACTCCACCGTGCCCGTGATGGTGAAACTCTCCCCCAACGTCACCGATGTGACTGAGATCGCCAGGGCGGTGGAGGGCGCGGGGGCCGACGCCATCAGCCTCATCAACACCATCCGCGGTATGCGCATCGACGTGGCGACCCGCCGCCCTATTTTGAAGATGAACACCGGCGGCCTGTCCGGCCCCGCCGTCTTTCCCGTGGCCGTCCGTATGGTCTGGGAGGTGGCCAATGCCGTCACGCTGCCCATTTTGGGTATGGGGGGCGTTGCCTCCGGACGGGATGCCGCCGAGCTGATGCTGGCGGGCGCGGCGGCGGTGGCTGTGGGCGCCGTCTGCTTTACCGAGCCCTACGCGCCCATCTGCGTCCGGGACGGCCTGCGGGACATTGCCCAGGCCCAGGGCCTCTCCAGGGTGTCCGAGCTGACCAGGGCCGTCAAGCCCTGGTAGGAGATTACAATATGATAAAACCAAAGCGACTGAAACCCGGCGATAAGATTGCCGTGGTGAGCCTGTCCTGGGGCGGGCTGGGGGACCCCGGGCTGGTGCATAAATACCACATCGCCAAGGAGCGGCTGGAGCGTGAGTTTGGGCTAAACCTCGTCCCCATGCCCCACGCTCTGGAGGGGAGCGCCTTTGTAGCGCGCCACCCGGAGCTGCGGGCCAAGGATTTGATGGACGCCTTTCAGGACGAGACCATTTCCGCGATTTTCTGCGCCATCGGCGGGAGCGACACGGTGCGCCTGCTGCCGTTCATTGATTTTGAGGTAATCCGCAGAAACCCCAAGATCTTCATGGGCTATTCCGACAGCACCGTCAACCATCTGATGATGTACAAGGCGGGGCTGACTTCCTTTTATGGCCCCAGCATCATGTGCGAGTTTGGCGAGTATGTCAGGATGTTCGACTATACGAAGGCAGCGGTTCAGAGCATCCTGTTTCAGGACTGCGCCAACTACTCAATCCCCCCTAGTCCCGTATGGTCGGATGATTTTGTGCCCTGGGACGAGAAAAATACCGCCATCGCCAAGACCCTGAAACCCGACGCCCACGGCGGATATGAGGTCCTGCAGGGCGGCCGCGTCGTGCGGGGCCGTCTGCTGGGCGGCTGTATCGAGGTTTTTTCCATGGTGCTCGGGACCGCGCTCTGGCCGCCTCTGGAGCAGTGGAGGGATGCGATCCTCTTTATTGAGACCAGTGAGGAGAAACCATCGCCCGAGTATATCAAATGGATTTTGAGAAATCTCGCCGCCCAGGGCATCCTGAGATCCCTCAAGGGTATCCTCGTGGGGAAACCCCAGGGCGAGACCTACTATGAGGAGTACAAAGCGGCAATTTTGCAGGTGGTCTCCTCCGAGGAGGGCCTCGCAGACCTGCCCATCTTTTACAACGTCAACTTTGGCCACGCCATGCCGATCGGTATTTTGCCCTATGGCGTCATGACCGAGCTGGACTGCGGGCGGAAACGCATCACGCTTTTGGAGACCGCGACCCTATAACACCGGAAAAGAGAGAACACAATGACCCGACTTTACCTCATCCGCCACGCCGAGGCCGAGGGCAACCTCTACCGCCGCATCCAGGGCTGGTACGACAGCCTGATCACCGACCGGGGCCGCCGCCAGATCGCCGCCCTGGAGCACCGTTTTGAATCCATCCCCATCGACGCGGTGTACTCCAGCGACCTATTCCGTACCGTCACCACCGCCGCCGCCATATACCGGCCCAAGGGACTTCCCCTCCAGACCCGGTCCGATTTGCGGGAGATCTGCCTCGGCGTCTGGGAAGACCGCCCATGGGGTGCGGTGGCCTATGCCGACCCGGAGCGGATGAGGGCCTTCAACCGGTCTCTCTCCTCCTGGAGTGTGGAGGGGGGAGAGACTTTCCGCCGGGTGGGAGATCGGATGGCAGCCGCGGTGCTGGACATTGCCGCTCAAAATCCGGAGCGCACGGTGGCGGTTTTCTCCCACGGTATGGCCATCCGCGCCCTCCAGGGCACTCTGCTGGGCCTGCCGGAGGAGAAGTGGACGACCTTGGGACACGGTGACAACACCTGCGTCACCTGTATCGAGGTGGAGGGGGAGAGGATCGACGTCCTCTGGCGCAATGACAATTCCCATCTGCCTGAGGAGATATCCACCCTGGCGCAGCAGTCCTGGTGGAAGGCGGGCAGCGGCGTGCCGGAGGATACCAATCTGCGCTATGAGTCCCTGGACATGGAGAAGGACGGCAAGCTCTATTACGAGGCCCGGAGGGAGGCGTGGCTCTCCATCCACCACACCATCCAGAACTTCAACGGGGACGGCTTTGCGCGGGAGGCCATGGACCAGTGGCGGGTGAACCCCCGGTCGGTCACCTGCGCCTATTTGCGCAGTGAACTGGTGGGCATCCTCCAGATGGACACTTCCCGCTACGCCGCCGAGGGCGTGGGCTACATCCCCTTTTACTATATGACTCCCAAGCACCGCAAAAACGGCATGGGCGTCCAACTGATGGGGGAAGCAGTATCCCTCTACAGGCAATTGGGCCGGGACCGCCTGCGCCTGCGCTGCGCCCCCGATAACTATATAGCCCAGCGTTTTTATCAGCGCTACGGGTTCCGGAAGATCGGGGAGGCCCAGGGCACCCGCGTGCCCCTGGACCTGTTGGAAAAGCCCATCGCGCTGGAAGGACAAGCGGAATAACTTGACAGATATTGAAGGAGTACTCATGGAACAAGCGAATACCCGGTTTCTGCCGGTTTCAAAACAGGATATGGCGGACCGGGACTGGGATGGGTATGACTTCCTTCTCATCACCGGGGACGCCTACGTGGACCACCCCTCCTTCGGCACCGCCATCATCGGCCGGGTGCTGGAGGCCGAGGGGTACCGGGTGGCTATTCTTGCCCAGCCCGACTGGAAGAGGCCGGAGGCCTTTTCCGCCCTGGGTCGGCCCAGGCTGGCGGTCATGATCTCCAGTGGAAATATCGACTCCATGGTTGCCCACTACACCGTCGCCAAGCGCCGCCGCCAGGACGACGCCTATTCCCCGGGGAACAGGGCGGGGCTGCGCCCTGACCGGGCGGCAATCGTCTACTCCAATTGTGTCCGCCGGGTCTTTGGGAATATTCCCATCATCATCGGCGGGCTGGAGGCCTCTCTGCGCCGTTTTGCCCACTACGACTACTGGGACGACAAGGTGCGCCGCAGCATCCTCTTTGACAGCCAGGCCGATCTCCTCACCTACGGCATGGGGGAGACCGCCACGCGGGAGATCGCCGCCCGGCTGGCCTCGGGCACCCCCATCTCCGACATCACCGATGTAAAGGGAACCGCCTTTATCGCAAAAGACCCCTCGGCCTGCGCCTACCCAAAGGTGGAGTGCGCCAGCTTTGAGACGGTGGCCGCCGGCAAGCGCGCCTATGCCGAGGCCAACATGCTCCAGTACCGGGAGCACGACCCCGTCGTGGGCAGGGCTATTCTCCAGCGCCACGGGGAGGAGCTGCTGGTGGTCAACCCGCCCGCGATGCCCCTCACCACGGTGGAGCTGGACTTCGTGGCCGAGCTGCCCTATGTCCGGGAGCCCCACCCTATGTATGACGGTATGGGCGGCGTGCCCTCCATTGAGGAGGTGCGTTTCTCGGTGGCCCACAACCGGGGGTGCTTTGGCGCGTGTAATTTTTGCTCCCTGGCCTTTCACCAGGGGCGCATCATCTCGGCCCGCAGCCATGAGAGCGTGATCCGGGAGGTGACCGCCCTCACCGGGCACCCCGGCTTTAAGGGGTACATCCATGACGTGGGCGGTCCCACCGCCAATTTCCGCCGCCCCTCCTGCCAAAAGCAGCTTAAAGCCGGTCTGTGCAAGAATCGGGCCTGCCTGTCCCCCGAGGCCTGCCCCAATCTGGACGCCGACCATACCGACTACCTCCAGCTCCTGCGCAAGCTGCGGGAGGTCCCCGGAGTGAAGAAAATCTTCATCCGCTCGGGCATCCGCTTTGACTATATGCTCAAAGATAAGAGCGGCGAGTTTTTTGCAGAGCTGGTCAAGCACCACGTCTCCGGCCAGCTCAAGGTGGCGCCGGAGCACTGCTCCGACGCGGTGCTGGACCATATGGGTAAGCCCCATATCGACGTATACGAGAAGTTCCGCCGCAAGTACGAGTCCCTGAATCAGAAGTACGGCAAGGAGCAGTACCTGGTGCCCTATCTCATCTCCTCTCACCCCGGCTCTACCCTGGCCGACGCGGTAAAGTTGGCCGAGTGGCTCAACAGGTCGGGCCGCCAGCCCGAGCAGGTGCAGGACTTCTATCCCACGCCCGGCACCCTCTCCACCTGTATGTACTATACCGGCATCGATCCCCGCACCATGGAGGCGGTCTTTGTGCCCACCAACCCCCATGACAAAGCTATGCAGCGGGCCCTGATGCAGTGGAAACGGCCTGAAAAGCGGGCCCTGGTCCTGGAGGCCCTGCATGCCGCCCACCGGGAGGATTTGATCGGCTATGGCAAGGAGTGCCTTGTCCGGCCCAATAGCCCGCGTCCAGCCGTCCAGGCGGGGGAGGGGAGACCTCCAAAGGGCCGCAGACCCGATGCGCCGGGACATACCGGGCGCAAAGGGGCAGGGCCTGCCAGGGCTGCTGCCGGAATGCCTGCCGCGCCAAAGAAAAAGGCGGGCTGGGCCGCCGCAAAGCCCAAGAAGAACGCCCGTCCTCCCCGAGGCGGCAAGGGTACGGGAAAAGGAAAGTAATTTACCTTTACAGAAAAACAAGAGCCCTGGGACATCCCGGGCTCTTGTTTTTATTATTAAATGCTTACGCGGCAGACCTGGGACCTCTACAATTGCCATGGTGCGCAATAGCCGCAGAGGTACCCTGTGGCGGCGTGGATTGCATGTTAAACTGCAGCAATTTACAAGTATGGGGGCTCTCGTAACGTGGGTGGGCGGCAGTCTGCAAAGAGAGTAATCGCGCAGCGATTGGAAGAGCGCTAATACAGCCCGATAGTCTCCAGAATGCGGTACACCTCGTCGGCGCGGACGCTCCAGGCCGCGCCGGCGCCGTACGCACGGCGGCGGTTTCTGGCCCAGTCCCCCGGTTCGGCCAGAGCCCGGCGGCAGAGCTGGGAGAACTCGGCGGCGCTGTGGGCGGCATAGACCACGTCGGGAAAGTCTTCCACCTGGTCCTCCCAGAGCATGGAGACGATGGGCTTTCCGGCCGAGAGGTACTGGTAAATCCGCTCGGGGATGACGTCGTTCCCGACGTCCCCACGCCGAAGGAGGTTCATGCATACGTCGAACCGGGCAAGGTACTCCGGCAGCTCGGCCAGGGGCCGCTCTCCGGTGAAGAGCACATTTGGCAGGGCGCGCAGCGTGGGGACCAGAGGGTTTTTCTCCACGCGGCCCACCAGGACAAAAGTGTACCGCGGCAGATCCCGAGCGGCCTGGAGAAGAGGGGAGAGGTCGGTATCCCGGCGGATGTGCCCGGTCCAGCCCAGAACGGGGGTATTCAGATCCCGCAGCTCCGGCGGCTGTTCCAGTCCCTCACGGCTGAACATGGGGAAATTGACCCCGTTAGGCAGGAGGGCAATGTTATCGTTGCAGGGGGCCAGATGTTTGATGAGGCCCGGAGAGGCGGCGAAGATCACCTCGGCGGCCAGAGCCAGGTCGCTCTCCCACTCCAGGGGCAGCTGGGGCCAGTCCTGTTCACAGTCGTATACCACGCTGCGCAGGGGCAGCCTGTCCAGCAGGTGGACCTGCTCCGGCGAGGTGGCCCAGAGGATGGCGTCCCGAAAGCGGTGGGCGTCCATCTTCTGCTGGATGAAATGGGCCAGCCTGTGGTACCGCCGCTCCAGGAGGATACGGTGCCGGGCCTCCATGTCCAGAACGGGGGGGAGGGTGTACACTGTCACGCCGGGACGGACCTGGCGGCCCGACTTTTTATGGGCCCGGCTGCCGAGGGGACAGGGTGGCTCGAAATAGAGGATTTTCGCGTCCCGCAGCCGGGACATCAGGTGCTGGGTCCGGGTGGGGGCGGTACTCCAC
>DATMXU010000284.1:0-8710 GCA_035562355.1 Pseudoflavonifractor sp.
TGTCGAGACCGACCCCAGCCCCTCCCCCTCCGCAGACCCGGAGGAGGCGGTGCGCAACTACTGGAAACCGGAGCAGCTCACTCAGGCGTGGGGTCCCGACCAGGTGGTGGAGCATCTCTTCTTCCACCCCGTCATCGCCTATCCGGAGTTCGCCTTCAAGACCAGCGACGGCAAGGGCCTGGACGACTGGATGGTGACGGTGGACGAGTACAAGAAGATCCTGGACAGTCTCTATGAGAAGGGCTATATCCTGGTGCCCATGGAGTCGGTCTGGAGCGAGTACACCAACGAGAACGGTGAGACGCGCATGCAGCGCAACACGCTCATGCTCCCCGAGGGGAAGAAACCTCTCATCTTCTCCTTTGACGATGTAAACTATTACGACTACATGCTCAATGAGGGTTTCATGTCCAAGCTCATTCTCGGCGAGGACGGGGACATCTGGGCCTACGGGGTGAATCCCCTCACCGGCGAGGAGGTCATCACCCAGGACCTGGACGCCACCACCATCCTGGACAAATTCGTCCGGGAGCACCCCGACTTCTCCCTCAACGGGGCCAAGGGCGTCTTCTCCCTGACCGGGTTCCAGGGCATTTTGGGCTACCGCACCCAGAACGACATCGACATCAAGGCCGACGATCCCGCCCGAGGCGCCTTCGATGCCAAGCGCCAGAGCGAGATCGACGCGGTCAAGCCCATCATCGCCCGCCTGAAGGAGACCGGCTGGACCTTCGGCTCCCACACCTGGGGCCACATCCGCCTTGCCGCCACCGGTGAGAGTGCGGATGCCCGCATGAAACGGGACACCCTCCGCTGGCTGGAGGAGGTCGGCAGTCTGGTCGGACCCACCCAGATCCTCTTCTACCCCCATGGCGGCCGGCCCGACGGCGACAACGACGTGACCCAGACCGGGCCTCAGTTCCGCTGGCTCCAGGAGCAGGGATTCCGCGTCTTCGCCTCCGTGGGCATCGACTCCTACTCCAAGATCAAGACCGACATCTCCGCCGTTATCTGCGACCGGCTCCACCCCGACGGCACCACCCTGCGCAGCGGCAAGGAGCGGGAACGCTACCTCAAGTTCTATGACGCGAAGGACATCATCGACCTCAAGAACCGCCCCGACCTGGGCGTGACCTGGTAACAAACGATCAGCAAAACTGCGCGGGACCGGCATTTGCCGGTCCCGCATATCTTGTCCACATCTTGACAGGACCATAGCGTCCATGCTATGATTGTCTCCCTTTTGTGGCCCATTTCCTCTCAAGTCCCGCCCTCACATCCCTCCCCGCGGAAAAGAATAAGGAGGAACTTTTTTGATCGAACACTGGAAACGCAAATTCGTCACGCTCTGGGTGGGACAGGCCCTGTCCATTCTCTCCAGCTTTATCTCCCAGTATGCCCTCATCTGGTACCTGACGGAAAAGACCGGCTCCACGGCGGTGCTCTCCTGGTCCATGATCGCGGCCATGCTGCCCCAGGGCCTTCTCTCCCCTTTCACCGGGGCCTTTGCCGACCGGTTTGACCGGCGGGTCATCATGGCCGTGTCCGACCTGTCCATCGGCGTGGTCTCCCTTGCGCTGGTGGCCCTCGCCGCCCAGGGCACGCTGACGGTAGGGCCCATTCTGGCGGTCCTGCTGCTGCGCAGCGTGGGCGCGGCTTTCCACTCCCCCTGCATCCAGGCGGTGACCCCCCTGCTGGCCCCTCCCGAGGCCCTGGCCAAGTGCGCGGGCTGGAGCCAGGGCATCCAGACGGTGTCCATGCTCCTCTCCCCCGCAATCGCCGCCATGCTGTACGCAAAGATCCCTCTCCACTGGATCTTGCTGCTGGACACCCTGGGGGCAGTCTTCGCCGTGCTCGGCCTCCTGGCCGCCAAGCTCCCCGTCCTGCGGGTGGGCGAAGCGGGGCAGAAACTGCGGGTCTGGCAGGACACGAAGGATGGCTTTCGTATCCTGCGCTCCCACCGCTGGCTGTGGGAGCTGTGCCTCATCTGCGCCCTCTTCTCGGTGGCTTTCATGCCGGTGGCCGCCCTCTTCCCGTTGATGAGCATGGGGTATTTCGGAGGCGATGCCTCCTCGGCCGCCGTGGTAGAGACCCTCTTTTCCGCCGGGATGCTGGCGGGCTCGGTGATTTTGGGGATCTGGGGCGGTACCAAGGACAAGATGGTCGCCATGATCGCCTCCATCATGTGCCTGGGATCTCTGCTGGTGATCTCAGGGCTGCTGCCCCCCAGCGGTTTCTGGGTCTTTGCCGGCCTCTCCGGGCTGATGGGCCTCTCCGCCCCCTTCTTCAACTCCCTCTTTATGGCCCTCATTCAGGAGAAGGTGGAGCCTGAGTATCTGGGCCGGGTGCTGGGCCTCTCCGGGTCCATCATGAGCCTGGCCTCCCCCGTGGGGCTCACGGCCACCGCCCTTCTGGGGGACTATACCGGCCCTTCCTTCTGGTTTCTCGTGGCGGGAGTGGTCACCATCGGCTGCGGTTTTCTGGCCATCGCCATGCCCGCGGTAAGAAATTGCGACCGCCCTCTGGGGTGACCGCTACGGCACCTGCTCCATATCGGCCGCCATATCCTCTAACTCCTTACGGCCGATGATGCGCCAGCCGCCCCCCTCCTTTTTGATCAGCCCCTGCTCGGCAAAGCCGCGCATGACCCGGGAGAGCTGGCGGTAGCTGGCCCCCAGGAGCTCGGCCGTGTGGGTGAGATTGGCGCGGAAGAGCCCGTCCTCCGCGTAGTCGAGAATGTAGCCCGCCATGCGCGTCTCCAGCAGGAAGAGGAGGTTGTTGGCGGTGTAGACCGACTGGTGGATCATCTGGTCGGCCAGTCGGGCCAGCGCGTAGCGGAGGAAGGCATTGTCCTCCCGCAGCGCCTCCAGATGGGGCGCGATGGGGAGTGACAGGCAGAGCGCCCCGTCCTCCGAGCGCAGGTCGGCGCTGGCGGCGGTGTTGCCCAGCGCCACCTCCACGTCCCCGCAGATGAGCCCCTCGGTGAGAGACCATGTAATGATATGGGTCCGCCCGTGGGGCGGCGTGAGGGAGACCGACACCTGCCCCTCCAGCAGGAAGAGGAGCTGCTCCACCGGCTCCCGGAACCGGCAGAGGTACTCCCGCCTTCCATACCGGCACAGCCGCCAGGGGTAGCGCTCCAGCCAGGGGTGAGCGGCGTGCAGGGCGGCCCACCGCGCTTTGGGCAGCGTCTCTCTGGGCAAAAACTCCATCTCTCCGCCCCCTCCTTTATCCCCCATAGCATAGCAGAAACCGCCGCCCCAGGCAAGGGAAACCCTGCCCAGGGCGGCGGTTTTTCGTACGCGCGCTCTAGATGACCTGAAAGCGTTTCCACTTGCCCCGGAGGAACCGGACGCCGAAGACTAAGCCCCGGACGATCCAGTCCAAACACATGGCGAGCCACACCCCCGCCAGGCCCATGTTCAGCATGGGATGGCCAAAGAGGGTGGCGGGGGCAAGCAGATAGCTGAACCCCAGCCGGAAGACAAACATGGAGACAAGGGAGATGCTCATGGTGAAGAGCACGTCTCCCGCGGCCCGGAGGGCGTTGGGCAACGTGAAGGATATGGGCCAGAAGAGAATGGAGAACACCGAGAAGATGCGCAGCACCTCCTCTGCCATGGCGGCGGCATCGGGCCCCAGGTCGAAGATGGCGGTCACCGGCCTCACAAAGAAGAAGAGAAGAACGGACAGTGTCCCCACAGACAGATAGGAGAGGAGCAGCAGCTTTTTGGCGTAGGCTACGGCCTGCTCGCTCTCCCGGGCGCCGATGCACTGGCCCACCACCGTGACCATGGCGAGTCCTATGGCGCTGCCCGGCATGTTGACGACGCCCCCCACGCTGCCTGCAATTCCGTTGGCCGCAATGGCAGCAGTACGCAAGGCCTCGGTGGCTCCCAGGGTGGTGACCAGGCCCAGCACAATGAGCTTACCCACCTGGAAAAGGCTGTTCTCCAGCCCTGTGGGGATACCGATGGTGAGGATGCGCTTTACCATCCCTACATGGAGCTCGGGCTTGAGAAGCCCCTCGATATGCAGAGGATTGTCGGGTCGCTGAAGGAGAAAGAGAATGACGACGGCGGCTACGATACGGGAGACCAGCGTACCGATGGCCGCTCCCGCCGCCCCCATGCCGTACCCATAGATGAGGATGGCATTGACCACAATGTTGACTAGATTGACAATAGCTGAATTGAACATGGACACCCGGCTGTTGCCCATGGAGCGAAAAAGAGCCGCTCCCGCGTTGTAAACCGCCATGAAGGGGTAGGCCATGGCGGTGATGATGAAGTAGTCCAGAGCCGACTTCCTAACGTCGCCCGGAATGCCGCCGAACACAAGAGAGAGAATAGACTCCCGGAAGATGAGGGCGAAGGCCGTCAGCACCGCGGCGGCCAACACCGCCGCATACACAAGCTGCTTTGCCGCTTTGCGGGCATTCTCCTCCTCCCTGCGTCCTAAGTACTGGGACACCACCACCGCACCGCCGGTAGAGAGCGCGGCAAAGACCTGGATAAGCAAGGTGTTGATGTTATCCACCAAAGAGACGCCGGACACGGCGGCCTCCCCCGTCGTGGTCACCATGACGATGTCCGCCATGCCCACCGTCATGAGGAGGAGCTGTTCAATGACCAGGGGGACGATGAGGCGCGCCAGCGCCTGCCGGGAGAAGAGCGGCTTTCCGGTCTCCAGCGGGTTCGGTTCCTTCATTCTTCTTAACACCTTCTGTAAGTAAAAAATAGCGCTCCGCGCTATTTTTTACTGCGATTTTACCATCGGATTATCATTCTACCATGTCAGGATAAATTTACAATGGTATTTTTCCACAAAAGCGGACGGCCCGGGCGAAATTCTCCCGGGCCGTCAATTCCCTGCTCTATCGATTTAAATACCTGCGCACCTTTTCGTTGGCCTTGGCCGTCACCTCGTCCTCGTCCATGGTGACCAGCTGCCCGTTCTGGACGATAGGCCGCCCGGCGGCAACGCAGAAATCCACGCTCCCCTTGAACCCTACGGTGCCAAGCATGCTCATGGGGTCGAACTGAGCTCCCACCAGCTCGGGCCGCTCCAGGTCGATCATAAAGAGGTCGGCGGCCATGCCCGGCGCCAGGTGGCCGATGTCGGTCCTGCCCAGGAGGCGGGCCGAGCCGCGGGTGGCCATCTTCAGGATGTCGTACCCCGACGGGGCGTTTTGGCTGGAATGCAGCCGGTGCAGAAGGAAGGACACACGCAGCTCCTCCAGGAGATTGGAGCCGTCGTTGGAGGCGGCGCCGTCCACGGCGAGTCCCAGGGGAACGCCCAGTTTCAGCATCTCAGGCACCCGGCACACGCCGGAGGAGAGTTTCATGTTGGAGATTGGGCAGTGGGCCACGCCGGTGCCGGTGTCGGCCAGGCGGCGCAGCTCCTCGTCGTTGAAGTGGATGCCGTGGGCGTACCACACGTCGGGGCCCACCCAGCCCAGGCTCTCCATATAGGCGAGGGGCCGCATGCCGAACTTCTCCAGGGTGAACTGCTCCTCGTCCCTCGTCTCGGCCAGATGGGTGTGCAGGCGCACGCCCAGGTTTCGGGCCAGCTTGGCGCTCTCCCGCAGGAGGTCGCCGCTCACCGAGAAGGGGGAGCATGGGGCCAGGGCCACCTGATGCATGGAGTAGGGCGCGTCGTCGTGCCACACCCGCGCCAGCCGCTCCGAGTCGGCCATGATGGCGTCGATGCTTTGCACCACGCTGTCCGGGGGCAGGCCGCCGTCCTTCTTGGAGCGGTCCATGGACCCCCGCGAGGCGTGGAAACGCACTCCGATCTGGTCGGCGGCGCGGAACTGGGCGGCGATCAGGTCCCCCGCCCCGGCAGGAAAAACGTAGTGGTGGTCGAACACGGTGGTGCAGCCGGTCTTGGCGAGCTCGGTCAGCCCCGTGAGGGAGGAGAGGGTGACAACCTCCTCGTCCAGACCCTTCCACACCTCGTACAGAGTCACCAGCCAGGGGAAGAGCTCCATCCTCTGCACCTCGGGCAGATTGCGGGAGAAGATCTGATACAGGTGGTGGTGGGTGTTGATAAGCCCGGGGTAGACCGCCATCCGCCGCGCGTCGATGCTCTGCTCCGCGGGGCGCAGCTCGGGGCCGATATAGGCCACCACCCCGTCCTCAATGAGGAGATTCGCACGCTCGTAGAGCGTATCATTGTCGTCGCAGGAGACGATATAGCGGGCGTTTTTAATGAGAAGTGTGGACATATCGGTCATCCCCCCTACATTTTTTTAGATATGCTGACTAATTTATATCACAGAAGAGGGGGGCCGTCAATAAAGTGCGGGCCACAAATCACAATTTGGCGGCAGGCCGTTCAGAAAAGCCGCGCCATTACAGCATAGTAATCCTCTCGGGACTCAAAACGGCACGACAATACGCGCCGCAAATTCCTCTTTGCGGCGCGCATTGCCTGTTATTACTCTATTCGATCCCGGTGACGGTGTACCCCGCGTCCTCCACCGCCTTCTCGAGGTCGGCGTCGGCCACGTCGTGGGTCAGCTTGACGGTGGCGGTCTTGGAGTCCAGATCCACGACCGCGCTCACGCCGTCTAGACCGTTCAGGGCCTTCTCCACACGGGCGGAGCAATGCCCGCAGCTCATACCTTCAATGGTCAGTTTCTTTTCCATCGTCTTCGTTTCTCCTTTCAAAATGGGCGCGGCGGCGGCCGCGGGTTTAAAAAACTTGAGGCGCAGGGCGTTGGTCACCACGGATACCGAGCTCATGCTCATGGCGGCGGCAGCAAACATGGGGTTGAGCTGCCACTTCAGGGTGGCGTAGAACACGCCGGCGGCCAGCGGAATGCCGATAACGTTGTAGATAAAGGCCCAGAAGAGGTTCTGCTTGATATTGCGGATGGTGGCCTTGGAGAGGCGCACGGCGTTCACCGCATCCAGCAGGTCGCTCTTCATCAGCACCACGTCGGCCGATTCGATGGCCACGTCGGTACCCGCGCCGATGGCGATGCCCACGTCGGCCCGGGCCAAGGCGGGGGCGTCATTGATGCCGTCGCCCACCATGGCGACGCGGTGGCCCTTCTCCTGCAAGGCCGCTACCTGCCGCTCCTTGTCCTGGGGCAGCACCTCGGCGATGACCGTGTCCACGCCCAGCTCACGGCCTACGGCCTCGGCGGTGCGGCGGTTGTCCCCGGTCAGCATAACGACCTCGATGCCCAGGGCCTTGAACCCGGCCACGGCGTCCTTACTGGTGGGCTTTGCCGTGTCGGCCACCGCCACCAGGCCCAGCATTTTACCGTTCTCTGCAAAATAGAGGGGGGTCTTGCCTCCGGCGGCCAGGGCCTCGGCTGCGGCGTCAAAGCCCGCGAGGTCGATACCCCGCTCCTCCAGCATGGCCCGGTTGCCCGCGAGAACCTCCGCGCCATGGAGTTTCCCGGTAACGCCCCGGCCATGGACGGCGGCAAATTCCTCAATAGGGGCCAGAGGGATGTTTCGCACCTCAGCCTCGGCCACGATGGCGTCGGCCAGGGGGTGCTCGGAGGGTTTCTCTAGCGAGGCGGCCACGCAGAGGAGTTCCTCCTCGGTCACGCCGCCCGCGGTATGGAGGTCGGTCACCACGGGCTTGCCCTGGGTGAGGGTGCCCGTCTTATCCAGAACGATGGTCTTGATGGTGTGTAAAGTCTCCAAGGCCTCGGCGGACTTGATGAGGATGCCATTCTCGGCCCCCTTGCCGGTGCCCACCATGATGGCCACCGGTGTAGCGAGACCCAGCGCGCAGGGGCAGGAGATGACCAGTACGGCCACGGCAGCGGTGAGGGCGCGGGTGCCGTCCCCGGTGATGAGGAGCCATGCGACGGCGGTGACGACCGCGATGCCGATGACCACAGGCACAAAGACGCCCGAGACCCGGTCGGCCAGTTTGGCGATGGGGGCTTTGGAGGAGGAGGCCTCCTCCACCAGGCGGATCATCTGGGCCAGGGTGGTGTCCTCCCCCACCCGGGTGGCCTTGAAGGTAAAGGAGCCCGACTTGTTGATGGAGGCGGCGGCCACCTTGTCTCCGGGGGCCTTCTCCACCGGCAGGCTCTCGCCCGTGAGGGCGCTCTCATCCACCGAGGAGCGGCCCTCGGCCACCACGCCGTCCACCGGGATACGCCCGCCGGGGCGCACCACGATCAGGTCGCCCACCACCACGTCCTCCACGGGGATCTCGACCTCCACCCCATCCCGCAAAACGGCGGCCGTCTTGGGGGCCAGATCCATTAGGCGGGTGATAGCCTCGCTGGTCTTGCCCTTGGAGCGGGTCTCCAGGAATTTGCCCAGGGTGATGAGGGCCAAAATCATACCCGCCGACTCGAAGTAGAGGTCCATGGCCCAGTGCTCTACCCGGTGGGTTTCCCCGTGGCCCAGGCCGTAGCCGATCTGAAAGATGGCGACGATGCCGTATACCACCGCGGCGGCGGAGCCGATGGCGATGAGACTGTCCATGTTGGGCGCGCCCTTGAAGAGGGTGCGAAACCCCACCTTATAGTACTTGTCATTCACGTAAAGGATGGGGAGAAGGAGGAGAAACTGCAGAAAGGCGAAGGTGACGGTGTTGCCCGGCCCATGGAACATGCTGGGCAGGGGCCAGCCCAGCATGTGGCCCATGGAGAGATAGAACAGGGGGACCAAAAAGGCGAAGGACACAATCAGGCGGAACCTCATGTGCTTGAGTTCCTCCTCCAGGGGGG
>DATMXU010000285.1:0-8779 GCA_035562355.1 Pseudoflavonifractor sp.
TCTTAAAACTTTTCTCCCTTGTGTTTTAAGGACTCTGGGCTATGATAACGATATGGGGTGAATTGTTTTGTACAATATTCTCATCTGTGACGACGACAGGGACATCGTCTCGGCGCTGGACATCTACCTCTCCAGCGAGGGATATCGCACCGTAAAGGCCTACGACGGGCTGGAGGCGCTGGCCGCCGTGGAGCGCGGGGACATCCACCTCGTCCTCATGGACGTGATGATGCCGGGGCTGGATGGGATACGGACCACCGCCAAGCTGCGGGAGAGACACAATCTCCCCATCATCCTGCTTACCGCCAAGAGCGAGGACTCGGACAAGATCCTGGGTCTCAACATCGGGGCGGACGACTACATCACCAAGCCCTTCAACCCCATCGAGGTCATTGCCCGGGTAAAGAGCCAGCTCAGGCGGTATACCACACTGGGCGGGCGCAACGGCCCCGGCGATAGCGCCATCCGCAACGGCGGCATCATCATGGACGATGGGGCCAAGTCGGTGACGGTGGACGGGGAGAGCGTCGCCCTCACCCCCATCGAATACAACATCCTCAAGCTCCTGCTCCAGAGCCCCGGGCGGGTCTACTCCACCGGACAGATCTACGAGCTGGTGTGGAACGATCTCTCCCTGGGCTCGGAGAACACGGTGGCCGTCCACATCCGGCATCTGCGGGAGAAACTGGAGATCGACCCCGCGAACCCCCGGTACATCAAGGTAGTCTGGGGACTGGGGTACAAGATGGAAAAGCTTTGAATCTCGCCCGGAGGTGATCGCTCTGAAAAAGCCCGCTTTTCTTTCCCTGACTCCGGCAGCCAAGGCGGGGGCCTTCCTGTTAAGCATGGTAGTGCTCACGGCCTGTTTCTGGTCGGGTTTCGTCACCCTCTCCAATTGGAACGATTTATGGCTGCTGGGCGACTACTACCGCAGCAGCGCAGCCCAGCAGGATGCCTATTATGACGCGTCACGCCTGCGTGAGCTGACGGACCTGAAGCTGGCTCTGGCTTGGGACGGCCCCCTCACCGAGTACGAGCGGCGGCAGATGGACACGCTGGAGGCCGGGCTTGCTCCCGGCAAGACCAACTTCCGCTACCGGGTCCATGACCAGTCGGGCGCCCTCCTGTTGGACAATCTGGACGGCGCGCTGCTGGAGGAGGTCACCCCCACGCAGTACGATTCCTCCTTTGTGTTCTCCCGCGGGTCCGAGCTGCGTGAGCGGGACTATTATCAATATGACCAAGAGGGCAACGGCCCCAGGATGATGGTCTACACGGGAGAGGGCTATGTGACCCTCACACCCGAAACCACTTCGCAGGAGTATACCAAGTACGGCTGGTACTACAACGGCGGGGACTGGAACTACGACTCCAGCTTGGACGAGCGGGTTCTCCGCGTGTGGGTGACTGTGAATTACGGTATCGCCTCCCCCCTTGTTGTGAGCGATAATTACACCGCCGGCATGGCGGCCTTTGCCCGGGTGCAGCGTTTCCTGCCCATCGTGGCCCTCCTGGCCATGGCGACCCTGGCGGGCAGTATCGGGTTGCTCGTCCTCCTCCTCCGCTCCGCCGGACGGCAGGAGGACGGCACGCTGGCCGTCGGCTGGCAGGAACGCATCCCCTACGACCTCTATCTGCTCATTGTGGGCGCACTCATGCTCACCCTGGCTGCGGCGATAGAGTCCATCGCCCTGCACACCTACGGCGAGGCCGTCAATCCCCCGATGGTAGTGGGACTGGGGGTACTGACCCTGGGGGTCGCCGCACTGGGGCTGGGGCTGCTGCTTACCACAGCGGTGCGTCTCAAGACCCACACCCTCTGGCGCACCAGCCTCATCGGGCGGCTCTGCCGCGCCGCCGCCTATATCGTGGGGGAGCTATTTAGGGGTCTGCCCGTCACCTGGCGGCTGGTGGTGGGTTTCCTCCTCTACCTCCTGGGGTCGCTGCTCACCGCCATCACAGTGGTCCTCATCCCGCTGTACCAGGGTTTTGTCCTCTGGCATCTGTGCCGGTGGCTTCGCCAGTGGCGGCAGATCGAGGAGGGTACCGGGCGCATCGTGGGCGGCGATCCGGACTTCAAGCTCAACACCCGCGGTCTGTACGCCGACCTGCGCCGCCATGCGGAGCAGCTCAACGATCTGGGCCGCGCGGTGAGCAACGCCGTGGAGCAGCAGCTTAAAAACGAGCGGTTCAAGGCCGAGCTCATCACCAATGTATCCCACGACTTAAAAACCCCTCTCACCTCCATCATCAACTACGTTGGTCTTCTCAAGGCGCTGCCCGCCGAGAATCCCCAGGCCGCCGAGTATATCGACGTGCTGGACCGCAAGAGCCAGCGGCTCAAGAAACTGACCGAGGACCTGGTCGAGGCCTCCAAAGCGTCCACGGGCAGCCTCAGCGTGACCCTGGAGCGGCTGGGGATGGCGCAGCTTCTCCTGCAGGCCCTGGGCGAGTATGAGGAGCGGTTCTCGGCTGGTGGGCTGGAGGCCGTCTTCACCCCGCCGGTGGAGGAGCTCTACGTCTGGGCGGACGGGCGCCACCTGTGGCGGGTGATCGACAATCTCTTCTCCAACTGCGCCAAATACGCTTTGGCGGGCACTCGGATCTACCTGGAGCTCAGGCGCTGGGAGGGGCGCATCCACCTGTCCATCAAGAACATCTCCCGGCAACCCCTCAACATCCCGCCGGAGCAGCTGATGGAGCGGTTCATCCGGGGGGAGGAATCCCGCACCACCGAGGGCTCCGGGCTGGGTCTCTCCATCGCCAGGAGCCTTACCGAGCTCCAGCAGGGCTCCTTCCGCCTGGAGATCGACGGAGACCTCTTTAAGGCCATCCTCTCCTTCCCCGAGGCCCTCGCTCTCGCCGGGGACAGCGCTGCGGAGCCCAGTGAGCCGCCGCAAAACAGGGCCGTCTAATGAAAAGCCGCTTGGCGCGCACTTTTACGCGCCAAGCGGCTCAGCCTGTCGAAAAGATTTTTTCGACAGGCTGTCACATTTTTCACCCCTTTTTTAAAAGATGAAAAATGGTCTTCCTGCACGCGAAAGGGAACCCTGACGGTTCCCTTTCACACTATCCCTCCCTCCGAATCCTTTGGACAGAGGAATGACTGATAACTTGCGCCGCTTGGCGCGCACTTTTACACGCCAAGCGGCTTTCTCCTCTTGTCAAGTGGGATTTCCTATGATATAGTGCAGGAAGAATAGTTCTTGTTAAGGAGCTGAGACAATGTACGACGTCATCATTATAGGCGGCGGCCCTGCGGGGCTGACGGCAGCCATCTACGCCAGGAGGGCGGGGTACGCCACTCTGGTGCTGGAGGGGGGCACCCCTGGCGGCCAGGCCGCCACCACCCCGGATATTGGGAACTGGCCGGGCAGCCAGAGCGTGGCCGGGTCCGACTTCTCTATGAACCTCTATGTTCAGGCCACCGCTCTGGGGGCCGAGATCCGGTTTGAGACCGTCACCAGCCTGGCGGACCTCGGGGATGTGAAGGTGGTCACCACCGCCCGGGGCGCTCTGGAGACCAGGACCGTCGTCATTGCCAACGGCGTGCGCCGCCGCAAGCTGGGGGTTCCCGGCGAGGAGCGGCTGGCAGGCCGGGGCATGAGCTACTGCGCCACCTGCGACGGCGGTTTCTTCAAGGGCCAAAGCACTGCCGTGGTGGGCGGGGGGAACACCGCCCTGGAGGACGCCCTCTTCCTCGCCAATATCTGCCCCCAGGTCTACCTCATCCACCGCCGGGCCGCCTTCACGGCGGAAAAACACCTCACCGACGCCCTGGCCGCCAAACCGAACGTCCGCCTCCTTATGGAGCACAAGGTACTGGAGATCGCCGGAGAGGACAGGGTAAGCTCCATCGAGGTGGAGGGGCCCCAGGGCCGGGCCACCCTGAGCGTGGCCGGCGTCTTCGCCGCCGTGGGCCTCATCCCGGACAACGCCATCTTCTCCCCTCCCCTGGCGCTGGACGACCAGGGCTATATCAAGGCGGGGGAGGACACCTACACCAACGTCCCCGGCGTCTTCGCCGCGGGGGACACCAGAGTCAAGACTTTGCGCCAGCTGGTGACCGCCGCCGCCGACGGAGCCGCTGCCGCCCACGGCGCCGGGCTCTATATCCAGCGGCTGGGCGGGAAAGGCTAAGCATAATATCAACAGGGGGGCGACAAAAGTCGCCCCCCTGTGGTTCCCTATTCTAATCCAAAAGCTGCACCACGGCGCCCAGCACGCCGGAGCCTATGTAGACGCTCAGCGTCGCGTCCAGCTCGGCCTCCCAGAAGTGGTCGGGCTTGGGGAAGACGGCCTTTATCTTCTTGACCAGTTCCCTCATTTCCTCCGCCGCTCCGCCGTTGGTGACAGCCAGATTATACCGCCTATGGCTCCCCTGATGGCTCCTGAGATGCGCTACAAGGGCGTCCTGCACCTGCTTTCTTCCCCGCACCTTGGCCACCGACTGAAGCTGCCCATCGCCGGCGAAGGAGATGATGGGCTTGATGGCCAGCATGGTACCCGCCATGGCCGCCACCTTTCCGATGCGCCCGCCCTTGGCCAGATACTCCAGCGTGTCCACCGAGAAAAAGGCGAAGGTACCGCGCATCAGGGCGGGGGCGCGGCAGGTCGTCAGCTCCTCCCAGGTCATGCCCCCCTTGACGTCCTCCCAGAGCTGTAGTACGGTGGACCCCATGCCGAGCGCCCCGCTGAGAGAGTCGAAGACGGCGACCTCCAGTTCCTTCTGCTCCTCGGCCATCAGGCGCACCATGTTATAGGTCCCCGACAGGCCGGAGGAGAGGTGGACGGCGATGACCTTGCGGTAGCCGTCCTTCCTGATGTGCTCCAGCGCCGCGCGCACACTCTCCATGGCGGGCAGACTGGTCTTGGGCAGCTCTCCCCGCTCCAGGCGGCGGTACACGTCTGCGGCGGTGATATCCACGCCGTCGGAAAATTCCCCATCCGCACAGAGCAGCCTGAGGGGCACCGTATAGATGGCCTTCCCCTTCCGCATAGCCGGGGAGAGGTCTGCACAGGAGTCGGTGAGGAGGGCGATCTTCTCACTGTTTGACAAAGCGATCATCCTAATCTATAATAAGAGTCACATAACAACGTTATGTGACACATTATATAACCTGCCTGGCAGGATTGTCAAGAGGAGCTGCACATATGGATTACAGCGAGCGGAGAAAACTCCAGGCCCGGGAGACCGAGCAGGCCATTCTCAGGGCCACGGTGGAGCTGGCGCGGGAAGAGGGGTTCGACCAGGTCTCCATCCGCGCCATCTGTGCCCGGGCGGGCATCACCACGGGGGCCTTTTACCACCATTTCCCCTCTAAGGAGGCCCTGCTGGCCCGGGGGTTCACACCCCTGGACGCCTATATGGAGGCCCTGCTGGCCCAGCATGGGGAGGAGCCGCCGCTGGAGCGGCTGTGGGCCCTCCTTTCGGGGTACGCCGGGTTCATTGAGGGGATGGGCTGGAAACTGGTGGCCCGGTACTACGTCCACCGGCTGTCAGCCCCGTCTTTCGCCTCTATGGACCCTACCCGTTTCACCCTCCGGGCCATGCTGGAGTGCCTTACCGCCATCCATGCCGAGGGGGGGCTGGTCCCCGACTTGTCCCCCGAATGGGTGGCCGACTTCCTCTTCCGCCACTTCCGGGGCGTGGTGGTGGACTGGGTGCTCCATCAGGGGGCCTACCCGCTGCTGCCCAAGCTGGAGCAGGACTACCGTTTCTTCCAGCGGTCGCTGGAGCAGACGGCGAAAACCTGAGAGAAAGCAGACGGCGCGGCGGCCAGAATTGGCCGCCGCGCTGTTCTGTTACGCCTCATTCAGCTCAAAACACAGGCAAAACGGGTGTCCGGCGGGGTCCAGCATAGTGACCCACTCGCTCCCCCCGAACTGTGGCGAGGCCATGACCGCGCCGAGACTCTGCGCGTACTCAGCCGCCGCCGCGATGTCCGGGACCTGAAAATCGAAGTGCATCTGCTTTTGCTGCCGCCCCTCCTCCTCAGGCCATATGGGCGGGACGTAGCCCTCCTCCCCAATAAATAAAAACACGAGCCCCTCCCGGCTGCGCAGCCCGGGGCGGCCATACAGCCTGCACTTTTCCCACCCGAGCAGCGTGTGGTAGAACGCGCACAGCTCCTCTTCGTCGCCGCAGTCGACCATGATGTTGCCAAGACAGATTCCATCAAGCATTGGAACGCCTCCTCTTCAAAACTCTGTTACCATTTATTCTCCACTTTTTCGGCAAACCCCATGAAATCCCTGAGTTCAATGGTTTCCCCGCCGTCCAGGACCGCTTTGCCGGTGAACTTCCCGAAGATCTGACGTTGGTCGGACTTGATGACGCCCACGCTGGTGCAGGCGGTCCGGTCCAGGACGGGGGCAAAGTCCATCTCAAAGCGGCCGTCGTCGCTGCTGAAGGTCCAGGGGGCCATGAAGTCGTCCTTCCCGTTTTTCCGGGGGATGTGGAAGGTAACGCGGGAGAGCTTATGGGCCCGGCCGCCGTGGAAGAGCATATTCTCGGTGGCGGCCGACGTGTCCCCAAAGCCGTACCCGACGTTAAAACCGAACGGTGTCCCCCCGACAAGCCCCGAGGCCGAGCCCCAGTACCAGGTGTTATGGTAGGTCCACACGCCCCGGCCCCAGTCCAGGGTGCCGAAGGAGCGCTCGGGCCGGAACTCGTAGGTCTTATCCCCCAGGGTCACACTGCCGCTGGCCCGCATACAGTTGATCTTCTGGTTGTAGTAGAAGTGGCCGGGCTTGTCGAAGGGGGTGCAGATGACCAGGCTCTCCTCGGGCTCGTCATAGAGCGTGACGCTGCCGCTGATGGGCTGGCCATCCTTGAACCGCTCCATGTGGAACGTCAGGAGGCGGGCGGGCTCAACCTGCTGATTCCTGGCATGGAGAAACGCGATGCCGTACCCATTGCCCGACACCGCCACGTCCCCCCGATCCGAGCGCTCCGGCAGGCCGGTCTTGCCCATGGGGAGGAGACGCATAGGGCTCCTCGTCACCTGCCAGCCCTCCTCAAAATCCAGGAGAGAGATGGAGTCGAGGCCCATGTATGAGTTGTCCGCAATGGTGAGTGCCAGGGCGACCCCCTCCCCCATCACCAGATAGTAGTCCCACTCCTTGAGCCGCGTGGCTCCGCCCTTGACCTTAGCGCGCTCGTATACGGGCAGGAGGCGTCTGGCCCAGCCAGGCTCGGTCAGGTTGCCCCGCTCGTCCAGCAGGGGAATTGCCCGGGTAATCTCATGCTGCATGGTAAATCCCTCCTTTTGGGCCTATTATATCGCGCCGGTTGGCCCGCCGCAAGTGGGACCGTTCCCGTCATACGGACAACCCGGGCGCGCATACCCTCTTAGAGCGGAGGTGAGGCGCGTCATGTCCAGGCTACTTTCAAAACAGTGGATACGGGACTTATTTCTAGGCTTGGCGCTCCTGGGCTCCACGCTGTCGCTCCTCTTCTTCCCCCAGGAATCCATGCAGGCGGCGCGGGACGGCCTCACCCTCTGCTATAACGTCATCATTCCCTCCCTGTTCCCCTTCTTCGTCCTCTCCTCCCTGGTGGTGGAGCTGGGGCTGGCAGGCTACCTGGGCAGACTGCTGGAGGGGGTCATGCGCCCCCTATTCAATGTGAACGGCGCCTGTGCCACGGCCTTCGCCCTAGGCTTCATCGGCGGCTACCCCGTAGGGGCCAAGACGGCCATCAGCCTCTACGAAAACGGCATGTGCACCAAGACCGAGGCTGAGCGGCTCCTCTCCTTCTGCAACAACTCGGGCCCCGCTTTCATTTTGGGTGTGGTGGGGGCCGGGGTATTCGGCAGCAGCAAGGCGGGGCTGCTCCTGTACCTGGCCCATGCCGCCGCGTCGGTGTGCATCGGTCTCCTCTTCCGCTTTTACAAGGCCGGAGGGCGCGGCAGACGCGAGGAGCGCTCCACCCCCCAATTCCGGGCCCAGCGTTTCACCGTCGCCTTCACGGGGAGCATCAAAAATTCCTTCCTCTCCACCCTGAACATCTGCGCCTTTGTGGTCTTCTTCACGGTGGTGATCCGGATGCTTTTCCTCTGCGGTTTCCTGTCCGGGATGGCGCAGGTGCTGGGGTTCCTCCTCACCCCTCTGGGCTTTAACGCCGCGTGGGCGGAGCGGCTGCTCACCGGTTTCATTGAGATCTCCTCCGGCGTGTGGACTCTCTCGGGCTCGGGGGCGCTGGCGGGCCGGCTCAGCATGGCGGCCTTCATGCTGGGCTGGGCCGGGGTGTCGGTCCACTGCCAGGTGCTCTCCTTCATTGGGGGCAGCGGGCTGGCGGTGCGGACCTATCTCATCGGCAAGCTGCTCCATGGCGGACTCTCCGCTCTCTTCACCGCCCTCCTCTTCCGTATCATCCCCTTCGAGCTGCCCGCCTCGGCCTATCTGGTCGAACAGGTGGCCTCCCTGGCGGCGCTGGATTTTCACACCGCCTTCACGATCTCCACCGTCGCGGCCTGGGTGGTGTGGCTCCTCTTCTTCGCGGCGGCGGTGTGGGCCCTGTGGCGGACGCCGAAAAAGTTCTCCAAGAGAAATACCAGTGGAAAATTGAACTGAGTTGTTGTATACTGGGGAAAATGAGAGAGTTGCGGGGAATGGGATATGCTGTTTGAGAAGAAGATGGAGCCGCGCTGCGCTTACTGCAAGCGGGGCGCCCAGCTGGACGAGCGGACGGTGCTCTGCACAAGGAAGGGCGTCGTCCCCATGGGAGGGCACTGCTGGGCCTTCCAGTACGACCCCCTGCGGCGCACCCCCCCCA
>DATMXU010000286.1:0-2384 GCA_035562355.1 Pseudoflavonifractor sp.
GGTAGATCTCGTCGAAGTAGGAGGAGTTATACCAGGAGGGGGCGGCGGGGACGCTCGCCTGCTCGTCGAAGAGGGACACGGCGCGCTCGTCGGTGTAGGAGACGGCGGCACCCGAGATGGGGCTGCCGTCCTGATCGTAGAGGGCCAGCTCCCCGAGCTCTATCCAGGTCTTTCCCGCGTCGGGGTGGCCGGTGAGGCGGAGAAATTTTACCTGCATGGCCTCCCGGGGTTCCACCTCCAGCCATTTGAACATCTCTGAGTACTTCTGGGAGAGGGAGGGGGCGGAGGAGCCGCCGTCCTCGGTCCAGTAGGAGTAGGCGGGGGTGTCCCCCTCCTTCTCCTGAAACATGAGGGTATGCCACGTCTCCCCGTCAGCCGAGACCTCCATCGTGTAGGACCCGGTGTTGAGGCCGGGGTAGTAGAGGATGCGGGAGAGGGTGCGCGTCTCGCTCAGGGCGAAGGTGGCGGTCTGCCCTGCGGCGAGCTGACAGAAACTCTGGGGCGCGACAAAGCTGCCCAGCCGGAAGAAGGCGGTGGCAGCGTACACCACCGTGAGCAGGACGAGGGGCAGAGCATCCTTGCGCGTCATGGGGTGGAGCGGCGCGGAGAAGGAGAGCCGCTCCTTGGGCCTGCTGGCCAGGGTCACCCACTCCAGCGTCCCCTCCCGGGGGGACACGGCGCGCCAATAGTAGACGAACAGGCATACCAGAGCCGCAATGCACAGAAGGGGCCAGAGGAGGACGGGGGTGATATAGGGGGTGATCTGACGAATGAGGGCGGCCATAGGACACCTCCGAAGGGTATATCAATAGTCTGAGGGGGAGCAGCGTACAGCCGCTCCCCCTATTCTATTTCTTTTTTTTCTTTTTGTCAAAAAATCCTTTGGGAGCGTCCTCGCCCTCCTGGTCGGGCAGCTCGCCCATGACCCTGGCGTAGCTCCGCAGGGCGTCCTTCTGGGCTGCGGTGAGGTTGCGGGGCGTCTGCACGTTCACGGTGACGAACTGGTCGCCCCGGCCCCGGCCGCCCAGGCCGGGGATGCCCTTCCCCCGCAGGCGGAAGGTAGTGCCGGTCTGGGTCCCCTCGGGGAGAGTCCACTTTACCTTGCCGTCCAAGGTGGGGATCTCCAGTTCCGCGCCCAGAGCGGACTGGAGGAAGGTGACCGCCTGATCGAGGTACACCGACGTGCCGTCCCGCTTGAAGACGGCGTGAGGCCGCACCGTAACGCTGACCACAAGGTCTCCGGCCGGGCCGCCGTTCTGGCCCGCGCCGCCCTGGCCCCGGAGGGAGACGGCCTGGCCGTTGTCGATGCCCGCGGGGATGTGCAGGGTGATCTTGCGCTGCCTGCGCACACTGCCCTCGCCGTCGCAGGACTTGCAGGGCTGGTGGATGATCTTGCCCGAGCCGCCGCACTTGGGGCACTGGGCCGTGGTGGCGAAGGAGAAGGCGCCGCCTCCCCGCTGGATGCGGATCACGCCGCTGCCGTGGCAGTCGGGACAGATCTCGGCGGTGGTGCCGGGCGCGGAACCGGAGCCGTGGCACTCCTCGCAGGTCTCGCTGCGGGTGATGGAAATCTCCTTGTCGCAGCCGAAGGCCGCCTCCTCAAAGGAGATGGTGATGCCCGCGCGCAGGGTATCCCCCTTCCGGGGGCCGTTGCGCCGCGCGCCGGAGGCGCCGCCGTCTGTAAAGCCGCCGCCGAAGAAGGAGCCGAAAATGTCCCCTAAATCAAAATCGCCGAAATCGGCGGTCGTGAATCCGCCGCCGGGGCCGCCCGCACCGAAGTTGGGGTCCACCCCCGCGTGGCCGAACTGGTCGTACCGGCCGCGTTTGTCCTTGTCGGACAGGACCTCATAGGCTTCGTTGACCTCCTTGAACTTGCCCTCGGCCACCTTGTCGCCGGGGTTCAGGTCCGGGTGGTACTGCTTGGCCAGCTTCCGATAGGCTTTTTTGATGTCGTCGTCACTGGCGCTTTTGGAGACGCCCAGGACCTCGTAATAATCTCTCTTCTGGTTGGGCATATGGTTCACCTCTTTGGACGGAGGGTAGCGGGGACTTTTCCCCGCCCTACCGCAAGGATTGATGGGACAAGCGTAGGGCGGGGGCTTGCCCCCGCCGTACGATGCTGATTACTGGTTGTCGTCATCCACGACCTGGTAGTCGGCGTCCACCACGTTGGGGTCGCCGCCGCCCACGTCGCCGGTGAAACCCGCGCCCCCCATGTCGGGACCCGCGCCCGCCTGGCCGCCCGCCTGGCTGTACAGCTTCTCGCTGATGGGATAGAAGGCCTTGCTCAGGTTCTCGGTGGCGGTCTTGATGGCAGCCACGTCGGTGCCCTTGAGAGCGGTTTTCACCTGCTCCAGAGCGCTGTCCAGAGAGGACTTGTCGGC
>DATMXU010000287.1:0-14692 GCA_035562355.1 Pseudoflavonifractor sp.
ATATGAGATTGCGCTCTGATATAGCGGTTGTATCCAGCCTGTCCATCGTGTTCTGAACGTGTGTTGGGCAATAGGATTGTTAGGATAAACACCATCTAAAGCTATAAAACAGAAACCAGGTTACCGTGTTAAGCGGTAACCTGGCCCTTTTGCCTGCTTTTTTGTGTGAGTCTTTTGCGGCTTGGCCCACACGGGGATAGTTCAGGAAAATACAGAGCGGGGCTGGGCAGCAGCCCAACCCCGTATCTCGTCTTCTTTTACATGGCCTTGTACATAAATCCGGTCCGCTCTCAGTCCGCGAGATATGCCCCCAGAGCCCGTACCAGCGCCTCCATATCCGATGGATGAGCCGATTTTGACGCCCTGCGCGCGCAGGGCGTCAACCGTCTCGACGACGAAGTCCTTGAGCGCACAGTGCTCTTCAATGTTGGCGAACAATGTCTCCTCAAACACCGCATAGGCGGTCTGGATCTGCTCCTCGGAGATCGGCTCAGGCAGCATGGCGGCGATGGCTCTGGTGTGGTCGATCTTCAAAAGCCCCATGGGCGTTCGTGCCATCTTGCTCGTAATGTCAAAGCCGATGCGCTGAAAGCCGTCGATAAAGCCCTTGACCGGGGCGAAGCTGCCGTAATCCACCGTGGTGCCGGCCCAGTCAAAGATGACCGCCTGAATTTTGCTCATGACCATGTCTCCTTTAGACGTAGAATTTGTGTGCGGCTTGCGCGGGGGAGCACTCCGGCGGGGGACCCTGCCGTTCAGAGATATTTTTGCACAAAGGCGTCCAGATCACGAAAATCCGCAAGCCGCTCCTTGATGACATCGTAGTGCCAATCCCACCATTTGGACTGCTCTATTTTTTCGATCAGCGCGTCAGAAAAGCGCATCTTCATTTTTCTGGCCGGCGCGCCAGCGACGACAGCATAGGGCTCCACGTCCTTTGTAACCACCGTGCCCGCGCCGACCACCGCGCCGTTGCCGATGCTCACGCCGGGCAGGATTATGGCGCCGTGCCCGATCCACACGTCGTTGCCGATGCTCACAGTACCCGCGCGGCGCCAGGCAAAAAAGTCCGCATCGTCCTCCCCAAAACCGAACTGCGCGCTGCGGTAGCTGAAGTGGTGCTGGGCAACGCGGGTATAGGTCGGGTGGTTGCCGGGGTTGATGCGCGCAAAGCTGGCAATGGAGCAAAATTTGCCGATCTGCGCGTAATAAATCTGGTTATACCCGGCGCAGTAGGAGAAATCGCCCATTTGCACATCGCACAGCACACTGTGGGCCTGTATCTGCGTATAGGCGCCGAGCACAGAATCGATGAGTTCTACGTCCTCTTCAATTGTCGGCTGAATGCCGAGCCTTACGCCTGACATATGGCTGTCACCCCGCTTTCATCCGATAAAAAGTCTCCGACTTCAAAGGGCTGCGGCTCATACCTGCCGTGGTAGTCGCTGCCCCCGGTGAGGAAAAGGCCGTGGCCGGCGGCAAGCTGCCGGATGACGTCCCGGTCCTGTGCGCTGTTGGCGGGGTGGTTGAGCTCCAGCCCGTCCAGCCCCGCCGCGGTCAGCTCGGGAACCAGCCAGAAATTCTGCTGCTGCCCCGGATGGGCCAGCACGGCCAGCCCGCCGGCCGCCTTGACGGTTTTGACCGCGTCAAATACGTCGGTGTAGTCGATGTCAAAGGCGCAGATGCCGCCGTTTTTAAAGGTGGTTTTATAGAAGGCCCCAAACCGCTCGCCGACCTGCCCTGTGGCAACCAGCCAGTCCATGACGTGCTGTTTGTACAGATATTTTCCGTCCGCCCGGGCGAGCTTGCCGAGGTCGATGGCAAAGCCGTGCGCGGCCAGGATGGCGGCCTGCCGCTCGGAATTGCGGTTGCGGGCCTCCAAAATAGGCTGGCCGAGTGCGGTGATCAGCCCAGGGGTTTGGATGTTGTAGCCGAGGATGTGAGTCCGCGTGCCGGTCTCCTTATGGACGGCGGAGAGCTCGACGCCGCAGATGACCCGGATGCCGGGCTCGGCGGGAATTTGCGCCTGATGGGAGAGGGTGTCGTGCTCGGTGATGGCGATCATGTCCAGGCCCTTTCCCCTGGCTTTTCTAATGATTTCCAAAATCGTGTCGCTGCCGTCGGAGACGGTGGAATGGATGTGCAAATCCGCTTTCATGCCTGAAATACCCCCTCTGAAATGCTGAATACCTTGTCACACACGCCCTCCATGAACTTAAGGTCGTGGAAGATGCCGATCATGCTGGTCTCCTTCTCCTTGAGCCGCTGGAGCATGTCCTTGACCAGCAGCTTGGTTTTGTCGTCCAGGGAGGCCGTGGGCTCGTCCAGCAGCAGCAGCCGGGGCCGCTTGACCATGGCGTGGGCCAGATTCAGCCGCAGGCGCTCGCCGCCGGAGAAGGTGGCGGGGTAGATGTTCCAGAGATTTTCCGGCAGGCGGAAATAGGCCAGCATCTCCTCCGCGCTGTGCCGCGCTTCCACGGCGCCGGTTCCCATGTCCAGCAGGGCGCTCATGACATGTTCCTTCGCCGTGGTGCGGGGCATGACGTTTAAAAACTGCGACACATAGCCGATCTCGTAGCGGCGCAGGTAGAGCATCTCCCGCTCTCCGGCGGCGGCCAGATCGATGGGACCAAAGGCCTCGCTGTGATAGACGATCTCTCCCTGCATCGGCAGATAACTGCGGTTGATGCATTTTAAGATGGTGGACTTCCCCGCGCCGGAAAGCCCCACTATGCCGATAAACTTCCCCTTTTCCAGGTAGAGGCTGATATTCTGGCAGGACTGGATCAAAAGGCCGGGATTATGTAGGTAAAAGCTTTTGGCGAGATTTTTGATGACGAGTATTTCCATGGCTATCTCCTGTATTCGATGCGGGAGGTCGTGCGCCCGTCCACCAGCACGTGGGTGATGACCGGATAATCGTCCAGCATGTCCACAATGAGCACATCGGCCTTTTTGCCGACTTCCAATGAGCCGTATTCCCGGTCGATTTTGGCGGCTCTGGCCGGATTGAGCGTGGCCCTGTTCGCCATTTCATGCAGCGGCACACCATACCTGGTGTGCATCAAAAAAACGCTGTGCAGCACGGTAGCCGGATAATAGTCCGAGCAGATGGAGTCGGCCGTGCCGGCAAGGATGGCCTCGGTAGCCGACATGTTGCCGGAGTGGGAGCACCCCCGCAGGATGTTGGGCGCGCCGACGACGGTGTGAAAGCCTCTGTCCTTGGCAAGGCGCGCCGCCTCCAGCGTGATTGGGAACTCGCTGATGTCCACGCCGAGCTGTTGGTTTATCGCCAGCTTTTCATCGGTGTCATCGTCGTGGGAGGCGACGGCGATCCCCTTTGCGTGGGCCAGTCCGGTCAGCGTTTTGAGCTGCCCGAAGGAGAGCGTGGGCTTATTTTTGTGGTATTCCACCACGCCCTCCAGGCCCAGCGCCTCAAATTCCTTTCCGTTATACTGCGAAATGGTGTCGGCATAAACGGCCATACTCCGGTACTGCCCCTGACCGGGGGTGTGGTCCATGAAGGAAATCAGGTGTACCTTGCCCTGCCCAATCATCTCGCGCACAATGTCGAAGGCGTCGAGGTTGTCGATTTCAATCCGCAGATGAAAGCGGTGGTGGATGAGGTGGTGGCGCTGATGGATATATGCAATTAGGTCGGCAATTTTCTGCACGTTTTCCCTGGTGCGCAGCGGTGATTTGCCAAAAAATTCGTCCTGAAACAGTGAAATGGAGTGGTACATGGTGGTGATGCCCGCGCCCAGCAGGTCGTGCTCGCAGACCTTGAGCCCAAACTCAAAATCCATCTGCGAGGTGGGGCGGGGCTGAATGTACTGCTCAAGCCTGTCGGAATGGATGTCGATCATGCCCGGCATGACGTAACGCCCGTGGGCATCAATGACCTTGCTCGCCCCGGCGGCGCTCCCGGCAAAGCTGTGGATGCGGTCTCCCTCGATCAGCAGCACCTTGCCGTCCACTATTCGGTCGGGCAGGACAAGCCGCCCGTTTTTAATCGCGATCATGCTGTTCCCCCTATATCAGCGAATGGACGAGCTGCTGCGTATACGCATGCTGCGGGTCCTCTAAGATCTGGTCGGTCAGGCCGCTTTCGGCAATTTTGCCGTCGAGCATCACAATCGTCCGGTCCGCCAGCATTCGGATCACCGCAAGATCGTGGGACACCAGCAGAATCGAGACGCCGTATTGAGCCTTGATTTTGCGGATGAGGTCGAGCACCTTCGCCTGCACCGACAAATCCAGCCCGGTCGTCACCTCGTCAAGCAGCAGAATGGCCGGGTTGTTGGCCAGCGCCTTGGAGATCTGCACCCGCTGCTGCATTCCGCCCGAAAAATTTTTGGGCGCTTCGCCCATGCGGGAGGTAAGGATCTCTACCGCCTCGAGCAGCGCGGTGGCGCGCGCCGTCATCTGCCCGGCGTTGCGGCTGCCCGCCGCGATGATCTTTTCAGCGATGTTTGAGGCGGCCGAGTAGTCCATGCGCAGGCCCAGAATGGGGTTTTGGTAGACCATTCCCATCATCTGGTTGCGGAGCAGACGCTGCTCGGCGGCGCTGGCCTCCCAGATGCTTTTTGTGCCGCCCCTGTAGTCCCGCAGCGCCGCGCTGCCGGAGGTGGGGGCAATATCGAAGTATAACGCCTTCATCAGCGTGGATTTGCCCGAGCCGCTCTCTCCCACGATGCCCAGCACCTCGCCGGGGTAAACGTCCAGCGAGATGTCGTTGGCCGCCCAGACGCTGCCGCACAGGGTACAGCGGTTTTTTTCAAGATTTTGCAGGCAGTGGGGACAGCCCTCGCCGTACCGCACAACCAAATTTCGGACCGACAACACCGGCGTTTCATTTAGACCCATGGCTTCTGACCTCCTGACAGTACGAGGTGTCAGAGCACTGGTAAACCTTCTGGCCAGTCTGCCGGTCGAACATCTCGTCGAGATAGGTGTCTTTGCTGCCGCACAGGCGGCAGCGCTTGCCGGCAAAGCTCTCCCGTTCAAAGGGAACGTCGTCGAAGGCCAGCGGGACGACCTCGGTGTGCGGCGGGACGGCATAGATCTTTTTCTCCCGCCCTGCGCCGAACAGGTAAAGGCACTCGGCCTTGTGCAGCTTGGGGTTGTCGAATTTGGGGATGGGGCTGGGGTTCATGACATAACGCCCCTCCACCATGCAGGGGTATTCGGAGGAGAGGGTCACCTTTTCATATTTAATGAGGCTCTCATAGAGCTGAAGCCAGATGGGAGCGTAGTCCTTTTCCGCGTGCATCTTTTTGGTGACCTCCTCTCTGGCCTCCACGATGCGCAGCGGCTCGGGGATGGGGACCTGAAACACGAGAATCTGGCTGTTGGTCATCGGCATCTCGGGGATGCGGTGCCGCGTCTGAACAAGGGTGGCCTCACGGGTATCGGTGGTGGTTTTTACATCGGTGCAAAGGCCGACAAATTTTTTGATGTTGACGGCATTGACGCTCTCGTCGCTGCCCTGATCGATCACCTTGAGTACGTCGTCCGGACCGATGAGTGAGAGGGTCAGCTGAATGCCTCCCGTGCCCCAGCCCCGCCCGATGGGCAGCTCGCGTGAGCCGAACGGCACCTGATAACCGGGTATTGCCACCGCCTTGAGCGTCGCGCGGCGGATCTCCCGCTTGGAGCCCTCGTCCAGAAAGGCGAAATTGTAGTTGCTATTCATGGCCGCCCCTCCTTGTCTTGCGCACCGCGTCCAGCTTGGACTGGAAGGTGACGTAATGCGGCAGCTTCAGGTGGGAGATAAAGCCGTTCATTTCGAGGCTGTCGCCGTGCATGAGGACAAATTCCTCGTTCTGGGTGGGGTAGGGCCCTTCGAGGCCCAGCTCCCGGTCGATGACGGCCATGGCGATGGCCTTGTTCTCGTTGCGGCCAAACACCGCGCCGTAGCCCACCGCCAGCTTGAGCCGGTCCTTGTCGTCCGCCTCGGTAAAGCACTCCACCTCGGTCATCAGCACCTCGCCGATGTAAAGGCTTTCGGCGCCGTCAAACAGGTAGGGTACACACAGCTCCACATAGCCGCAGCGCAGTTCGCCCACCGTGGGGTGCACCTGCCCGAAACCGCGCAGCGCCGAGTAGGCAAGTCCCGAGATAAACCCGGCGTCGGCGCGGGAGAGGGTCTGCAGCCGGGCGCTGCGCTCGCTGGGGAACTCCAGCATATTGGCGGTAACGTCAAAGGGCATGCTGTCGTCGGGGGCAAAGGTATCTATCAGCCCCTCTTTTTTCAGTTCATCGGAGACGCGGGGGCAGTCTGTGGGCGGCTCGGGCGTGACCGCCGCAAGCTGGTCCCGCACGGCCGCCCGAAACGCCAAGGGGCTCTCGTCGTCGATATCAAAGCGGATCAGGCGGTGGGTATAGTCGTAGGTCGCGCCTAAAATCTGGCCGCCCAAAATGTCCTTAAACGCCGCAGAGATGCGGCGCACCACCCGCATGCCGTCAGTGCTGACCGCATTGGTGTAATAGTTTCGCGTCAGGGTAGAGCGGTAGGCGCGCAGTAAAAACACCGCCTCCTCCACCGAGCCCTCACACTGCTTGAGCGCCAGCGCGGCGTAGCGTTTGGAATAGAGCCCCGCCTCGCTCATGACCCTGTCCACGAGCAGGGAGAGCTTGTGCTCTATGGCCTCGGTTTCAAGGTCCTTGTCGGTTCCGCTTCTGTAAAAATCCAGCAGCTTTATGCTCTCCTCAATGGCTTCCTTGCCGCCGGATACCGCCACATAGGCCATCTACCGCACCTCCCAGCGCACCAGCCGGGGGATGGCAAACAGCGCTCCGCCGGTTACAAATATCAAATCAATTCCCTGTGGGTACTCATAATACTGCGCGTCCCGCAGCCGCAGCGCGGCCTGCACCGTCGGTGAAACCACGGCCGACACCTGACCGTCGATGCCCGGGCCGTATAGGGCCAGGCGGCAATCTGCCTCGCCGTCGTTTTGGACAATGACCGTCGCGCTTTTGTGGGGATCGGCAAGCGTGCCGCATTTGGCGCTTTGGATCACCTGCTCCAGCGCGCCCGCATCACAGACAAACACGAAATCAGCCGTGTCGGGCTCGCTTTCTTTCGCCAGTGTCAGAGAGACGATATCCTCGGCAAACGCCTGATCCCCGCGGACGTTAAAGCAGGTTTCGTTGTCCAAAAGGGTCATGGCCAGAGCCAGCATGGCGGGGCGGCCGCCAAACAGCTTGTCCGCGTAGGGCCCGATGCTGACGGTGCGGGCCGGGTTGGACACCGCCTCCAGCATGAGCCGAAACACGCCCTGACTGTCGAAAATCTCGTGGAAACTATGTTTTCTTGAAAGCTGCGACATCGCTCGGCGCCTCCCCGTCCATCGACTCAAAGTTCACCATGGTTTTCATATGCAGGGCATTTTCCCGCATGATCCGCTCCCGCTGCTGCTCCTCCAGCGCCAGCAGCGTCTCCATACCGGTAAAAACACCCCGGTTGACTGCCGCGTCGATGATCGCCATATCCAGTGTTTTATCGGTGTCGTCGCCCATGGTGACGGCCATGCCCTTGACGCCGTCCAGCTCGACGACCGCCTCGCACACAATGACCTCGCCCAGGTAAAACAAGCTCTGTTTCACAGGCTCCCGCACCTTGATCATGGTGAGCGTTTTGCCCGGCTCCTTGATGACGGTTACGCCGTGCTTTTTCCGGATCTCCGCGGAGAGCCCGGCCACGAGCTCCCGGTCTGCTCTTGCTAAAATTTTCGATAACCGTTTTTTCTCCATTACCTACCTCACCGTCGCCTTCACCTTGGTGGCGGCCATTTCAAGCAGGATGACGGCAATCACGACAATGTAGGTGATAAAGCCCAGCTCCCGAAGATCAAAATAGAAACTGCCGGCCATAAAGAGGTCATAGCCGATGCCGCCCGCGCCCGCGGCCGCGCCCACAGCAATAGCGTTGGTAAAGTTGATCTCAAAGCGCAGGAAAGTCCAGGCGGTCATGTAGCTGAGCGACGAGGGGAGAATGGCCTGGAACACGATCTGCCAGAAGCTGGCCCCCGAGGCCTTCAGAGCCTCGATGGCGCCCTCGTCCATCTCTTCGATAGATTCGGAATAGGCCTTGATCAGGTAGGCGACGCTGTGGAAGGTCAGGCCGACCACGGCGGCGGCGCTGCCCAGGCC
This sequence comes from Pseudoflavonifractor sp., assembly GCA_035562355.1. Taxonomy (GTDB): domain Bacteria; phylum Bacillota; class Clostridia; order Oscillospirales; family Oscillospiraceae; genus Pseudoflavonifractor. Next base: position 8,158 of record DATMXU010000287.1, read on the forward strand.
CGCCGCCACGGTAAAAATGAGCACCCACAAGATCGTGGGTACCGCACGGATGAAGGCTACGATGCTCTTGATCACATTGGCCGTGGCGGGCCTGGAGATGTTTTTCGCACAGAAGAGCGCGCCGAACACCGCGATTGCCGCGCCGATAATGGTGGAGAGCACCCCCAGCGAGAAGGTTACGAGGAGGGCGTGCAGGGCGCCGGCAAGGCTGTTGTAGGTAAGGCGCGGCTGCCCGAAGAGCACCTTGACGTTGTTCCCGGTAGCGGCCACGGCCTCGGCAAACTGGATGTTTTTGTAGTCGAAGGAAACAAAGGCGTATACGGTCAGCAGCAGCAGTGCGATCAGAGTCAGGCGGATCGCGCGGCTGCTCTTGCTTTTCGCGGTAATTTTGATTTTCCCCCGGCGGTTTTTTTGCATGTATCGGTGCAGATTGAGCGTCAGCGGCACGGGAGGGGTCATGGCAAGCTCATTCATTATAGAATTACCTTTCTGATCTGGTTCGAAATTGTTTCGATGGCTATGACCAGCACGATGATCGCAATTACGACCAGGCTTGCCGAGCCGTAATCGAGCCGCTTGTAGTACAGGTCGAATAGATATCCGATGCCCGTCGCGGTCAGCACGCCGATCAGGGTGGAGGAACGGATGTTGGTTTCGATCATGAACAGAATCCATGTGACAATTTCGGACATGGAGGAGGGCACAATGCCCTGAAACACCGTCTGCAGATAGGTGGCGCCGGTGGCCGTCAGCGCCTCCACGCAGTTGGCGCTGACCTCGTCGATGGTCTCAATAAAGGTGCGGGTCAGCATACCGAAGGTGGCGAAAAACAGGGCGAAAAAGCCGGTGAGGATGTTCTGCCCGAAGGAGAAGAGCAGCAGCATCGCCCAGACCACGTCGGGGACATTGCGGAAAAAGGCGGCGATGATGCGCACCGCACGGCCGATCCAGGGGTTTATTTTGGTGGTTCGCGTGCCCAGAAGACTGAAGAAGAAAGCGACGATGCCGGCGCAGACCGTCACCGCCACAGACAGCAGGGCCGTTTCCAACAGCTTGGTCAGGATATTGGGCAGCCGCTCCCAGGCCTTTGCGTCCGGCACAAGGTTTTTGGCGATCCAAGCGGTGGCTTTCGGAATGGACAAAAGCCCCTCGGCCAGGCTGAATTTGGCCACAAAAGCGCTCAGCGCAAAGAGGACGGCCACGCTCAGAAACGCCAGGGTAAAGGTACGCTTGCGCTTTGTAAACACCGAGCGCTGTTTTTGTGAACGTACAGTTTTCGTCATGCGCTCACCCTACGTCGGTGATCAGCTCACCCTCATTCGACTGGTAGATCTCGTAGATTTTTTCCTTGCTCAAAAGCTCTGGCGGCCCGTCGTAGAGGATGTGGCCGGAGGTGATGCCGATGATGCGTTTGGCGTACTTCATTGCCACGTCCACCTGGTGGAGGTTGGCGATGCAGGTAATGTTCATGGTTTCGTTGATATTGGCGAGATGGTCCATAATGACCTTGGAGGAGCTGGGGTCGAGGGAGGCGATCGGCTCGTCGCAGAGGATCATGCGGGGCTTTTGCATGATCGAGCGGGCGATCCCGACGCGCTGCTTTTGTCCGCCGGAGAGCTCGTCGCAGCGCTTATACGCCTGCTCGGTCAGGCCGAGCTTGGCGATGATCTCAAAGGCATCTTCTTTTTCCTGCTCGCTGTAGGAACCGAGCATGCCGCGCAGGGTCGATTTTTGCCCCAGGCGTCCGTGCAGGACGTTTTCAATGACGCTCAGACGCTCCACCAGATTGTAGTGCTGGAAGATCATGCCAGTCTTGGTGCGGATGGTGCGCAGTTCTCTTTTTTTGGCCTTTAATATGTCGTGTCCATCAAACATAATAACGCCCTGCGTTGCATCAACCAAGCGGTTGATGCAACGCAGGATCGTCGATTTGCCTGAGCCGGAAGGCCCGATGATGGACACAAACTCACCCTCGTCTATGGAAAAGGACACGTCCGTTAATGCCTTGGTGGTTCCACCATAGACCTTGCTTACATTTTGAAATTCCAGGATGGGCATGTGTTCACCTCTTAGTTGGGCTTTAGTTCATTTCACGGATAGGATTGTACCATGCGTCGTCCACCAGGACGAAGTGCTCCTTATCGGTCTTTTTGAACATGCCGACAACACCGGCGTCCTTTGCCGCGGAGTCGACGAAGAGTTGGGTGTTGTTCGCTACCTCGTCGCTCAGGAAGGCGTCGCGGATGGCCTGAATTTCTTTGTCGCTGAAATTGCCGGGGTTGTAGGCAAAGGGACCGTTGAGCACCGGGGTGGAGTGGATGACGACAAATTCCTTGCCGCGGACTGTGTCAAAGGGGGCGGTGGCGTCATCCTTGATTGCGTAGACCGCGCCGGTTTTGGCCACTTCGCCCTCTTTGAGATCCGCGTAGGTGGCAAGCTCGGTGTCACAGAAGGCTGCAAGCTCGCTTTTGCCGCTGAGGAGGTTGAAGGCAGAACCCTGGTGGGAGCCGCCGAAGAGGACTTCGGAGAAGAAGGCGTTGGAGCCGCCTTCGACCAGATCGTCGATAGTAATGTCCTTCCAGGCCTCAATTTTGCCGAAATAGGCAAGAATGTCGGTGGTGGGAACCTTGAAACCGGAGGTGGAGCTATTGGATACAAAGGACATCTTTTTGCCCTGAATGTTGGCGATGGAATACTTATCTCCGTCCTTGTAATTGTCCTCCTGTCCCTTATTGACCGCCAGCCAGCTGTAGTAGATGGCGTCGTCCAGCGTGCCGGAGGCCCCGGAGTTGACAAACAGCGTATCGACCTGGGGGTTTTTGTTTTTGGCCTCGATGTAGCCGGCCGCGCCCATGAAACAGATATCGGCCGAGCCGCTTGCGAGCGCCTCGATCGCAATGGCGTAATCGGTGGTCAGCTTATGCTCGACCTGGCGTCCGGTCGCCTCGGTGATGATACGCGCAAATTCGTCGCGGGCGGGCTGGTAGTCGGTGGCAGATTCGTTGGGATACCATACCATGGTGATCGGGCTTGTATTCTTGGTTTCCGGGCTGGCGGCCGGGGTGGTGCTGGTGGTGGGAGTGGAGCCTCCGGTGGGAGCGGATGCGCTGGGTTGGGTGCTGTTGGCGTCGCCGCAGCCCGCCATGCCAAGCGCCATGACTGCCGTAAGCAGTCCGGCCGTGACAGTCTTGAGAACCCTGTTTTTGTACATGCGTTTTTTCTCCTCACTTCCATTGGTAGACAAATTAGGCAAATGCTCGTTAGAGCACAATACCAAATAGAGTATAATCTTGTAATGTAAACTCAAAAAGTTGCTTTCGGTAAAAACCAAGTAAGTCTTGCTTTTTTATATGGGCCGGATATGGCTTACCCCCATGACCCATACGGGGATAGTGCGGGAGCGCAAGGGGCGGGACTGCTATCCGGTCCCGCCCCTTGCGCTCTGCGTTTGCATGGGTTAGTATGGGGTTTAATGATCGGCCTCGGCAAGGCTTATAACGGAGATCAAATCCTATGGAGGTATATTATGGAGAGGTATATTGCTCTTTTGCGCGGAGTGAACGTGGGGGGCAAAAATAAAATCCCCATGCCAGGCCTGAAGGCCGCCTTTGAAAAAGCGGGCTTTCTTGAAGTCGGCACCTATATCAACAGCGGGAATATTATTTTTTCTGCCGGAGAGGCTGATGTTGTGGCGCTGCAGCAGGCATGCCGGCAGGCAATCATGGATACGTTCCAATTGGATATTGCCGTCGCCGTCCTCTCTGCAAAAGACCTGCGCGAGGCGCTTGCCCATGCGCCCGCATGGTGGGACGGGGAGGAGGCTTCCAAGCACAACGCAATTTTCGTTATCGCGCCCGCGGACCCGGATTCCGTTATCGCGTCCGTCGGCCGGCTGAAGCCGGAGTATGAGCAGGTTTTCCACTATGGCCGTATTATTTTTTGGTCTGCGCCGCTTGAGACATTTTCCCGGACAAGGTGGTCAAAAATCGTCTCGACGTCGGCCTATGGCAGCGTCACGATCCGCAACGCAAATACCGCCAAGAAACTCTCGCAGCTTGTCCAATCAACGTAGCTTGGCGCGCCGTCTGCTCCCTTTCCCCGTCCGGTCCGCGCCGCAAATCCCCCTGCGGCCCGCATATCCTCCGGCCCGTCCGAATATAAATAGGTACATTCCTTGCCACCAAAGAACGGAGGTCTGTACCTATGGAGACGGCATATCGAAATTGGGAGCGGCACCACGCCCGGCCGCGGAGCGGAGCTGCGGGGCGAAAAGCAAAGGTCACCCTCGGCGTCCGGGAGCGCAGGAGGCTCATACAGCTCGGGGTGTGCATCGTGCTCTTTCTCGTAGTATTTGTAGGGAAGGGGATGTTCCCTGAGCAGATGGGGAATCTGCGGGAAAACCTCACCCAGATCATGGGGAGCGACACCGACTTCCGGGCCGCCTTTGCCGGCCTGGGCCGCTCCATCTCCAAGGGCGAACCGGTGCTGGACACGCTCGGAGACCTCTGGATCGAGGTTTTCGGCGGCACCCAGACGACGCCGCCCGCCGCCGTAAAGCAGCTGCCCTCCTATGAGGCGGAGCGCACCTTCCTGAATGGGCGTGTCACGGTGGACGCGCTGATGGAGCGCCGTCTTCTCGGCGGGATAGAGGCGCCCGAGCAGGAGCCCGCCCAGCCCCAGAACACGGAGACGGCCCCGCCAGAGGAGACCGCTCCGCCGGTGGAGGTAGCCGAGCCTGTGGAGCCTGCCGTGGTCCACATGGACTACTCAGGGGCCGCCCTGCCCGCCAACGCCACCATGGACAAATATGCCCTGGGGCTGGAGTCCACGGTGTCTCCCGTCGACGACTGGTGGCTATCTTCCGCCTTCGGCTGGCGGATACACCCGGTGGACGGGGAGGAGAAGTTTCATAACGGCATCGATATGGCGGTGAACGACGGCACGGCGGTGCACGCCTTTGCGAGCGGCACCGTGGACTATATCGGCGAGAGTCCTGTCTATGGGCTCTACACCCAGATCAAGCACGACAACGGCGTGACGACCTTCTACTGCCACTGCAGCGAGCTCCTGGTCCAGCAGGGGCAAAAGGTGACGGTGGGCGACAAGATTGCCGTGTCGGGGGAGACGGGCAACGCCCTGGGGCCCCATCTCCACTTTGAGATCAAAAAAGACGGCATGCTCTTAAACCCCATCTACTATGTAAGTCCGGAGTGATCTATGCTGCGTTGGAAACGGGTAGAGGTGACGGGCGGCTTTCTCCTGATGACGGCCGCCCTCTATTATTTGGACGACCAGGGGCTGCTCCTTTGGGCGGGTCTTGCCGCCGCGCTCCATGAGCTGGGGCATCTTGCGGCGATCTATGGCCTGGGCGGGCGGGTCGCCCGGCTGCGGCTCTCGGCGGCGGGGGCCGAGATGGTACTCTCGGCGTCCCGGACGCTGGGACCGGGCGCGCAGTTTCTGGCTGCGCTGTCGGGACCGGTGACCAATCTGGCCTTTGCCAGCCTGTCGGCCGGGCTGGGGACATATTTGGGGGAGGAGGCCTATCTCTTCGCGGGACTCAACCTGGGGCTGGCGGCCTTCAACCTCCTGCCCATGGAGCAGCTGGACGGCGGCCGGCTGGTCTATCAGCTCGTCGCCCTGTTCAGCTCGCCCCACACGGCGGCGCGGGCGGTGCGGGCGGTCTCGATCCTGACGGCGGCGGCCCTTCTTCTGGGCGGCGCGGCCCTCCTGTGGACCACCAGGGCCAATTTCACCCTGTTGGTGACGGCGGCCTGGCTCGCCGCCTCTCTTTACAGGCCGAAAAGGAGAAAATCGTACAGATTTTGCTTGCAAACGCGTGCCTCCTGTGGTATCATACTTTAGTCTCAAGAAAGGGTGGTCCTCTGCGGCTGCCGCCCCAAGCCGGGCGGCCTTTGAATGGTCGGCATGAACGCCTATAATTAGGAGGAAAGTTAATGAATCTCATGCAGGCTTTCAATGAAAAGTACCTCAAGGCCGAGCCCCCCGCCACCCAGGTCGGCGACACGGTCCGCGTCCATATCAAGGTCAAGGAAGGCAGCCGCGAGCGCATCCAGATCTTTGAGGGCACCGTCATCGCCCAGAAGCACGGCGGCATCAGCGAGACCGTCACCGTCCGCCGCGTGTCCTACGGCGTCGGTGTGGAGAAGGTGTTCCCCATCCACGCGCCCTCCATCGAGCGCATCGAGTTGGTGCGTCACGGCAAGGTCCGCCGCGCCAAGCTCTACTATCTGCGCGACCGCGTGGGCAAGCGCGCCAAGATCAAGGAGAAAATCTAAGCTCATATAATGCAGGTAAGAAGCCGTCCTCTGGACGGCTTCTTATGCTGTCGGCAGACGCTCCGTCCGAAGGGTTCGGAGGGAGGGATGGTGCAAAAGGGGACCCTGACGGTCCCCTTTTGTATGGCGCAGCCTGCCAAAAAGGTATTTTCGGCAGGCTGGCTGTCCGACGAAAATCTCTTTTTTAACTAAAAGTGGTGTCAGGGCCTTTTTTTTCGCCCATATATTGTGTATAATAA
>DATMXU010000288.1:0-16891 GCA_035562355.1 Pseudoflavonifractor sp.
GGCCCCACCGCAATGCCCAATCCTTTGCCGACTGTAGAGGTGCCTCTCACCACTTCATCGGCCAATACGCCACTGCCCACTGATAACCCACCACCGCAGCCCAGTGTGACTGTGCCGCCCTATGAGCGTGATGAGGAGGGATACCTCATCCTCCCGCCTGCCACCTCGCATATGTTCCCGCTCAGCGCGATGGATGCCGCCCTCTTTGACGGGGCCTTGGACCAGGACGGCCGCTTTTATGATCAAATCGACGGCATCACCCTGCCGTATGTGAGTATTTTTGGGCAGTACGAGGAAGATGGTAAGCTCTACGTTATTTGCAATGTTGTTTACCAGCGTTTCTATCCCAGTGAGAGTTACAACTATTTTTCAGGAATGGGTGCTGAAAACACCGAGGGGCGCGCGGTTCTCATAGAGAACGATGATGGAACCTACACCTGCGAGGCGTTTGACCTGGTGGGGGACGGCGGCGACGGTTTCAAGAGTCCGATTCCGGAGTTCTGTGGCCCACTGACCGAGCTGACGGAGGAGATAATGACCGGCACGGCTGACTCTGTCAGCACCTTTCCCGACAACCTCATTGACCAATACTGCGAACAGATTGGTTTCTTGCAGTGGGGTGTATGAGGATAGGCATGATAAAGGAATGGGAACGTTTCTTGATTTTTCTCGTCTATCTCTATGTCAGATATTTTTAAAAGGAGGAGCGTCGAGCATGAAAAAGCGGATTGCCCTGTTCCTGGCGCTGGCCTGCGTATTTGCTCTGGCGGGGTGCGGGAACACAGAGGACGGAAAGACGACCGAGACGCCCGCAGCCAAAACATACTTTAAGGCGATCGTTCTGGAGGTTTCTGACGATTACCTCCTGGTGGAGCCGCTTGAGGGGACGCCGGAGCGAAAGTCGGCCGACCGGATCAGAGTCAGCACGGGCGGCATAGAGGAGGAGCAATCTCTGCGTTACCTCGCAGAAGCAGGGGTTGACGATACCGTCGAAATCGCGTATGATGGAATCATCGCGGAGAGCTATCCGGCCCAGATCAGCAGCGCCGATGAGATCAAGCTGGTGACCAAGGCGGAGTCCCTTTCTGATAAAATACCCATGGTCATGGTGAAGGGCGAGCTGTACTACGACGCGGGCAGGGAGAGCACCTTCGTCTCCCGCTGCGGCACGATGGACGGGGAGATCGCCACGACGGTCGACGCCAGTCAGATTCCGGCGGAGGACGACCAGTCCAACTTTGGCGTGGGCTACGGCTATCAGTATATCACCGAGACCAGCATAGAGGTCAGCATAGACGGGAAATGGGCCGTTTTTGAGCAGCGGCCCGGCGATGGGAGCACAGCCTGAATGGATCAATCTACGCCCGGTCAAATCGATAAAAATCTATACCAGCTAAAGATCGAGCTGCCCAGAAACCCCCTCAAGGTCCTCAACAGCTACGTGATGACCTCGGAGGATCGGAATCTGGTGGTGGATACGGGTTTTAATCTGCCCGAATGCCTCGCCTCACTGCGGCAGGGCCTTGAGGCGCTGGACCTGGACCTGAGCCGGACGGATTTTCTGGCCACCCATCTCCATGCCGACCACACGGGGCTGATCTCCACGGTGATGAGCCCCACGTCCCGGGTCTACATGGGGCGGGTGGACAAGGCCCTCTTTGAAAGGACCACCACGGGGCTTGGCGGCTTTTGGCAGGCGGCCGAGCTGAGGTTCGCCCGGGAGGGTTACTCCCAGAGGGAGCTGGACGAGACACGGCGGATGAACCCGGCGCGCAATTTCGCCTCCAGCTACGTGCCCGGCATCCTGCCCCTGGACGAGGGGGATACCGTGGCGGTGGGGGACATGAGGTGGACAGTGGTGGAGACGCCGGGCCATACGCCGGGGCACATCTGCCTTTACGAGCCCTCTAAGAAGTTCCTGCTCACCGGGGACCATCTGCTCTTTGATATCACCCCCAACATCACCTGTTGGGAGGGTGTGACCGACTCTCTGGGGGACTATTTGGAGAGCCTGCGCAAGATCCGGCGCTATGATGCCGTCCAGGTCCTGCCTGCCCACCGCGGCATTGAGGGCTCCCTGCAAAAGCGGGTGGACGAGCTCCTGGTCCACCACGCCAACCGGCTGGAGGACGTGCTGCGCATCGTCCGCACCCATCCCCACAGCACCGGCTACGACATCGCCTCCCATATGCCCTGGTCCATCCGGGCTGCGAGCTGGGCGGACTTTCCGCCGGGCCAGCGCTGGTTTGCGGTGGGGGAGGCGATTGCCCATATCGAGCACCTGGTGTTGGGCGGCAAGCTCCTCCGGGAGGAGCGAAACGGCGTCAACACCTACGAGGTGGCGGAATAGAGCAAAGGCCCCGGCAGTTTTAACTGCCGGGGCCTTTGCCTGTCAAAGAAGTCCTACGGGACCTCTTTGACAGGCTGCTACACTTTTTGAAACACCGTAAGAAGTTTCAAAAAGTGGTTTTCCTACACGCGAAAGGGAACCGTCAGGGTTCCCTTTCACACTATCCCTCCCTCCGAGATGTTCGGCCTGGGTGTTTTTTGACACTCTGAGGCCCCGGCAGTTAAAACTGCCGGGGCCTTTGTCACGCGTCCCCTGTGGGGACGAACTGGCTGTTGTAGAGGTCGGCGTAGAACCCGCCGCTGGCAAGGAGCTCCTCATGCCTGCCCTGCTCAATGATTTTTCCGTCGCGCATGACCAGAATGCAGTCGGCCTCCCGGATGGTGGAGAGGCGGTGGGCCACCACAAAGCTGGTGCGCCCCTCCATCATGGCGTCAAAGGCCTGCTGGACCCGCAGCTCGGTGCGGGTATCGATGGAGCTGGTGGCCTCGTCCAGAATGAGCATGGGCGGGCGGGTGAGCATGACCCGGGCGATGCACAGGAGCTGGCGCTGGCCCTGGGAGAGGCCGCCGCCCGCCCCCACGGGGGTGTCGTACCCCAGGGGCAGGCGGGAGATAAAGCCGTGGGCGCGGGCCGCCTTGGCGGCCTCGACGATCTCCTCCCGCGCGACGTCCGGCTTTCCGTAGGCGATGTTCTCCGCCACCGTGCCGGAGAAGAGCCAGGTGTCCTGCAGCACCATGCCGTAGAGGGATCTGAGGCTGCTCCGGGTGACCGCGCGGGTCTCCGCGCCGTCCACGGTGATGCGCCCCGACTTGATATCATAAAAGCGCATGAGCAGATTGATGAGGGTGGTCTTCCCGCAGCCGGTGGGCCCCACGATGGCGATGCGCTGTCCTGGCGCGGCCCTGAGGGTCAGACCCTCGATGAGAGGGCGGTCGGGGGAGTAGGAGAAGGCCACGTTCTCCAGCGCCACCTCGCCCCGGCAGGAGGCGAGATTCAAGGCGTCGGGCGCGTCCGGGGTCTCGTCGGGCTCGTCCAGCACGGCAAAGACCCGGCGGGCGCTGGCCATGGCGGACTGCAGCTCGGTGGCGACGCCGGAGATCTCGTTGAAGGGCTTGGTGTACTGGTTGGCATAGCTCAAAAAGCTGGAGAGCTGGCCCACGCTCATGTGCCCGCGCAGCACGGCCAGCGCCCCGGTGAGGCCCACGGCGGCGTAGACCAGATTGTTGATGAAACGGGTGCCGGGATTGGTGATGGAGGAGGAGAACTGGGCGGCAAAGCCCGCGTCGTAGAGCCGGGCATTGATGGCGTCGAACTCCTCCTGGGCCCGGCCCTCGTAGCCGAAGGCCTTGGCGGTCTTCATGCCGGAGATCAGCTCCTCGGTATAGCCCCCCAGCTCGCCGCGGATGCTGCCCTGCTGCCGGAAGGAGGCGGCGGCGTACCGGGCGATGAGGGCGGCCACCACCAGGGAGAGGGGTGTGAGCAAAACCACCACCAGAGCGATGGGCGCGTTGATGGACAGCATGAAACCCAACGTGCCCAAAATGGTGATGATCCCGGTGAAGAGCTGGGAAAAGCCCTGGATGAGTCCGTCGGAGATCAGGTCCACGTCGCTCACCATGCGGCTGATCAGGTCGCCGTGGGCGTTTTGGTCGAGATAGCGCAGAGGCACGGCCTCCAGCTTGGCGAAGAGGCGCACCCGCAGGTCCTTGACGGCGGAGTAGGTGATGTGGTTGGTGCACAGGCTCATGAGCCACTGGAGGGCCGCGCTGGCGGCCACCACGACGGCCAGCAGCGCCAGAATAGAGGCCACGCCCGCCAGGTCCACGTCCCCGGGGCCGACGATCAGGTCCACCGCCCGGCCGATGAGGACGGGGGCGTACAGTGTGAGGGAGACGCTGCCCACCGCGCAGACCAGGGCCAGGAGGAGAAAGCGCAGATGGGGCCGCACGAACTGGAGAAGACGGCCCAGAGTAGACTGTTTCATGCCCGTTTCGCCTCCTCTTCGCTGAGCTGGGAGAGGCAGATCTCCCGGTAGACCGGGCAGGATTCAAAGAGCTCGGCATGGGCGCCGATGCCCGCCACCGCGCCGCCGTCCAGCACCACGATGCGGTCGGCCCCCTTCACCGTGTTGGCCCGCTGGGAGACCATCAGCACCGTCATGCCCGCCGTGTCCCGCTTCAGAGCCCGACGGAGGGCGGCGTCGGTGGCGAAGTCCAGGGCGCTGGCGCTGTCGTCCAGGATGAGAATGGAGGGGGAGCCCACCAGGGCCCGGGCGATGGTGAGCCGCTGCCGCTGCCCGCCCGAGAAGTTCTTGCCCCCCTGGGCCACCGGACTGTCCAGCCCCTCGGGCAGGGCGCGGACAAAGTCGGCGGCCTGGGCCAGCTCCAGCGCGGCCCAGAGCTCGTCCTCCACCCCGTCGGCCTTGCGCCAGCGGAGATTGGAGCGGATGGTGCCCGAGAAGAGGACGGCCGCCTGCGGGACCATGCCGATCTGTCCCCGCAGCGCCGGGAAGGGGTATTCCTTTACATCCACGCCGTCCACGAGGACGCGGCCCTCGGTGGCGTCATAAAAGCGGGGGACCAGATTGACCAGCGTGCTCTTGCCCGCGCCGGTGCCGCCGATGATGCCGATCGTCTCGCCGGGGGCCACGTCGAGGAAGAGCTCCGCCAGGCTGACCCCGCCGCCGGGGTAGCGAAAGGAGACGCCCTCAAAGCGGAGCTTGGGCGCGCCGGGGACGGGGGAGATGAGGGTGTTTCCCGTGTCGGTGACGCTGGGGTATGTCTCAAAGACCTCGTTGACCCGCTGGGCCGAGGCTGCGGCCTTGGTGAAGATGACCACCAGGTTTGCCACCACGATGAGGGCCAGCAAAATCTGGGTCATATAGTTCCACAGGGCGATGACCTGCCCCTGGGTCAGGGTCCCGGCGTAGACCCGCCGCCCGCCGAACCAGAGAATGGCGAGAATGGCGGCGTTGGCGAGGATGGAGGTGGCCGGGTTGAGAAGAGCGGAGAGGCGGTTTACCCGCAGCGTGCTGCGGCGCAGCTCCTCCCCGGCGGTGTCAAAGCGGGAGCGCTCGCTCTCCTGCTTGGAGAAAGCCCGGATGACCCGCGCCCCCTCCAGATTTTCCTGGGTAATGAGGGAGAGCTTATCCAAAAGCCGCTGGATGCGCTTGAAGTAGGGCACCGAGCGGCTCATCACCAGCCAGAGGGCGAGGGCGATAAGGACGGCGGCGGCCAGGAAGATGAGAGACAGCCGCAGGTCGAGGAGCATGGCCATCACCGTGGCCCCCACCGCCAGGAAGGGGGCGCGGAAGACCAGCCGGATAAACATGGCGACGGCCACCTGGAGCTGGTTGATGTCGCTGTTCAGCCGGGTGATGAGGGACGCCGTGCCCAAGCTGTCCAGCTCCGCGTGGGAGAGGGAGGCGATGTGGCGAAACAGGTCGCTGCGCACCAGCGTGCCAAAGCCCTGGGAGGCCCTTGACGCGGCGTACTGGGCCACCATGGCGCTGGAACAGCCCAGCACCGCCAGGACGGCTAAAATGACCCCCATCCGCCAGACGTGGCCCTCGTCGGCGCCGCGGATGCCCACGTCGACGATGCTTGCCATCACCAGAGGGACCAGAAGCTCCAAAATGGCCTCCGCCAGCTTGAAGGCGGGGCCGAGGAGCACCTGTCCCTTGAACTGCTTTAAATATCGCGCCAGCTTTCGCATGCTCTGCCTCCCGGGTCGTGATCGTAAGAACTCTTAGACATTTTACCACATTTCGTGTATACTAGAAACATCGATTTTAAAAATGGAGCGAGGAAAGCCCTATGCTGCTGTCGGCGGAACAGATCGAAAAGACCTATGGGACCAGGGCCGTGCTGGACGGCGTGTCCTTTTACCTGGACCGGGGGGACAAGGTGGGCGTCATCGGCGTCAACGGCGCGGGGAAGTCCACGCTCCTGCGCGTCCTGGCGGGCGCGGAAGAGCCGGATGGAGGCGCGGTCACGCGCTACCCCAATGTAAGGCTGGAGTACTTGCCCCAGGACCCCTCCTTCGAGGGGGAGAACACGGTGCTGGAGCAGGTGTTCGCCGGGCTGTCCCCCGAGGCGCGGGAGCTGCAGGAGTACGAGGCCCGGACCATTTTGACGAAACTGGGCATGACCGACTTCGGCCAGCGGGTGAGTGCCCTCTCGGGTGGCCAGCGCAAGCGCCTGGCCATGGCCTCGGCCCTGGTGCATGAGACCGACGTGCTCATTCTGGACGAGCCCACCAACCATCTGGACAGCGAGATGGTGCGTTGGCTGGAGGACTATCTGCGCCAGTACAGGGGGGCGTTGGTGATGGTGACCCACGACCGCTACTTCCTGGAGCGGGTGGTCACGCGCATGGTGGAGGTGGAGGGCGGAAGGCTCTTCGCCTACGAGGGGAGCTACCGGACCTACTTAAAGCTGAAGGCCGAGCGGGAGGAGATGGCGGCGGCCTCCGAGCGCAAGCGCCAGGCGGTCCTGCGCCGGGAGTACCAGTGGGTCATGCAGGGTCCTACCGCCCGGGGCACCAAGAGCCGGGAGCGGCTGGAGCGCTACGAGACCCTGAAAAACCAGGCGGGGAGCGGGCAAAAGGCCGAGCTGGAGCTCTGCGCCCTCTCCAGCCGGCTGGGGAAGAAGACCATCGAGCTCTCGGGCGTCACGAAGTCCTTCGGCGGGCACACCGTCCTGCGGGACTTTGACTGCATCCTCCTGCGGGATGACCGCATCGGCGTCGTGGGGGTCAACGGGAGCGGAAAGTCCACCCTCTTAAACCTCATCGCCGGGCGGCTGACCCCAGACGCGGGGACCGTGACGGTGGGGGAGACGGTGCGCATCGGCTATTTCTGCCAGGAGAACCCGCCCATGGACCCGGAAATGCGGGTCATCGAGTACGTGAAGGAGATCGGCAACCGCATCGAGACCCCGGAGGGCGCCCTGACGGCCAAGCAGCTCCTGGATAAATTTCTCTTCCCCGATGAGATCCAGTGGAGCCCCGTCGGAACGCTCTCCGGCGGAGAGAAACGGCGGCTCTTCCTCATGGCGATTCTGGCCGCCGCGCCCAATGTCCTTCTGCTGGACGAGCCCACCAACGACCTGGACATCCAGACCCTCGCCACCTTGGAGGACTACCTGGACACCTTCCCCGGCGCGGTGGTGGCGGTCTCTCACGACCGGTATTTCCTGGACCGGGTGGTGCGCCGGGTCTTCGCCGTGGAGGAGGATGGGCGGGTAAAGGCCTATCCCGGCGGCTATACCGAGTATCTGGAGGCGCGAAGCGCCGAGGAGCGCCCCGTAGTGAGGGAAAACGCGCCCGCGGCGCAGCCCAGGCCCATAGGCGCGAAAAAGCTGAAGTTCAGCTACATGGAGCAGCGGGAGTACGAGTCCATCGACGGGGACCTCGCCGCCCTGGAGGAGAAAATAGCCGCCGTGAAGAGCGAGCAGGAAGAGCGCGCCAGCGACTACGTGGCCCTCCAGCACCTCCAGGAGGAGCAGGCCGCGCTGGAGACCGCCCTGGAGGAGAAGATGGAGCGCTGGGTCTACCTGAGCGACCTGGCCGAGCAGATCGAGCGGCAGGGATAGCCGTGGATTTTCTATAAATTTCATGAATTTCCCTTGACGTTTTTCGAGCGGACGTGTATGTTATAGACAAAGAGTAAGCACACCTAAAAAATAAAAAGATTCTCCGAGCCCCTCCGCCTAAGGGTCACTATGGCGGCCGGGCCGAGACCCGCAACATACGCGGGCCGCCAGGGTATCGCCGGAAACAGCGGTGCCTTCCGTGTTTGAAAAGGAGAGGGAGCCCCGGGCGTGATGCCAGTTGCGCCTCTGTTTTCCTCTACCTTTTCCAAGGCAGAGGATTTTTTGTGCCTGTATAAGAGAAATGAGGCGCACACTATGAGAGATACCCCGGTCTACAGTTTCGCCGCATTCTCAGGCGCTGGGAAGACGACCTATCTGGAGCGGCTGATCCCGGCCTTGAAGGCTTGGGGTCTGCGGGTGGGTATCGTGAAACACCATGGGCATGATACCGAGCTTGACCAAGAGGGAAAGGACTCCTGGCGCTTTGCCAGGGCGGGAGCCGACGTGACCGCCGTCGTCTCCCCGGGACAGGCCGCGTTTATCGAGAACCGGGGATTGGACCCGGAGGAGGCGGTGGAGCGCATCTGGGGCGTAGACCTCATTTTGGCCGAGGGGTACAAGAGTGGACCATGGCCCAAGATTCTGGTCTGCCGCGGGGACGGGGAGCGCGCGGTGCTGCCGGAGGACTGCGTCGCCGTGGTCTCCGACCGCCCCGTTGCCTGTGCGGCTCCGGTCTTTCCGCTGGACGACCCGGAGCCTATGGCCGCTTGGCTGGCCGCGCGCGTGGAAGAACATCGAGACAGGAGGCGGCTCAAATGAAACTGATTCGCACCGAGGACGCGGTGGGGCATGTGCTCTGCCACGATATGACCCGCATCGTCAAGGGAGAGAGCAAGGGCCCCGCGTTCCGCAAGGGCCATGTGGTGACGGCGCAGGATATCCCCATGCTCCTCTCCATGGGCAAGGAGAATCTGTACGTCTGGGAGATGGAGCCCGGCATGCTCCACGAGAACGAGGCCGCCGAGCTGCTCTATGCCCTGTGCGCGGGCCCCAACATGGACCGCAGCGAGGTGAAGGAGGGCAAGATCGAGGTGATCGCCGGCTGCGACGGCCTCCTCCTGGTGGATATCGAGCGGCTCAAAAAAGTCAATTCCCTGGGCGAGCTGATGATCGCCACCCGGCACAGCCGTTTCCCCGTGAAAAAGGGGGACAAGCTGGCGGGCACGCGCATCATCCCCCTTCTGATCCATGAGGACAAGCTGGCGGCGGCGCGGGCCGCGGCGGGGGAGCGGCCCCTATTGGAGCTGAGGCCCTTCCGCCCCAAGAAGGTGGGCATCGTCACCACCGGCAGCGAGATCCAGAAAGGGCTGATCCAGGACACCTTCACCCCCGTGCTGGTGGAGAAGGTGGGGGAGTACGGCTGCGAGGTGATGGGACAGATCTGCCCGGGGGACGACCCCGCCGCCATCACCGCCGCCATTTTGGGGCTGCGGCGGCAGGGGGCCGAGCTGGTGCTCTGCTCCGGCGGCATGAGTGTGGACCCCGACGACAAGACCCCCCTGGGCATCAAGAACACAGGTGCGCGGGTGGTGAGCTACGGCGCGCCCGTCCTGCCCGGAGCCATGCTGATGCTGGCCTATCTGGACGGGCAGACCCCCGTGGTGGGTCTGCCCGGCTGCGTCATGTACGCAAAGCGCACCGTGTTCGACCTGGTGCTGCCCTCCCTCATTGCCGACGCGCCCATCACGGCGGAGGACCTGGCCGCCATGGGCCACGGAGGGCTCTGCCTGGGCTGCGATGTCTGCACCTACCCAAACTGCGGCTTTGGAAAGGGCTGGTGAGGATATGGGCCTGACCCACTTCGACGCCGACGGCAACGCAGTCATGGTGGACGTCTCGGAAAAAGGGGAGACCCTGCGGGAGGCGACCGCCGTTGGGCATATCACTGTAAATGAAGAATGCTTTACAGCAATCCGTACCGGCACCGCCCAAAAGGGGGACGTGCTGGGGGTGGCGCGGGTGGCGGGCATCATGGCCGCAAAGCGCACCTCCGACCTCATCCCCCTCTGCCACCCCCTGCCCATCACGAAGGCGGCGGTGGAGTTTGAGCTGGCGGAGGAGAGCTGTCAGGTGAAAGCGCTTTGCACCATCTCCTGTACCGGGAAGACCGGGGTGGAGATGGAGGCGCTGACGGGGGCCACCGTGGCCCTCCTCACCGTCTACGATATGTGCAAGGCCATCGACAAGGGCATGACCATCGGCGGCGTCTACCTCCGCCGGAAGACGGGGGGCAAGAGCGGGCCCATCGAAAATCCCGGCCCCAGGGGGGAATGACCATGCAGGACCAGCTTGGACGCCAGATCGACTATCTGCGCATCTCCATCACCGACCGGTGCAACCTGCGCTGCCGGTACTGTATGCCCCAGGACCTGCCCTTCATCCCCCACGAGGAGATCTTACGCTATGAGGAGATCGTCCGGCTCTGTGCCATCGCGGCGCAGCTGGGTGTCCGCACGCTGAAGGTCACGGGCGGGGAGCCGCTGGTGCGCAAGGGCTGCACCGGCCTGATGCGGGCGCTCAAGGCCCTGCCCGGCATCGAGCACGTCACCCTTACGACCAACGGCGTTCTGCTGGGAGAGCACCTGAGCGCCCTGGCGGAACTGGGGGTGGACGGAATCAACATCAGCCTGGACACCCTGGACCGGGAGACCTACCGCCGCATCACCGGACAGGATGCGCTGCCGCAGGTGCTGGCCGGGCTCTACGAGGCCGTCAGGCTGGGCCTGAAGGTCAAGCTCAATTGCGTGCCCCTGGCCGAGAGCGGCCTGCCCGGCCTCCTCGCCCTGCCCGGCCTCCTCGCCCTGGCCGGGCTCGCGGCGCGCTACCCCGTGGATGTGCGCTTTATTGAGCTGATGCCCATCGGCCACGGTCAGGACCTGGCGCCCCTGGAGCAGGGGCGCGTGGAGCGGGCCGTGCTGGAGGCCTGGCCCGACCTCGTTCCCACAAAGGAGTGCCGGGGTTACGGCCCGGCCCGGTATTACCTGTCGCCCGCTTTCCAGGGGGCGGTGGGCTTTATCGACGCGGTGAGCCATAGCTTTTGCGCCGACTGCAACCGGGTGCGGCTCACCAGCGAGGGGTATCTAAAGCTGTGCCTCTGTTACGGGGACGGGCTGGACCTGCGCGCTCTCCTGCGGGGCGGGGCCGGCGACGCCGAACTCAAGGCGGCCATGGAGGCCGCCATCCTGGGAAAGCCCGCGCGGCACAGCTTTGGCGAGCGGCGGACGGGCGAAACGCGCAATATGTCGCAGATCGGAGGATAAGTATGGGCGTCATCAGGGCCATTTGCATCAGTGAGAAAAAGGGCACCCAAAAGCACGCTGTCCCCTCCGCCCGTCTGGTGGAGGACTGGGGCATCGAGGGGGACGCCCACGCGGGCAACTGGCACCGGCAGGTGAGCCTGCTGTCCCTGGAGAAGATCGACGCCTTCCGCGCCAGAGGGGCCGAGGTGGACTTCGGCGCCTTTGGGGAGAATCTGGTGGTGGAGGGGTTCGACTTCCGCGCCCTTCCGGTGGGCACACGGTTCTCCTGCGGCGAGGCGCTGCTGGAGATGACTCAGATCGGCAAGGAGTGCCACACCCACTGCAATATCTACAAGGTGGTGGGGGACTGCATCATGCCCCGCGAGGGGGTCTTTGCCCGGGTGCTCCGGGGCGGGGTGCTGACGGTGGGGGACGAGCTGACTTTGATCCCCCGCGCGGCCGACGCGGCTTTCCGCGCCGCCGTCGTCACCCTCAGCGACAAGGGCTTTCGCGGAGCGCGTGTGGACGAGAGCGGCCCCATCCTGCGGGAGATGCTCCAGACGGCCGGCTACGAGGTGGTGGAGGAGGTCCTGCTGCCCGATGAGCGCAGCCGCATCGAGACCGAACTGATCCGCCTGGCCGACGGCAGGCAGTGCGACCTGGTGCTCACCACCGGCGGCACCGGCTTTTCCCCCAGGGACTGTACGCCTGAGGCCACGATGGCGGTGGCCACCCGGAACGCCCCCGGCATCGCCGAGGCCATCCGGG
The DNA here is from genome assembly GCA_035562355.1 of Pseudoflavonifractor sp. Classification (GTDB taxonomy): domain Bacteria; phylum Bacillota; class Clostridia; order Oscillospirales; family Oscillospiraceae; genus Pseudoflavonifractor. The sequence goes on from DATMXU010000288.1 coordinate 12,012, forward strand.
CCTACTCCATGAAGATCACCGACCGGGCCATGCTGAGCCGGGGCGCCTCGGTCCTCCGGGGCGGCACCCTCATCGTCAACCTGCCCGGCAGTCCCAAGGCGGCGCGGGAAGGGCTGGAGTGCATCCTCCCATCCCTCAGGCACGGCCTTGAGATATTAAGGGGTACTACGGGCGAGTGCGCCCGATAATACCATATAGTCCGAGCCCGTCCGTCCTAAGGCGGTGAGCACGCTAAGGCGGCGGGCCAATGGGTGCCGGGGGAAACGCCGGCGCCTACCGTAATTGTGAAGGAGAAGATAAACATGAAAAAGCTCACCGCGCTCACCCTGTCCCTCGCGCTCATGCTGGCCCTGGCCGCCTGCACCGGCGGCGCCGGGTCCACCCCCTCGGCCAGCACGACTCCCAGCCCCAGCGTCAGCGCCACCCCCAGCGATACCCCCAGCCCGGAGCCCTCCGCCCAGCCTGTGGAGCTCATCGTCTTTGCGGCGGCCTCCATGAAGGAGACCATGACCGAGATCGCCGAGAAGTACAAGGCCGTGGCCCCCAATGTGACCATTACCTACACCTTCGACTCCTCCGGCACCCTCAAAACCCAGATTGAGGAGGGCGCGGACTGCGACCTCTTCATCTCGGCCGCTCAGAAACAGATGAACCAGCTTGACATCACGGCGGACAACGCCGTCAACGACAAGGGGCTGGATTTCGTGCTCCAGGGCACCCGCATCAATCTGGTGGAGAACAAGGTGGTTCTGGCCGTGCCCGAGGGGAACCCCGCCGGGGTCGCCTCCTTTGAGGACGTGAACACCGACAAGGTGAAGATGATCGCCCTGGGTAACTCCGACGTGCCCGTGGGCCAGTATTCTCAGGAGATCTTCACCAACATGGGCGTCTGGGACGCCATCCAGAGCAAGATCACCTTCGGCTCCAACGTGAAGGAGGTCACCACCTGGGTCAGCGAGGGCACCGTGGACTGCGGCGTGGTGTACGGCACCGACGCCTACTCCGCCGGGCTCCAGGTGGTAAACACTGCGCCCGCGGATATGCTCAAAAGCCCCGTCGTCTATCCCGCCGCCGTGCTCAATATCACCAAGCACGAGGAGGCGGCCAAGGCCTTCCTCGACTACCTCCAGACCCCCGACTGCGCCGCCATCTTTGAGGGCGTCGGTTTCACCATCCCCGGCTAAAGCATAGAGAGAGAGAAAGGAGGCGGTGGGCCGTGGATTGGTTCCCCCTCTTGAATTCCCTGCGCATCGCGCTCATCGCCACCGTCTGCACCTTTTTCCTGGGGATTTTAGCGGCCTATTATGTGGCCCGCCTGCCCAGGGGAGTGAAGGGGGTGCTGGACGTGATCCTCACCCTCCCCCTGGTGCTGCCCCCCACGGTGGTGGGGTTCTTCCTCCTCAAGCTGATGGGCCCGAAGGGGCCCATCGGCGGGTGGTTTTTCACCCAGTTTGAGACCAAGATCACTATGACCTGGTACGCCGCCATCTTCGCCGTCATCATCGTCACCTTCCCCCTGATGTACCGCACGGTGCGCGGCTCCTTCGAGGCCTTCGACCCCAGCCTCCTGGCCGCGGGGCGGACCCTGGGCCGCTCCAACGCCTGGGTCTTCTGGCGGGTGCTGATGCCGGGGTGCAAGCAGGGGCTGATGGCGGGCACCGTCCTGGCCTTTGCCCGGGGGCTGGGGGAGTACGGAGCCACCAGCATGGTCTCCGGCTATACCCCCGGCAGGACGGCTACCATCTCCACCACCGTCTACCAGCTCTGGCGGGAGGGGGACGACCTGCTGGCCTACAAGTGGGTGGCGGTGAATTTAGCCATCTCCTTCGCCGTGCTCCTGGCCATCAACCTGCTGGAGCGGCGGCAGACCGGGAACGGCTCTCCGGGGCCCGCGGAGGTGCGGCCATGAGCCTGGAGGTGCAGATCAAAAAGCAGCTCGGGAGGTTCAGGCTGAACGTCGCCTTTGAGACAGGGGAGGGGCTTACCGGGCTGCTGGGGGCCTCCGGCTGCGGCAAGAGCATGACGCTCAAGTGCATTGCCGGGCTGGTCACCCCCGACGAGGGGCGCGTTGTCCTGGACGGGCGCGTGCTCTTCGACTCTGTAAAGGGGATCAACCTGCCGCCTCAGAGACGGCGGGTGGGCTACCTCTTCCAGCACTACGCCCTCTTTCCCAACATGACGGTGGAGCAGAACATCGCCGCCGGGGTGCGGGAGAAGGGACGGCGGGAGGAGACCGTGGCCGCGCTGGCCCAGGCCTTCTATCTGGAGGAGTTGGGAAAGAAGTACCCCCGCCAGCTCTCCGGCGGGCAGCAGCAGCGGGTGGCTCTGGCCCGTATCCTGGCGAGCGAGCCCCAGGCCCTCCTGCTGGACGAGCCCTTTACCGCCCTGGACAGCTACCTCAAATGGCAGGTGGAACTGGAGCTGCGGGACCGGCTGGCCCAGTTTTCCGGCCCCGTGGTCTTCGTCACCCACGCGCGGGAGGAGATCTACCGCCTGTGCAGCCAGGTCTGCGTGCTGAGCCACGGCCAGTCCGACCCCATGCAGAGGGTCAAGGAGCTCTTCGAGGCCCCCGCCACCCTCTCGGCCTGCCTCCTCTCCGGGTGCAAGAACTTCTCCCGGGCGCGGGCGGCAGGGGAGGGCAAGGTGGAGGCCACGGACTGGGGCGTCGTCCTGGAGACGGGCCGCCCCGCGCCCGGGGGCCTCTCCCATATCGGTGTGCGCGCCCACTTCATCAGGCCCCGCCCGGCGGCGGGGGACAATGCCATTCCCTGCCGGGTGGAGCGGGTGGTGGAGGATGTGTTTTCCACCATCGTCATGCTCTCCACGCCCGGCGGGGCGGAGGGGTACTCCATGCTCCGCATGGAGCTGGGCAAGGAGGACTGGGCCGCCCTGGGCGACCCGGGAACCCTTACCGTGGGTATCGCCCCGCGCGACCTCATGCTGCTCAAGTGAGACGGAGAAACAGGGCGGCAGGCCATAGGCCTGCCGCTCTGCTCAGCGGGGAAGAATTCTAGGGGAGGGAAAGTTGGAATTAGCTTGACAAGGGGCGGCGAAATCTCTATAATAAACAAGTCTCTCGGGGTGTGGCGAAGTTTGGTATCGCGCTTGGTTCGGGACCAAGAGGCCTCGGGTTCGAATCCCGACACTCCGACCATGCGGAGTGTCCTTATAGGATTTGAGTATCCTATAAGGACACTCCGTTTTTTATCCCGCTTTTGAGGTGTATTCAAGTATTACGCCCTGTCGGGTATTGATTTTGACAGCAGCTGCGGGGATGTCTCTCTTTTGCGGCACAGCGAAAGGCCCGATAAAGTTATAGTGAATGACAATGTTTTGCGTTGTGCGTCCGCTCACCTTTTCGGCGTGGTATACCACGATATGGTCAATGAGTTCCGTAACCAGCCGTTGGGATAGCTCGGTGACATTCGTATAGCGGCGTACCATTTCAAGAAAAAGGTCTGCGGTCATCAGTTCGCCGCCGTTGTCTTTCAACTCTTTTTTGAGGGCTTTTGCCTTTGCGGCGTTCTCGCCCTGCTCCTTCTCGTATCGCTTTGACATCTTTGCAAAGCGTTCATCGGTGAGTTTGCCCGAAACATTGTCCTCATACAGCTTTTCAAAAAGCCTGTCCAGTTCTTTGTCGCGGGCCAGCAGAGCGTCCAACTCCCGCTGCTTTTTCGCCTGGTCACTTTGCGCCTTGTCCATTGAATGGCCGATAATAGACTTTAGAAAGTCGTTCTCGTACTCGTTTGCAAACTGCGTAAGCCGCTGTACCTCTTGCAAAACAATCTGCTCTAAAAAGTCTTGTCGGATATAGTGTGTGGTAGGGCAGTTGCGATAGCCGCCGTTGTTGTTGCCACAGTTGAAATATTTAATATCGTGGTTGCTTTGATTGAAATGAAAATTGAGGTTGCCGTTGCAATCAGAGCATTTCAAAAGCCCGGCAAATATACTGCGCTCACCGCTGACCGTTGGTTGCTTGCTGCGAGTGCCTTTTTTCTTTTGCAGGCTTTCCCACATATCCCGCTCAATGATTGGCTCATGCACATTCTTGAAAATCGCCATGTTCTGTTCGTCGTTGGTAATGCGCTTTTTCATCTTGTACGACTTGGAAAAGGTCTTGAAGTTAATCACATCGCCGCAATACTCTTGCAGAGACAGCAGCTTGGCAACGGTGGAGTGCCGCCAATTTGTGGGGTCAAGAGCTGCTTTCTTGCCGCCTCGGCCTATTCCCTTGCTTTGCCAGTAGGCCGTAGGGGTCAAGATTTTGTCGGCTGAAAGTATCGTGGAGATTTCACCGATACCGTGGCCATCATAGCGCATTTGAAAAATGCGGCGTACTACTGCGGCGGCCTCCTCGTCAATTATCCAGCGTTTGGGGTCGTCCGGGTCTTTGATGTACCCATAGGGCGGCATAGAGAGCGGCACACCCGAATTGCCTTTGAGTTTGTTGACTATCCGACGTTTCTTGGAAATGTCCTTTGCGTACCACTCATTCATAATGTTTCGGAAAGGGGTAAACTCGTTTTCCCCCTCCTCGCTGTCCACGCCGTCGGAGACTGCCACCAGCCGAATATCGTGTTGCGGAAAAAACTCCTCGGTGTAGTAGCCTACTTTGAGATAGTCACGCCCCAGCCGGGAAAGGTCTTTTACAAAGACCGCCGAGATATACCCGGCCTCAATGGTTTTGAGCATCTGCTGAAAACCCGGGCGATTGAGTGTGGTGCCTGTAATGCCATCGTCAACGAAAAATATGCTTTCCCCATAGCCCTTGTCTTTGGCGGCTTTTTGGAGTAGCTTTTTCTGATTGGTAATGCTGTTGCTCTCGCTATCCATATTATCGTCACGACTTAAACGGCAATAGAGGGCGGCGGTATTTAAGC
>DATMXU010000289.1:0-5902 GCA_035562355.1 Pseudoflavonifractor sp.
CTCGGCCCCTGCCGGGCGGCAAATTTAGCCCCCGCTAAAGAGCCGTGTTTCCCCTTTTGCGTGGGGCTAAAGCGGTGAGGCGGGCCAGTCATTGCTGATATTGTAGCACAACCTTTCCCCGCAATAAAGAGCGATATGGAGTTTTGTGATAATTTTGGCGTTTTGAGATAGAATGAATGAAGAATTATCGTATTTTCGATGGATTTGTTATTGAAATCTCTCCATCTTTGCGATACAATACAATCTGCTGTGAGAGGGGAATTGCCTGAAATGCTGAACATTGTGCTTGTAGAACCGGAAATTCCCCAGAACACGGGAAACATCGCCCGCACCTGCGCCGCCACCCGCAGCCGCCTCCATCTGGTGAAACCCCTGGGTTTCGATGTCTCGGAGCGCGCGGTCAAACGGGCGGGACTGGACTACTGGGACATGGTGGACGTGACCGTATATGAGAGCCTCGCGGACCTGTTTGCCCGGACGGGCGCGGAGGACGTCTGGCTCACCACCACCAAAGCGCCCCGCTCCTATGTGGAGGCCAAATTCCGGCCGGACTGCTGGCTCTTCTTCGGCAAGGAGACGGCGGGGCTGCCCCAGGAATTCCGCGCGCGGCACTATGACCGCTGTGTCCGCATCCCCATGCGTGAGGATGCGCGCAGTCTCAACTTGGCCAACTCCGTTGCCATCGTGACCTACGAAGCCTTGCGCCAGCTCGACTTTCCCGGCCTGGCCGGAGAGGGTGAGATGGCAAAGCAGGGGACGGCGACCTGACCGTCCCGCCCGTATTCCGTCTAAAATGAAAGGAGCGCGATTCAAATGAACTACAACAAGAAGACCGTAAAGGACGTCGACGTGAAGGGCAAGAAAGTCCTCCTTCGCTGCGACTTCAACGTGCCCCAGGACAAGGCCACCGGCGCCATCACCGATGATAAGCGCATCGTGGCCGCCCTCCCCACCATCCAGTACCTGTTGGAGCAGGGCGCCGCGGTCATCGCCTGCTCCCACCTGGGCAAACCTAAGGAGGGGCCCGACCCCAAGCTCAGCCTGGCCCCCGTCGCCACGCGCCTGAGCGAGCTCCTGGGCAAAGAGGTCATCATGGCCGCCGACGTGGTGGGCCCCGACGCCACCGCAAAGGCCGCGGCCCTCAAGCCCGGTGAGATCCTGCTCCTGGAGAATACCCGCTTTGAGAAGGGCGAGACCAAGAACGACCCCGCCCTCGCCAAGGCCATGGCCGGTCTGGCCGAGGTCTATGTGTCCGACGCCTTTGGCGCGGTCCACCGTGCCCACGCCTCCACTGCCGGCGTGGCCGACTATCTGCCCGCCGTGTCCGGATTCCTGATTCAGAAGGAACTGGAGATCATCGGCGGCGCCCTCGCCAATCCCAAGCGTCCCCTGGTCGCTATCCTGGGTGGGAGCAAGGTCTCCTCCAAGATCGGCGTCATCAATAACCTGCTGGAGCTCGCCGATACCATTATCATCGGCGGCGGCATGGCCTACACCTTCTCCGCCGCCAATGGCGGCAAGGTGGGCGATTCCCTCCTGGAGGCCGACTGGCAGGACTACGCCAACGAGATGGTGGAGAAGGCCGCTGCCAAGGGCGTGAAGCTCCTCCTGCCCGTGGACACCGTCATCGCCGACGCCTTCGCCCCCGACGCCAACAGCAAGGTGGTCGCCACCGGCGAGATCCCCGACGGCTGGCAGGGCCTGGACATCGGGCCCGAGACCATCAAGCTCTACTGCGACGCCGTGAAGGACGCGGGCACCGTTATCTGGAACGGGCCTATGGGCGTATTTGAGTTCGCTAAGTTTGCGGAGGGTACCAAGGCCATCGCCGAGGCCCTGAGTCAGACCAGCGCCATCACCATCATCGGCGGTGGCGACAGCGCGGCGGCTGTGCAGCAGCTCGGCTATGCCGACAAGATGACCCATATCTCCACCGGCGGCGGCGCGTCCCTTGAGTTCATGGAGGGCAAGGAGCTGCCGGGCGTGGCCTGCCTGCTGGACGCGTAAAAATTTTATCCTGGCAGCTCCTTAACGGGGGCCCCGCCGAAGCCCAGCAAAGCGGGTTCGGTGGGGAGAGGAAGGGCAAGGAAACGCAGTGAGACCCGCCCGCCTGGGCGGGACGAGCGGAGTGGACTTTGCCCTGACGACGCCCGGCGTGGCCTGCCTGCTGGACGCGTAAAGAACGGGAATGCCCGCGGGCGGCCGCAGGTCGCCTGCTCCACAATAGAAAGGATTTGAAGAAGATGAATCGCCGTTACCGTAAGACTATCATCGCCGGCAACTGGAAGATGAACAAGACCCTCTCTGAGACCCGCGCTTTTGCCGAGGAGCTCAAGCCCCTCATCGGCAAGCCCAAGTGGTGCGAGGTCGTCCTCTGCGTACCCTATGTGAACATCCCCGCCGCGGTCCGCCTCTTTAAGGAGAGCCGCATTGCCATCGGCGCGGAGAACTGCCACTACGAGGCCACCGGCGCTTACACCGGCGAGGTCTCGGCCGAGATGCTCAAGGAGATGGGCGTGAAGTACGTCATCGTTGGCCACTCCGAGCGCCGCCAGTATTTCAATGAGACCGACTTCACCGTCAACAAGAAGGTCCTTGCCGCGCTGGAGGCCGGGCTCTACCCCATCGTCTGCGTGGGAGAGAGCCTGGAGCAGCGGGAGCTGAACGTGACCATGGAGCTCATCGCCTATCAGGTGAAGTGCGCTCTGGCCGGCGTACCCGCCGATAAGATGCGCCATGTGGTCATCGCCTACGAGCCCATCTGGGCCATCGGCACCGGCAAGACCGCCACCGCCGAGCAGGCCGGTGAGGTCTGCGAGGCTATCCGCGCTGTGGTGCGCAAGCTATACGGCGCCCGCGTGGCCCGCGCCGTCACCGTGCAGTACGGCGGCTCCATGAACGCCAAGAACGCTGCCGAGCTCCTGGCCCAGCCCGACGTGGACGGCGGCCTCATCGGCGGCGCCAGCCTGAAGGCACAGGACTTTACCACCATCGTCAACGCCGCAAATCAGGAATAAGGTGTCATCATGAGTAAAACTCCTACCACTTTGATTATTATGGACGGCTTTGGCCTCGGCCCCGAGGGGCCGGGCAACGCCGTCGCCAACGCCCGCAAGCCCGTGCTGGACAGGCTGTTTGCCGAGAACCCCGGCTGCGCTCTGTCCGCCTCCGGACTGGACGTGGGGCTGCCCGAGGGGCAGATGGGCAACAGCGAGGTGGGCCACACCAACATCGGTGCAGGACGCGTGGTCTTTCAGGACCTGCCCCGGATCACCAAGTCCATCTCCGACGGGGACTTCTTTGAGAACCCCGAGTATATCCGCGCCATGGACAGCGCCAAGGACAAGGACAAGTCCCTCCACATCATGGGGCTCCTGTCTGACGGCGGCGTCCACTCCCACATCAACCACATCTTCGCCATCCTGGACATGGCCAAGCGGCGGGGCCTTACCAAGGTCTACGTCCATGCCTTCCTGGACGGACGGGATACGCCACCTACCTCCGGGCGAGCCTTTGTGGAAGCTCTGGCCGCCAAGTGCGCCGCGCTGGGCAACGCCAAGGTTGGCGTGATCTCCGGCCGGTTCTACGCCATGGACCGGGATAAGCGCTGGGAGCGGCTGGTCAAGGCTTACGACGCGCTGGTCCTGGGCGAGGGCCCCTTTGAGCCCGACCCCGTCCAGGCCGTGCAGAATTCCTACGATAGGGAGATCACCGACGAGTTTGTAGAGCCGGTCATCTGCTGCAGGGAGGCCGCCATCGGACCCGACGACAGCGTCATCTTTATGAACTTCCGCCCTGACCGGGCCCGGGAGATCACCCGCAGCCTGGTGGACCCCGATTTTGACGGGTTTGAGCGAAAGAAGGGGTTCTTCCCCCTGACCTATGTCTGTACCACCCCTTACGACGCCTCCATGCCCAACGTGACGGTGGCCTACCGGAAACAGAAGCTCAGCAACATCTTTGGCGAGTATATCGCCCGCCTGGGCCTGACCCAGCTGCGCATTGCCGAGACCGAGAAGTACGCCCACGTGACCTTCTTCTTCAACGGCGGCCAGGAGGCTGTCTTCGAGGGGGAGGACCGGGCTCTTATCGCCTCTCCCAAGGTGGCAACCTATGACCTCAAGCCCGACATGAGCGCCTACGAGGTCACCGACGAGGCTGTTAAGCGTATCGAGAGCGGCAATTACGACGTGATCATCCTCAACTTCGCCAACTGTGACATGGTGGGCCACACCGGTATCTACGAGGCCGCCCGCATCGCCGTCGAGACGGTGGACGAGTGCGTGGGCCGCGTGGTGGAGGCCACCCGCAGCATGGGCGGCGTTGCCCTCATCACCGCGGACCACGGCAACGCCGAGCGTATGCTGGACACGGACGGCGTGAGCCCGTACACCGCCCACACCACCAACCTGGTACCCTTCTATATCGTGGGCGCCGACGTCAAGCTCCGGGATGGCAAGCTGTCCGACATCGCCCCCACCATGCTGGACCTGATGGGCCTCGCCAAGCCTGCCGAGATGGATGGGCAGACCCTGATTGAGAAGTAGAAAAGACGCAAGGGCCGACTGGCCCGCAACTGTGAAAGGAGCTTTGTTTATGAAACAAATTATTGAGATTCTGGACGTCGTTGGCCGTGAGATTCTGGACTCCCGCGGCAATCCCACCGTTGAGGTGGAGGTCTACCTGGACGACGGCGTGGTGGGCCGTGCCGCTGTGCCCTCGGGTGCCTCCACCGGCATCTATGAGGCCTGCGAGCTCCGCGACGGCGACAAGAGCCGTTATCTGGGCAAGGGCGTACTCAAGGCCGTGGCCAATGTGAACACCGAAATCGCCGACTGCCTGATCGGCATGAACGTCCTCGATCAGACCGCCATCGACAAGGCGCTCATTGAGCTGGACGGCACCGCCAACAAGGAGCGCCTGGGCGCCAACGCCATTCTGGGCGCCAGCCTCGCCTGCGCCAAGGCCGCGGCCGAGAGCCTGGGCACCAGCCTCTACAGCTATGTCGGCGGCGTCAACGCCAAGGTCCTGCCCGTACCCATGATGAACATCCTCAACGGCGGCGCACACGCCACCAATAACGTGGATATCCAGGAGTTTATGATCATGCCCGTGGGCGCCCCCTCCTGGCGCGAGGCACTGCGCATGTGCGCTGAAGTGTTCCATACCCTCAAGGGCGTCCTCAAGGAGAACGGCACTCCCGCCGCCGGCGTGGGTGACGAGGGCGGCTATGCCCCCAACCTGAAGAAGGACGAGGACGCTTTCAAGTGCATCGTGGCCGCCATCGAGAAGGCCGGCTACAAGCCCGGCGAGGACTTTATGATCGCCATGGATGCCGCCGTGTCCGACTGGTACAACAAGGAGGACGGCACCTACACCCTGCCTAAGGCCGGCAAGACCATGACCCGTGCTCAGATGGTCTCCATGTGGAAGAAGTTTGCCGACAATTACCCCATCATCTCCATGGAGGACTGCATGGGTGAGGACGACTGGGAGGGCTGGGGCATGCTCACCAAGGCCCTGGGCGACCGCGTCCAGCTGGTGGGCGACGACCTCTTCGTCACCAACGCCGAGCGGGTGCAGAAGGGGATCGACCTGCATGTAACTAACTCTGTGCTCATCAAGGTCAATCAGATCGGCACGCTCACCGAGACCCTGGATACCATCCAGAAGGCCAACCGCGCGGGCTATACCGCCGTGGTCTCCCATCGCTCCGGCGAGACCGAGGACGCCACCATCGCCGACATCGTGGTGGGCGTGAACGCCGGGCAGATCAAGACCGGCGCCCCCAGCCGCACCGACCGCGTGGCCAAGTACAACCAGCTCCTCCGCATCGAAGAAGAACTGGGCGACGTGGCGCAGTACCTGGGTAAGGAAGCCTTCTTCAACCTGAAGAAGTAAT